>DASXKA010000302.1:0-21252 GCA_036497085.1 Steroidobacteraceae bacterium | reverse complement strand
CGCGCCCGGACCGGCGGCGGCGAGGAACACCTGCTGCTGGGTGCCCTGGTTGTCCTCGAAGCCGAGCCACACGCGGTCGCCATAGGTATTCGGGTCGAGGAAGCTGCTGCCCGGCGCATCGAATACCGGGTGCTCATCGTGCACTTCCAGCAGCACATACAGCATGCGCTCATGTACCCCGGTCAGGAGCGCAAAGCGGTGCTGCGCGTCCTTCGCGAAGTGCGCCCAGGCTGCCGGCAGTTGCGGCCAATCGACCGCATAGCCGTCGAGGAGCGGCGCCCCGCTCAGGGCGAGTGGCTCGAGGTCGTAAGGCGTCGGTTTGTAGAAATCCGGGTCGGCCGCCACCGGCGCGTCCGGCGCCGCCTCTTCGGCGCCTTCCGCGCGCGTCGCGGCGGCCCGGGAGGCGGGCGGTGGCTCGCGGTAGAGCAGGTCGGTGCGCCCCTGCAGCGAGGTGGCGATGGTCTGGGACAGGCCGGTCAGGGATTCGACCTCGCCCTGGCGCAGCGCGGACTCCATCTCGCGGGCGTAGCGGCAGCCGGCCCACGGCAGCACGAGCGTGGCGAGGCCGAGCAGCAGCAGCTTCAGGCGCAGCGACATGCCGGGTCAGCTACTCCACCCAGCGATAGCCCATGCCGTAGACGGTCTGCAGCGCATCGAACTTCGGATCGAGGGCCTGGAACTTGCGGCGGATGCGCTTCACGTGAGAGGTGATGGTGTTGTCGTCGAGCACGACGTTGGCTGAGTCCATCAGCTGCTGGCGGTTGCGCACGTGCCCGGGATGGCGCGCCAGCGCATGCACGATCCAGAACTCGGTGAGCGAGAGCAGTACGACCTTGGCGTCCCACTGCGCCGCCATGCGCTTCTCATCGAGCGCCAGCGCGCCGCGACGGATCACCTCGTCGGCGGCCGCGGGCCTGCGCAGCGCATCCACGCGCCGGAACAGCGCGTGCACCCGTGCGATCAGGTGCGGCAGGCTCAGGTCCTTGGTGAGGAAGTCATCTGCTCCGAGCCGCAGGCCCGAGACGGCATCGAGCTCGCTATCACGCGCGGTGAGAAAGATGATCGGCAGCTCCGCCGACAGCGCACGCAGCTGCCGGCACAGCTCAAAACCGCCCTCCGGCTCGTCCTCGAGCGAGATGTCGATGACCGCAAGATCCGGCAGCCGGGTCGCGCAGGCGCTCATCGCCTGCGCCCGGTTGGCGTAGGCGCGCACCGCGTAGCCCTCGCGCGTGAAGGCGGCGGCGTAGTTCTCACGGATCGCGGGCTCATCTTCAACGATGGCGATCAGGCGTTTCATGAGCGTCAAGGCTACAGGGTGCGCCACGGGGGTGAAAGCGCGCCGCGGTGCCACAGTGCGCCACAATTATTCACCGGCGCGGCACGATCGCGCCCGCGTCGCGGCCGCGCTGCGGCGCGAAATGACGCCATGAAGACTTGGGCAATCGGCCTTGCGGCGCGGCTGCCGGCGCGCTCGCCGCGCCGCGAGCTGCTCATCAACTGGCTTGCGCTCCTGGCGCTGCTCGCGCTCGGCGTCGTCTGAGCGGGCGGCGCGGGCCGCGCGCTGCGCGCGCCTAGAAGGCGTTGAGGCCGGTCAGCTGGCGCCCGATGGTCAGCTGGTGAATCGTCTCGGTGCCTTCGTAGGTGATCACGCTCTCGAGGTTGAGCATGTGGCGGATGGGGGCGAACTCGGCGCTGATGCCGGCGCCCCCCAGCATGTCGCGGCAGTCGCGCGCGATATCGAGCGCCATACGGCAGTTGTTCCACTTGGCGAGCGACACGTGCGCGGGTGTCATGGTGCCCGCGTCCTTCATCCGCCCGAGCTGCAAAGCCAGCAGCTGCGCCGTGGTGATGCGGCGCGCCATGTCGGCGAGCCGTACCTGGATGGTCTGATTGGCGGCGAGCGACCGGCCGAAGAGCTCACGGCTCGCGGTGTAGTCGAGGAGCTGTCTCAGGCACGCCTGCGCCGCCCCGATCACTCCCCAGGCGATGCCGTAGCGCGCCTGCGTGAGGCAGGACAGCGGGCCCTTGAGGCCCACCACGCCGGGCAGCACCTGGGATTCCGGCACCACGACGTTGTCGAAGTAGAGCGCGGCGGTCACCGAGGCGCGCAGCGAGAACTTGTGGTGGATCTCGGGCGCGGTGAACCCCGCCGTACCCTTCTCGATCAGGAAGCCGCGGATGCCCTCGGGCGTCATGGCCCAGACGACGCCGAGATCGGCGATCGCGCCGTTGGTGATCCACATCTTGGCGCCGTTCAGCACCCAGTCGGTGCCCCGACGCTTGGCATGCGTCTTCATGTTCGCGGGGTCCGAACCGCCGTGCGGCTCGGTGAGCCCGAAACAGCCGATCGCCTCACCGCGCGCCATGCATGGCAGGTAGCGCTGCTTCTGCTCCTCGGAGCCGAAGGCGAAGATCGGATACATGCACAGCGACGACTGCACGGAGACGAAGCTGCGGATTCCCGAGTCGCCGCGCTCGAGCTCCTGACAGATGAGCCCGTAGCAGATGGCGTTCAGGCCGGCGCAGTCGTAGCCGGTGATAGAGGAGCCGAGCAGCCCCTGGCTCGCGAGCCGCGGGATCAGCTCGCGCGGAAAGCGATGCTCCTCGAAGCAGCGCTGGATGACCGGCAGCACCTCCTCGTCCACCAGGCGGGCGACCGAGTCCTGCACCAGCCGCTCTTCCTCGGTGAGCGTGGCGCGCACCCCGTAGAGATCCAGCGGATCCAGGGCGGCGCCCTTCGCGGCGGACTTGATGGATTCGGCGGCTTTGGCCACGGAGGGCATTCCTCGGTGCGGGCGCGGGCGCGTATCGTATCCTAAGAAGGGACGCGCAGATTCAGGGCACGGGGGTGGCCATGAAGATTCCAGAGATTCTGGTCGTCGAGACCATCCACAAGCCAGGGAGTCTCGCCAGGGTGCTGCAGGTGATCGGCGACGCCGGGCTCACCATCGAGCATCTGAGCGCTCTGAAGCGCGACTCGGGGCGCACGCTGTGGGAAATCACGGTCGAGATGGACGAGGAGGCGGACCGCTCGATCTATGAGCGCATCGGGCAGCTGCCGATCGCGCGCTTCGTCGGCAAGTCGGACCGGGTCTTCAATCGCCACCGCGGCGGCAAGATCCGCGTGACTTCGACCCAGCCGATCAACACCAGCCAGACGCTGCGCGATGTGTATACCCCGGGCGTGGCGCGCGTGTGCCTCGCAATCCGCGACGACCCGCAGGCCGCGCACGAGTACACCGCGCTCGACCACACCGTCGCCATCATCACCAACGGCACCGCGGTGCTCGGGCTCGGTAACATCGGCCCGCTCGCGGGACTGCCGGTCATGGAAGGCAAGGCGGCACTGTTTGCGGTTCTGGTCGGCATCAACGGCGTGCCGATCCTCATGACCGAGACGGCGCCGGCGCGCGTGGTCGAGATCATCGCCGGCATCGAGATGTCCTTCGGCGCGATTCAGCTCGAGGACTTCGCCGCGCCCGAGTGCTTCGAGATCGAGGAGCAGCTGCGGCGGCGGCTTAACAAACCCGTGCTGCACGACGACCAGCACGGCACGGCGGTGGTGACCCTCGCCGCGCTCATCAACGGCACCCGCAATGCGCGGCTCGACCTGCGCCGCAGCGTCGTCGGCCAGATCGGCCTCGGCGCTGCGGGCAACGGCATCGCGCGGCTGCTGTTTGCCTATGGAGTACGCGACATTCTCGGCACCGACCTCAGCCGCGACGCGATGGCGCGCTTCGAGGCGCTCGGCGGCCGCGGCAGCACGCTCGAGGGCGTCATGCAGCGCGCCGACATCGTGGTCGCGACCACCGGCGTCAAGGGCTTGATCCGGCCGGAGTGGGTGAGGGAGGGGCAGGTGATCTTTGCCCTGTCGAACCCCGAGCCCGAGATCGAGCCGGTGGTCGCGCGCGAGCGCGGCGCGGCCTTCGCCGCCGACGGCAAGGGGATCAACAACCTGCTCGCCTATCCCGGGCTGTTCAAGGGCGCGCTCGATGCGCACGCGCGACAGTTCACTGACCGGATGCTCATGGCGGGCGCCGAGGCGATCGCGGCGTTCGCCGGCGATGAGCTGGTTCCCGATCCGCTCGAGTGCGAGTTGCACGCCAAGGTCGCGGAAGCGGTGCGTGCCGCGGCGGCCGCAGGGGCCTGAAGCCTCCGCGGCGGCAAGCCCTTCAGTACGGCAGGCCGAAGCGGCGGTACGCCGCGGCGAGCAGCCACAGCGGCCCGATCAGGAGGAACTGCACGTCCTTGAAGAACGACGGGCGCTTGCCCTCGAGCGCGTGGCCCACGAACTGCCCGATCCACGCTACGACGAAGATGACGAGCGAGCTCGCCCACAGGGGCCAGGGCAGCTGCGCGAGCGAGTGCGTCAGCCCCAGCAGCACCAGGAACGCCAGCAGCGCCCCCGCAGCCAGCGCCGGCGAGAGCGCGAAGTAGTAGACGACCGCCGCGGCGGCGGCGAGGGTCGCCCAGTTGAGCCAGGGCGAGGCTGCGGCGAAGGTCGCCGGCACGGGCAGCGACCAGAGGAACCCGATCACCGAGAGCACGATCGGCGGGACGCACAGCCAGTGCAGGAGCTTGTTGGTAGGGTTCTCGTGGCTCGCGCCGTACTCGCCGAGCCATTCCGCCACGGTGCGCATGCGCGGCTACGGTAGCAATATATGGGCCGAAATCACAGGAAGTGATCTCGGCGGACGTCACTCCGTGGGCCGCAGGCAAAAAGCCCGGTTTTTGCCGGCTGCGCTTGAGGCGGCGCTCTCAGGCTGCCATGAGGCCGCGGAGCTTGCCGAGCGCGCTCGACTCGATCTGGCGGATGCGCTCGGCGGACACGCCGTACTTCTGCGCGAGCTCGTGCAGCGTCGCCTTGCTGTCCTCGGACATCCAGCGCCGCTCGACGATGTCGCGGCTGCGGGCATCGAGACGGGCGAGTGCGCCCTTCAGGCGCGTCGCGCTGTCATCGGCGCTTTCCGCCTCCTCGACCGAGGCCGCCGGATCCGAATCCGGCGAGGGCAGGTAGGCGGCGGGACTGTAGCTCTCTTCGTCGTCGCCCTCGGGCGCCGGGTCGAACGAGAGATCGCGCGCCGCGAGGCGCTGCTCCATCTCGGTGACCTCGCGCGGGCTCACGCCCAGATCGCGTGCTACGGCCGCCGTCTCTTCGGCCGAGAGCCAGGTGAGATTCTTCTTCAGGCGCCTCAGATTGAAGAACAGCTTGCGCTGCGCCTTGGTGGTGGCGACTTTGACCAGCCGCCAGTTGCGCAGCACGTACTCGTGGATCTCGGCGCGGATCCAGTGAACCGCAAAGGACACGAGCCGCACGTTGAGCGTCGGGTCGAAGCGCTTGACGGCCTTCATGAGGCCGACATTACCCTCCTGGATCAGGTCTCCGACCGGAAGCCCATAGCCGCTGTAGCCGCGGGCGATGTGCACGACGAAGCGCAGGTGCGAGAGCACCAGCTGCCGCGCCGCGTCGAGATCGCCCTGAGAGCGGAACCGCTCGGCGAGCACCCGCTCCTCATCGCGCGAGAGGACCGCAATGCGGCTGACGCGCTCGAGGTAAGCGTCGAGGCTACCGAGCGGGCCGGCGAGAGCGTGGTCGCCCATGCGGGCAACCAATGCAGTACCTGAGGTCATCAGATCTCCCGTGGCTTGGAAAGGCATTCTAGCAGTCGCGTAGTTAGAGTGCTAAAGCCCCCCGAAGTTCCCCGAGGGGTTGGCTAATAGGCCTTTAGAGACAATAGCTTCGGCGCGTGTGCCGCCGCTGGCAATCCCCCATCCGGGCGGGCCCGGGCTTACCCCTCCGGGCCCCCTTGGATTAGAGTCTCGCTCACTTCGTCGACCCGAGAACAAGAAAGGGGAGCTCATGATCAGTCTGTCCGCCCTCTGGCTGCCGATTCTCGTCTCCGCCGTCATCGTCTTCGCCGCGAGCTCGGTGATCCACATGGCGCCGCTCTGGCACAAGAACGACTTCCCGAAGATGCCGAGGGAAGACGAGGTACTGCAGGCACTGCGGCCGTTCGCGATCCCGCCCGGGGATTACTTCCTGCCCCGCCCCTACGGCAAGGAGATGAAATCCCCGGAGTTCAAGGAAAAGCTCACCAAGGGGCCGGTGGCGGTCATGACGGTCATGCCGAACGGCATGTTCAATATGACCTCGAACCTGGTGCAGTGGTTCGTGTTCGTGATCGTGGTCGGGTTCTTCGTCGCCTACATCACGAGCCGCACCCTCGCAGTGGGTGCGCCCTACCTCAGGGTGTTCCAGATCGCGGGCGCTACCGCCTTCATCGGCTACTCGCTCGCCCTGTGCGAGCTCTCGATCTGGTACCGCCGCTCGTGGGTGCTCACGCTCAAGGGGGCCTTCGACGGCCTGATCTACGGGGCGCTCACCGCCGGCGCCTTCGGCTGGCTCTGGCCCCGCTAGAGGCCTGACGCGTCACACCCGAGGCAGCTTATGTCCGCGGCTGCAGTCGCGGCGCAAGCGCGCGCGCACGCTGCACGGGGTGCGCTCGAAAAATTAAGAGTGCGTCACGCCGGGCGTGACATAAGCCGTGCTTTGATAGACTCAAACGAGCTCGAGCCTCAGGGAGGCAGTTGGACGATGAATCATCATGGACGTGGCGCGTGGCTTCTCGCACTGGTGTGTCTGCTCGTCGCGGGAGCGGCAGTCGCCCAGAACCAGGGACAGCCGCTGCGCGTCAAGCTGGACCGCACTGCGGCCAAGGAGCCCGCGTTGCGCTCGAGCGCGGCGCTGGTGCTCGATGCAACCGGCTCCTCGGTGCTGTACGCGCGGCACTCCGACGTCGCCATGCCGATCGCCTCGATCACCAAGCTCATGACGGCGATCGTCGTGACGGAGGCCGGCCAGCCGCTCGATGAGATGCTCGACGTGAGCGCCGAGGACGTCTCGCACGGCCGGGGCGCGATCTCGCGGCTGACCCCCGGCGCCCGGCTCTCGCGCGGCGACCTCATGCATCTGGCACTCATGGCATCGGAGAATCGCGCCGCGCACGTGGTCGGACGCAATTACCCCGGTGGCATCGAGGCCTGCGTGGCCGCCATGAATGCCAAGGCACGCGAGCTCGGCATGACGAACGCGCATTTCGTCGAGCCGACCGGGCTCTCGGACGGGAATGTCGCGAGCGCCGAGGATCTCTCCAAGCTGGTGATGGCGGCGGCGAAGGTACCGGCCATCCGCGAGTACTCCACCGATACGAGCTACGCCGTGCGTGTCGGGCGCCGCATGCTCACCTTCCGCAGCACCGACTCGCTCACCTCCAAGTCCGACTGGGACATCGTGGTGCAGAAGACCGGCTACATCGCCCGCGCCGGACGCTGCCTGGTGATGCAGACGGTCATCGATGCACGCACCGTGGTGATCGTGCTGCTCAACTCCTACGGCAAGCGCACCCGCGTTGCCGACGCGCGCCGCATCCGCCGCTGGATGGAAAGCTCCGAGCACGTGCACGGCGAGAGCCAGCCGGCGACACCAGCCGAGTCCGCCACGGCTGCACCCGCTACTACCTGACCGAAGAGCTCTCGGCCCTCACGCGCGCGGCTCGATGCTGCGCAGATGCCGGGCGGCCGAGATCCACGCCCCGAGCCAGCCGAGCACGGCGCCCGCCCCGAGCAGCGCGCCGATCTCGGCGGGCGCAGGGCCCTGCAGCTCGAAGTGGCTGCCATAGAGCCGCGCGAGAGTCGTGACCGAGTCCTGCAGCAGCGCGATCGCGAGCGCGATGATTCCCCACGCCAGCAGCGCGCCGCCCAGACCGTACAGCAGGCCAGTGTAGAGGAACGGTCGGCGCACGAAGGAATTCGAGCCCCCGACCAGCTTGATCACCTCGATCTCCGCGCGGCGCCCGGCGATCTCGAGCCGGACGGTGTTGCCGATGACGGCGAGCACGCCGACGCCGAGCAAGGCGGCGGCCAGCAGCAGCAGCTCCCGCAGTAGCTCGAGGATCGCGTTGAAGCGCAGCACCCACTGCGAGTCCCCCTGCACCAGGTCGACTTCCGGCCAGGCGATGAAATAGCCGTGCAGCGCTTCGAGTGCCGCGGGGGAGCTCGCCGTGTCGCGCGGGCGCACGTGCAGCATGTGCGGCAGCGGATTTTCCTTCAGCGCCGCCAGCGCCTCGCCGAATCCCGAGTAGCTGCGGAAGTCCGCGAGGCCCTTGTCGGCGGGGATGAGCGTGACCTCGGCGACGTCGGCGCGCGCGCGCGCCGCGTCGGCCAGCTGCCGCGCCTTGGCGAGCGGCACGTCGGTCTTGAGGTACACCGAGAGATCGATGCCGTTGCCGAAGTTACCGGTGGCGGCCTGCGCGTTGGTCACGAACACCCTGAGGCTCGCCGGCAGCGCCAGGGCGAGCGCGATCACCAGCAGCGTCAGCAATGTCGATACGGGGCTGCGCGCGAGGCGGCCGAGCGACCCGACCAGGGACTGCAGATGGCCGACGCCGAGGCTCATCGGCTCGCCACCACGCTCGGCAGGGGGTCGTGCGCGTCACCCTGCAGGTGTCCGCCCTCGAGGACCAGCACCCGCTGGCCGAACTCGCGCACCAGGTGCAGGTCGTGCGTGGCAACCACCACCGTCACGCCGACGTCCTGGAAGCGGCGAAAGAGCCGCATCACCTCGAGCGACAGGTCGGGATCGAGGTTGCCGGTCGGCTCGTCCGCGATCAGCAGCGGTGGCTTGCTGACCACCGCGCGCGCGATGCCGACGCGCTGCTGCTCGCCCACCGACAGCTCGAGCGGCAGAGCGCGCTCGCGCCCGAGGAGCCCGACCTGGTCGAGCGCGGCGCGCACCCGCTTGTCGATCTCCTTGAGGGGTGCGCCGGCCACCGCCAGGGGCAGCGCCACGTTGTCGAACACCGGCCGGTCGGCCAGCAGCTTGTGGTCCTGGAACACGACGCCGATGCGGCGGCGAAAGGCGGCGATGTGCCGCGGTCTGAGGGCGCGCGTGTTCTTGCCGTCCACCACCACCGCGCCACGCGTCGGCCGCTCGAGCAGCGCGATGAGCTTCAGGACCGTGCTCTTGCCGGCGCCCGAGCGGCCGGTGAGGAACACCATCTCGCCATTGTGGATGCTGAAGCTGACGTTGTTGAGCGCTTCGCGCCCGTTGGCGTAGCGCTTGGAGACGCGCTCGAAGACGATCATGGCGCGCGCGCCCCGCCCGGTGCGTCCCCGGGACCCTCCACCAGGGCGGCGGCGAAGGCCGCTGCGTCGAATTCGCCGAAGTCCTCGGCACTCTCGCCGACGCCGATGAAACGGATGGGAATGCCGAGCTGCTGCGCGATGGCTACCACGATACCGCCCTTCGCGGTGCCGTCGAGCTTGGTCAGCACGAGGCCCGTCACGCCGACCGCAGCGTGGAACTCCCGTGCCTGCGAGAGCGCGTTCTGACCCTGGTTGGCGTCGAGCACCAGCAGTACCTCGTGGGGGGCGGAAGGGTCGCTGCGCTGAATGACGCGACGGACCTTCTTCAGCTCTTCCATGAGGTGCGACTGGCTGTGGAGCCTGCCCGCGGTGTCGGCGAGCACCACGTCGCAGCCGCGGGAACGCGCGGCCTCGAGCGCATCGAACACCACCGCGCCGGGGTCCGCTCCCGGAAGCTGCGCGGCGAACTCGGCGCCCGCGCGCTCGGCCCACACCTTGAGCTGCTCGATGGCCGCGGCCCGGAAGGTGTCGCCGGCGGCGAGTAGCACGCTCGCGCCCTCCGCGGCGCAGCGCCGCGCGAGCTTGCCGATGGTCGTGGTCTTACCCGAGCCGTTGACGCCCACCACCAGGATCACGAAGGGTTTGTGCGTGCGCTCGATCACCAGCGGCCGCGCGCACGGCGCGAGGATCGCGGCTACGATTTCGCGCAGCGCACGCGTGAGCGCGGCTGCGTCGGCGAGCTCGTTGCGCGCGACGCGCGGCCGCAGCTCCCCGAGGATGCGCGCCGTCGCTTCGACGCCCACGTCGGCGGTGAGCAGGCGCGTCTCGAGCTCCTCGAGGATCGCGGCGTCGATAAGCCGCCCCCCGACGAGCTCGCCGAGATCGCGCGTCAGCCAGGAGTCGCCACGGTTCAGGCGCTGGCGGAGCCGGCCGAGGAACCCCGGGCGCGTGGACGGGGTGCGGGCGTCTTGGGGGGGGCGTCCGAGCATAGGGCTTGGCGCCCATTGTAACGGCCAAGGCGCGCGCACGGCCGCCGCAGCGCCCGCGGCGCCGGGAAGCCCCGCCGGTCGCGCGCTAGGGCTCGATGACGGGCGGGACGTTGATGACGATCTCGCCGCCGCCCGAGAGCGCGAAGCTGATCGCCTCGCCCTGCATCTCCGCGGTCACGAGCGCCACCGTGTCGTCGATGATCGACCCGTGGTCGCCGTTCACGAAGTTCACGTAGGCGCGGAGTCCGCCCGCCGGGCCGACCACCGGCACGGGCGGCGCCGTCGTCGGCGCCTTGATCCTCGTCAGCGCGCCTGCCGCGCCGGCGGGTCCGTAGCCCGACGCCGTGATCAGAGCCTGCGTGGTCGGGTTCGGCACGACCTGGTCAGGGCAGCCGAGAGGCGCGGCCGGGCTGCACCCCACGGGCGTCGGTGTGGCGCCGACCACCTGCAGCATATGAATCGGGTGCTGCGCGGTGGCGAGGGCGACGTAGTTCACCGGGTCGCCGGCGTCGATCACGGTCTGGTGATCGCGGAAGAACTGATTGTAGAGCGTCGTCCCCGGCAGGACGCCCTGCGCGGCGAGCCCGGCGTTGACCGTCGGCGCGAAGCTCGGAGAAGTGGTGAGGATGTTCGAGAGCACGCCGCCCGGATTGGCGAGCGTGCCGGTGCTTACGTCGCTCGCCGAGGCTACCCCGAGGAACACGGTGCCTTCGATGGCGCCGAGCGAGTGGCCGAGATAGTGAATGCCGGTGGCGCTGATGGTGCCGGCCGCGCCGAGGCTGAGGCTCGGGAGCGTACGCGCGAAAGTGATCAGATCGATCGCTCCCTCGCGCAGCCCGTCGCGCTCGGTGAGCGGGCTCGTCAGGTTGATGGCATGCGAGCCCGAGGGGTCGATCGCAGGCGGAGCGATCAGGGCGAGGTCGAAGGTGCGCTCGATCGAGCCGGTGCCCGCGGGTATGAGACCGGTGTAGAGCGGGTTCGTGTCGGTCGCGTAGAAGGGATCGGTGGTGGTGTTCGTCACGCCGTGTAGCGGCAGATCCATGGCGACGACGACGAAGCCCGCGTCGGCGAAGGAGTCGGCGACGCCGAACATGTCCTCGCGGCTGCGCGTGATGCCGTGCTGGAAGATGAGCACCGGCCAGCCCCCGGCCGGCGGCGTGCCGCCGCCCGTGGATTTGGCATTGGGCACGGTGATCAGCACCGGGACCAGCAGATTGGCCGTCGCGACCGGCAGCGGGTTGTAGCGCGTGACGTTGGTGCTGGTCGGGTCGGGCGGAAACGGCGGCGCGTGCCAGGAGCCGGTGAGCGGCGCGGCCTTGCTCAGGTAGTAGGGGATCGTCAGCACGCCGACATAGATGTTGGCATGCCCGGGAAGCGCCGGATTTACCAGCGCGGTGGTGATCGGCGTCGGGTTGGCCTTGATGGTGGTCGGCTTGGTGACCGCGGCAAGCTCCTGGAGCGTGTCGGTGGTCGATTGCGTCGTGAAGCTGAAGGACAACACGATGTTGGCAGGATTGAGGCTGCTGGCCAGCGCCGGGATCTGCTGCGCCAGCCCCGCCGCGATCGCGAGGTGCGCGCCGGTCAGCCGGCAGATGCCGTTCAGCGTTGCGTCGGTGATGCCCGGGCAGGCGGCCCCGCCCGCGGCGAGCGCCTGCTTGATGGCGCCGTAGTCCGTGTCAGGCTGTGCCGCATTGCCCGAGGCGTCCTTTATGCCGTTGGTGAGGAACACGAGATACCCGGATCCGATCGTGCAGCTCGCGCCGAGGAAGACACCGTTCTTGAGACAGGTGCTCGGCGTCAGCGGGTGGAGCGGCGTGATCTCGAGAATCGTGGGCCCCACTCCGGCATCGCCGGCGAGCGCGACGCTGAAGTCGACGCCCATGGTGAGCGGGGCGCCGGTGACCCCGGTCGTGGCCATGCCCTTGGTGTTGTCGGTCATGACCGGCACGATGATGACCGTGGCGGGCGTGAAGGTGGCCGGGTTCAGCGCGCTGCTGAAGCCCTCACGGATCACCGCCGTGGTCGAGAAGCCGTCGAGCGCGTTCACCGCGGCCTGATTCGGCACGAGCGCGTTCGGCGGCTGGATGTTGAGCGTGCCGTCGGTCGAGCCGGCGAAGTACAGATCGGTCGGGTAGGGCAGCTGTCCGGTCGCGGGATTGAAGAACGCGGTGGCGGCGCCGGGCTGCGGCGGCGGCGTCGAGCCCCCGGGGTTGCCGTTGCCGGCGAAGGTGTTGACTGGCGCGATGCTGTCGTTGTGGGTCGAGCAGCCGCCGAAAGTCAGCGCAACCGCGAGAATCCCGGCCGCAGTTAGGTTTCGCATACCCTAGAACTCCTAAAAACTCTCAGACCGCCTGGGCGCCCGCGCCGCAAGTGACGGCCGACGCCGCGGTCGGTGTTCTTCGTATAGCCGCGAGCTACGTTCCTGCAGGCTGCCCCACCGGTCGCGACCCCTCCCGCCGGTGCTGTTTGAGCGCTTCTGGACGAGGCAACCTAGAGTACGCTTACGGCGAGAATCGTGGCAAGGTGCGCGCCGCCGGAGGATTCGCCGTGGCGTCGAGCCGCAAGTCTGCCAGCCGCCGCCGCGCTCCCGCCGCGCGCGGCGCCAGCGCGCGCGTGCTGCGCATCATCGGTGGGAGCTGGCGGGGGCGGAGACTGCGCTTCCCGGCCGCGGCGCTCATCCGCCCGACCCCCGACCGGGTACGGGAGACGCTGTTCAACTGGCTCGGCGCACGCATCGTCGGTGCGCGCTGCCTCGACCTGTTCGCGGGCAGCGGTGCCCTCGGGCTCGAGGCGCTGTCGCGCGGCGCCGTCCACGTGACCTTCGTCGAGCGCGATACGGTCGCGGTGCGCGCGCTGCGCGCGACGCTCGCCGAATGGGGCGCCCGCGATGCACAGGTGGAGCGTCGCGACGCGCTCGCCTTTCTCGCCGGGGCCGCGCGTCCCGTCGATGTCGCGTTCCTCGATCCGCCGTTCGCCGCCGGGATGCTCGGGCAAGCCGCCGCGCTCCTCGAGGGAAACGGCTGGCTGAGCGAGCCGGCGCTCGTCTACGTGGAATGCGCGGCGCGCGAGCCGCTGCCGCCGCTGCCGGCGCGCTGGCTGCCACTCAAGGCGAAGCGCGCCGGGGAGGTCGGGTATCATCTCTATGCGCGGGGCCAGGCTTAAGGGGGCAGCAGGCCGCATGAAGCTCAACGCCGTCTATCCGGGCACGTTCGATCCGATCACCAACGGGCATCAGGACCTGGTGCGGCGTGCGGCGCGCATGTTCGCGCGCGTATTCATCGCCATCGCCGCCAATCCCAACAAGACGCCGCTGTTCCCGCTCGCCGAGCGCGTGGATCTGGCGCGGCGTGTGCTCCACGACCTGCCGAACGTGGAGGTGCTCGGCTACTCGAACCTCACGGTCGAGTTCGCGCGCGAGCACGGGGTCGGCGTCATCCTGCGGGGCCTGCGCGCGGTGTCGGACTTCGAGTTCGAGTTCCAGCTCGCCAACATGACGCGCCATCTCGACCATGACATCGAGACGGTGTTTCTCACGCCGCAGGAGCAGTTCACGTTCATCTCCTCGACGCTGGTGCGCGAGGTGGCGCTCCTCGGCGGCGACGTGCGCGAGTTCGTGCACCCGATCGTCGAGGCCGCGCTGAAGAAGCGCCGGCGCCCCTGAGGCGGCGCTTCCCGGCTCCGGCGCGCCGTCGTTTGACGATCCGCGGCAGGCGTACGCGCTCGGCGGGTGCCGGAAGCCCTCCGGCGCGCTTCAGCTCGAGCGCGCGCCACAGGTACCACGCGGCCGCGCTGCGGTGGGGCTTCCAGCGCTCGCCCCAGGCGGCAAGCGCCTTGGGATGCGGGAGCTTGCGCAGCCCGTAGGCGGCGCGAAATCCGGCGCGCACCCCGAAGTCATCGACCGGCAGAACGTCGGGGCGGCCGAGGTGGAACATGAGCAGCATCTCCACCGTCCAGCGGCCGACCCCGCGCACCGCCGTGAGGCGTTCGATGATTGCCGCATCGTCGAGCTGCTCGAGCGTCGCGCGGTCGGGAACGACCGCCGTGAGCGCCTTGGACGCGAGATCCTTGAGGGCGGCGACCTTCGCGAAGGAGAAGCCTGCGGCGCGCAGCTGCCCGACCGGGGCGGCGAGCACCTGCTGCGGCGTCGGAAAGGAGCCCTGGCCGCACGAGGCGACGAGACGCGCGAGGATGGTGTTGGCGGCGGTCCCGTTCAGCTGCTGATGCGCGATGGCCTGCGCCAGTATCTGGAACGGCTCGCAGCCCGCTTCGGGCGCGTTTCGATAGGGGCCGGCGGCACGGATGACGCCGCCCAACACCGGGTCCACCTTGCTGAGGTGCCGCAGAATGTGCCGGCTCATGCCTGGTCCTCACCCGTCATTTCTGACACGCGGGGCAATAATACGTCGAGCGCTGACCCTGCGTGATGGCGCGCACCGGCGTGCCGCAGCGGCGACAGGGTTTGCCGGCGCGCTCGTACACATACAGGCGCTGGCGGAAGTAGCCCGGCGAGCCGTCGGCGCGCCGGTAGTCGCGCAGTGTCGTGCCGCCGGCGCGGATCGCCTGGGCGAGCACGGCGCGCACCGCGCGCACGAGGCGCGTCACTTCGGGACGCGTCAGCGAGCGCGCCGCGCGCCGCGGGCGGATGCGGGCGCGATAGAGCGCCTCGCTCGCGTAGATGTTGCCGACGCCGACCACCAGGCGGCTGTTCATGAGCAGCTGTTTCGCCGCGACGCGCCGGCCACGCGTGATACGCCACAGATAGTCGGCGTCGAACGCGCGCGCGAAGGGCTCGGGGGCGAGATGCGCGAGCAGCGGGTGCGTGAGCGGATCGCCACTTACGTAGAGAAGGCTGCCGAAGCGGCGCGGGTCGTTGAAGCGCAGTGCGATATTCGAGTCGAGCACCAGGTCGAAGTGATCGTGTGCGACCCGCGGGCTGCCGGCCGCGACCACGCGCAGATTGCCCGACATCCCCAGGTGCACGAGCAGCGCGCCGGACTCGAGCCTGAGCAGCAGATACTTGGCGCGGCGGCCGGCGGAGAGGACGCGCTGTCCGGCCACCCGGGCGGGCAGGCCCGCCGGCACCGGCCAGCGCAGCCGCCGCTCATAGACCCTGAGTGCGCGGATGCGTCGCCCGCGCACGTGCGGCGCGAGGCCACGCCGTGTCGTCTCGACTTCCGGGAGCTCCGGCACGCGCCGCGGCGCGCGGGACTATTTGATCTTCGACTCTTTGTAGGCGACGTGCTTGCGCGCCACCGGGTCGAACTTGCGGATTTCGAGCTTGTCCGGGTGCAGCCGCTTGTTCTTGGTCGTCACGTAGAAGTGGCCGGTTCCGGCCGTCGACAGGAGCTTGATCTTCTCGCGCATGAGTGTCTCTCCCGCTGCAGGTCCGTCAGAGCTTCATGCCCTGTGCGCGCAGCTCGGCGACGACCTTGTCGAGGCCCTTCTTCTCGATGGTGCGCATGCCGTTGGTCGTGAGGCGCAGCGTGACCCAGCGCTTCTCGGTCTCGAGCCAGAAACGCTGCGTGTGCAGGTTTGGCAGGAAGCGGCGGCGCTTCTTGTTGTTGGCATGGGAAACGCGGTTACCGACGGCCGGCTTCTTCCCAGTGACCTGACAGACGCGGGACATACATGTAACCTTGAGAGAAATCAGTGACTTAGGAGTCCAAACCGCCGTGCCGGCTCGACTCCGGGCCGAGTTTTATACCAGCCCGGCGGCGGGATCACAAGGAGATGCATCGGGTCTGATTGGCACGGACCGGGGTCTGGCGTAGCGTACGGCGCTCCGGCGGGCGGGGGCCTCCTCAAGCCAGCCTGCCAAACAACAACTCTCGTCGACAAGACGATCCTAGGAGAAAACCGTAATGAAACGCTCGACTCACGTCGTTTGCGCGGCCACCGCGCTCCTCGGTCTCAGCTCTCTTTCGACTCTCGCCTATGCCGATGGACGCGACTGGAGCGACGGACCGGTCATCAACGTCAGCTCGATCCGCACCGTCGACGGGCATTTCGACGACTACATGCATTGGCTCGCGACCGGCTATAAGAAACAGCAGGAAGCGGCCAAGAAGGCCGGACTCATCACCGCCTATCGGGTGATCGTGGTCGAGGCGCGCGGACCCAACGACCCGGACATCCTGCTGGTCACCGAGTTCAAGAACTGGGCGGCGCTCGATAATCTCGGCGGCAAGTTCGACAAGATCTCCGCCGAGATGGAAGGCTCGGTCGATACGGCCGCCAAGTCCCAGGCGGACCGCGGCAAGATCCGCACGGTGCTCGGCTCGCGTACCGAGCAGGAAGCGGTCCTCAAGTAAGGGTCCCTCCAGGGATGATGAGGCAGGCCCGCATCCGCGGGCCTGCTCTTTTGTGGCTGGCGTCGTGGCCCCGCGGCAGTCTCACAGCAGGCCGTGCTCGGCGAAGGAGAAGCACATCGCTTCGCCGATGATGAAGTGATCGAGCACGCGCACGTCGACCAGGGCGAGCGCCTCCTTCAGCCGCCGCGTGATGAGCTCGTCCGCCTGGCTTGGCTCGAGCACACCCGACGGGTGGTTGTGCGCGAAGATCACCGCGGCTGCGTTGTGGGAGAGCGTCTGGCGCAGCACCTCGCGTGGGTGGACGCCGGCACGGTCGATGGTGCCGCGAAACAGCTCCTCGAAGACGATCAGCCGGTGGCGGTTGTCGAGATACAGACAGCAGAACACCTCGTAGGGGCGGTCGCGGAGCTGCGCCAGCAGGAAGGCGCGGGTCGCCTCCGGCGCGGCGAGCGCCGGGCCTGAGCGCAGCGCCTCGCGAAAGTGCCGCCGCGCGAGCTCGAGTGCCGCCTTCAGCAGGGCGTAGCGTGCCGGGCCGATGCCGCGCCGGCGCGTGAGCAGCGGGCGGTCGGCATTCAGGAGCTCCCGCAACGAGCCGAACTCACCGATCAGTGTGCGCGCGAGCTCCACCGCGGACTGGCCGCGCACGCCCGAGCCGAGCAGCACGGCGAGCAGCTCGGCGTCGGACAGCGCGTGCGCGCCGCGCTCGAGCAGCCGCTCGCGCGGCCGCTCGCCGTCGGGCCAGTGGCGGATCGCCATTACGTTTGGTTCTAAGGTGAGGTGGCCCGAGTCTAAGGAGCGCCCCGCCGCCTGGCAGGAGGGTATAAGCGCCCGGAGTGGCGGGTTTTTCCCGCAGCGTGCGCGCAGTTTGCGCGCAGCAAGGGCCGCGGTGAGATAATGCGTTCCCGGGGCTCACCTCCATGCAAGACAAGCACATCCTTCTCGGCGTCACCGGCGGCATCGCCGCCTACAAAAGCCCGGATCTCGTGCGGCGCCTGCGCGAGCGCGGAGCCGAGGTGCAGGTGGTGATGACCGCCGCAGCGCGCGAGTTCGTCACGCCGACGACCTTCCAGGCCGTGTCGGGCCGCACGGTGCGCACCGACCTGTGGGATCCGGCCGCCGAGGCCGCCATGGGGCACATCGAGCTGGCGCGCTGGGCCGATGCAGTGCTCATCGCGCCGGCGAGCGCCGACTTTCTCGCACGGCTTGCGGCCGGCCGCGCGGACGACCTGCTCGCGACGCTGTGCCTCGCGACCGAGGCGCCGATTGCGGTGGCGCCGGCGATGAATCACGTGATGTGGTCGAATCAGGCGACGCGCGCCAACGTCGCCCAGCTCGCGGCGCGCGGCGTGCTGGTGCTGGGCCCGGCCGCCGGCGACCAGGCCTGCGGCGAGGAAGGCATGGGGCGCATGGTCGAGCCGCTCGAGCTCGCCGAGCAGCTCGCGGCGCTCCTCGCCGGCGACGGCGAGCTCGCCGGCCGGCGCGTCCTGATCACGGCCGGTCCGACCCGCGAGCGCCTCGATCCGGTGCGTTTCATCAGCAACCGCAGCTCCGGCAAGATGGGCTTCGCGGTGGCGCAGGCGGCCCGGGCCGCCGGCGCGGAAGTCGTCCTGGTGAGCGGACCGGTGAGCCTGCCGACCCCGCCGGGAGTGCGGCGCATCGACGTCGAGAGCGCCGCCGACATGCTGGCCGCGGTGCTCAAGGAGCTCCCGGGTACCCATGTCTTCATCTCGACGGCCGCCGTCGCCGACTATCGGCCGATGCGCGCGGCGCAGCAAAAGATCAAGAAGACCAGCGACACGATCGAGGTCGCGATGGAGCGCACTGCGGACGTGCTGGCGACGGTAGCCGCGCGTCCCGAGCGGCCCTTCGTCGTGGGCTTTGCCGCCGAGACCGAGGCGGTCGAGCAGAACGCGCGCACCAAGCTCCTGAAGAAGAATCTCGACATGATCGCCGCCAACGAAGTCGGCGACGACAAGGCCTTCGACAGCGACGAGAACCAGCTCATCGTGCTCGCCCGCGGTGCGCGCTATGAGCTCGGCAGGGCCGGCAAGCTCGCGCTGGCGCGCGGCCTGGTCTCGCTCATCGCGCAAGAGCTCGTCGCGCGCGCCGACCGTTCGCAGCGCGGCACGGCGCTCGCCTGAGACGCTGATGAGCACCGCGGCACGCCGTGCGCTCAAGGTGCGCATTCTCGATGCGCGTATCGGCCGCGAGTTTCCGCTGCCCGCCTATGCAACCGACGGCTCGGCCGGCCTGGATCTGCGCGCCTGCACCGACGCGCCTCTCACTCTCGCGCCGGGACGAGCCGAGCTCATCCCGACCGGACTCGCGATCCACCTGGCCGATCCGTCCCTCGCGGCCGTCATACTGCCGCGCTCGGGCCTCGGACACCGCCACGGGATCGTGCTCGGGAATCTCGTGGGACTCATCGACTCCGACTATCAGGGCCAGCTCATGGTGTCGTGCTGGAATCGCGCAGCGGAGCCCTACACCGTGACTCCTGGCGAGCGCATCGCGCAGCTCGTCGTGGTGCCGGTGGTGCAGGTGCAGCTCGAGCTGGTTTCGGACTTCGTGTCCTCGGCGCGCGGTGCGGGCGGCTTCGGGCACTCGGGACACGGCTGACAGGCACGCGCGGCGACGCCGCGGGGCGCGTGCAGGGGCAAGGCGTCAGTTGTTCGAGTGCAGCGTATGCAGCTCGCGGTAGCGCTCGATGTCGGCCTGGAACTGGGCGCGCAAGCTCGCCTCTTCCTCGCTCTTGCTGGCGAGGGCGCCGGTCTGCGTCTTCATCTCGTCGAGCGTGCGCACCAGGTCTTCCGCCAGGTCATCGGGCATGGAGCGGGCCGCGGCCTTGGCGCTGTAGGGACGGAAACCCAGGGCGCGCGTCTGCAGCGTGCCGAGGCGGGCCCGCAGGCTCTCGACGTACTGCTGCCCGGCGACGCGCTGCGTCTTGAGCTGCTCGAGCCGCGCGTCGCGCAGCGCCTCGATGTCCTTTACCGAGGTGTAAGTGGTGACGAGGAAGGTGTCGTGCTGCTTCTGCTTGATGAGCTCCGCGCGGTCGCGCGCCTCTTTCGCCACCTGGCCCGCGCTCTTCAGCCCGTCCAGGTGCCGAACGGGGACACCCTGGGCATTCATGACCTCACGGTCCCTGCCGGCGGCTGGCGCTGGGACCTCGTCGCTATAGTGGATCACGCCCTGCTCGTCGACCCAGCGAAAGGTGGTCTTGCCCGACTGCGCGGACGGGGCAGCGCACGCCGCGGCCGCAGCCAACGCCGCAGCGAGAGCCAGCGAAAACACGCGCAAATGCGCTGACCGGAGGGACATGTGCCTATCTTCGGCCGCGCATCGGGCGCTGGCAAGTCTCAGCGCACGCCGTAGCGCGCCTGGTAGGCACGCAACTGCGTGAGCTGCTCGGCAGAAATGCGCGGCGCGCCGGCGGCCGACGCGGTGAGCGCCTCGATGAGGTCCGAGAGTGTGACGATGCTCACACATTTCAGACCCTCGTTACGCTCGAGCTCCTGCACTGCGCTCAAGTCTCCCTGGCCGCGCTCCTCGCGATCGAGTGCCAGCGCCACACCAACCGGCTCCGCGCCCGCGCGCCGGATGAGCTCGAGCGACTCGCGCACCGCCGTGCCCGCGGTGATCACGTCGTCGACGATCAGCACGCGGCCGTGGAGCGGCGCCCCGACCACCAGCCCGCCCTCGCCGTGCTCCTTGGCTTCCTTGCGGTTGTAGGCATAGGGGACGGTCAGGCCGTGGTGCGCTGCGAGGCCGATCGCCGCGGCGGTGACGAGCGGAATGCCCTTGTAGGCGGGGCCGAAGATCATGTCGAACTCGAGGCCGGAACGGACGATGGCCGCCGCGTAGCAGCGGCCGAGCATCGCCGCCGCCTCGCCGTCGCTGAAGAGGCCGGCGTTGAAGAAATAGGGGCTGTCGCGCCCGGACTTGAGGCGGAACTGTCCGAAGCGCAGCGCCTCGCGCCCGAGCGCGAGCTCTATGAACGTGAGCTGGTATTCCTGCATGTCTTATCATTGTTCGGCTTGCGCGTTATCACCGTCAATGTCTGCGGCATGCGTTCCGCGGCGGCCAAGGGACTGTTCCGCTGGCTGCGTCGGCAGCGGGCGGATTTCGTCTGCCTGCAGGAGACGCGCTGCCGCGAGGATCAGCTCAGCGGCCACGACGTGAGGCTGCCGGGCTACCGGGGCTACTTCTGCGAAGCCGAGCGCAAGGGCTACGCGGGGGTGGCGCTCTATACCCGCCACGAGGTGGACCGGGTGTTCCGCGGCTTCGGTGTCCCGGAGTTCGACCGGGAGGGGCGCTACCTCGAGGCACGCGTCGGCGACCTGTCGGTCGTGTCGCTCTATCTGCCGTCGGGCTCCGCGGGGCCCGAGCGCCAGGCCTCCAAGTTCCGTTTCCTCGAGGCCTTCACGCCGCACCTCGCGCGACTGCGCCGCGGACGGCGCCGCTGCATCCTCTCCGGCGACTGGAACATCGCCCACCGCGCCATCGATCTCAGGAACTGGAGATCGAACCAGAAGAACTCCGGCTTCCTGCCCGAGGAGCGCGCCTGGATGGATCATCTGTTCGGGCCCGCCGGCTACGTGGATGCCTTCCGCGAGGTACGCCCCGGCCCCAACCACTACACCTGGTGGTCGAACCGCGGGCAGGCGCGCGCGAACAACGTCGGCTGGCGCATCGACTATCAGGTGGTGAGCGGCAGCCTCGGCGGCCGGGCGCGTCGTGCCGCCATATACAAGGAGAAGCGCTTCTCGGATCACGCCCCACTCATCATGGACTACGATCTGTGAGCGCGG
>DASXKA010000301.1:0-8478 GCA_036497085.1 Steroidobacteraceae bacterium | reverse complement strand
GCCGGGGCGACGCAGAAGCCGCGCGCGACTACACGGTACTTGCGCGGCGTGCCCGGCGCGCGCAGGCGCTGCTGATTGAGCGAGTCCACGGTGCAGTGATCCTCGCCGCGCGTCGTGTACAGGCGCTGGCCGCCTTCGACGATCACCGTGAGGTTGGTGGGCAGCGTATGGCCGCTGCGTCCTTCGCGCGCTGCACCCACCCCGAACACCATGCGCAGCCGCCGTCCGTCCGCGCGCTTGGGTCCGAGGAAGCTCATGCGGATGCCGCTGCCATCCGGCCGCGGCCCGCCATCGCATTCAAGCTCGGCGTTACGCCAGTCGATGTCGAGATTGAGCGCGCCACGGATGCGCGCCTTGAGGTAACCGTTGCCGGTGGGCAGGCAGCCGGCGGGCGCGGGCGGCGGCGTCCTGGACGGCGGCGAAGTCGTGCCCGGGGGCATGACGATCGGCGGTGCGGCGGTCGCGGCTGCGGGCACCCCGCCGCAGGGGAGCGCGGCGGCCAGGCCCACCGCACAGATGATTCCTCGGGCAAGGCGCGGCATGGGGGAAGTCTAGCGTGCCGGTTTGCGCCGCGCTGCCGGGCCGCCAGCGCGCAGCGAAGAGGAGCGGCTGGTGAGTTCCGTCTGATTACGCTCCCGGCACGACGAGCAGCGCCTTGGCGAGGTGCGCATGCCCGCGCCCGATCCCGCGCGCGGCGTGCATGAGCAGCGTGACAATCAGCACGCCGAGGATGCCGAGGATCAATGCTGAGATCATCGAGTGTTCGGAGAGCGCGAACCCGCCGATGTGCACATCGTCCGAGAACACCGTGGCATCCGCATCCCATCCGAGCCACCGCGCCAGTACCAGGAAGGGCGCGGCGGTGAATGCCAGCCCAATGGCGAGGCCGGTCACCGTGAGCGTGAAGTACACGATCCCGAGCGGCAGCATGAGAAGCATGTAGAGGAGCGTCGTCCAGGTACGCACGTCCGTCAGCATCTCGCCGATGCGCTTCAGCCATCCGGCCGGCGGACCGGGGTGCACCGGGCGGCGCGGCATACGTTCGCCGGTTACGGCCTCGAGCAGGCGACCCTCGCCGAGGGCGATGACGCGCGTTATGCCGATGAAGGCGAGGAAGAACGGGATGCCGATGATGAGGATCGCGAAACCGAACGACAACGACAGCCCGGTAACCACGATGGTGAAATACAGGATGCCGGTCGCGAGCGCGAGCAGCATATAGAAGACAGAAGTATAGGCACGCGGGTCCAGGTAGACGCCGAAAAAGCGCTTCCAGCCGCTCGCGCCCGCGGCCGCCGCCGGCACCGGTGTCTTCAGCGCGGCTTTCACCTTGGCTTCGGTGTCGCGGTAGGCGGCGGCGACTTCCTCGGGGACACCGTAAGTGCTGGCGATGAGCTCGAGAACGTCGGCCTCCGATTTCTCCGGATGGGCCGCGACCTCGGCGCGCAGGTATTCCTCCGCGTCGTAGAGCGCGTCCTGGATCAGCGCCGGGTCCTGACCCTCGAGCGCGGTGCGCAGCTGTCTGAGGTAGTCATCGATCGAGCGGGCAGCGTGGGCACTCATGAGTCGGTTCCTTCAATGAAGCGGTCGACAAAGTCGCGCGTCTGACGCCAGATGCCGCTCCACTGCGCGAGCAGCGAACGTCCTTCGTCGGTGATGCGGTAGTAACGCCGTGGAGGGCCGGAATAAGAGGGCACGACACGGCTGGTGAGGAGTCCGCCGGCGGCAAGCGTGCGCAGCACGGGGTAGATGGTGCCCTCCTTGAAGAGCGCCTCGCCCTGATTGACTCGCTGCAGCCGCTTGGCGATCTCGTAGCCATAGAGGTCCTCGGGACTGCGATCGAGCACGGCGAGCAGCACGAGGGCCACGAGACCCGCGTTAAGGTCCTTCTGAAACTTGCGTGCCTGGCTATCGTCCATTTGCCAATACTGTATAGTTACTAATATTAGCCGTCAACCAATATTGTTCATGTAACTATGCATTGCAATTGACCAAAATCGGCCCGGACGATCGTGCTGCTAGACTTCGCCGCTTCACCTTCACAAGGCCGGTGATGAGAAACTCGCTTCTGGAAGTCACTCCGGTCGTTCCCCAGACCCTCGCGCGGCTTCCCGAGCTGGCCGGTAACCTCTTTTTCAGCTGGCATCGGCCCATTCGGGCGCTGTTCGAGGATCTCGATCCAGGGCTCTGGAAGCAGACCAACGGCAACCCGCGCCTGATGATCCGCTGCGTCGATCAGTCGGCGCTCGAGCGAGCCGCACGCGATCCGGGCTACCGCGAGCGCTACCAGGCGGCGCTCGAGCTCCTCGATGCCTACGTGCGGGTGAGCGCTCCGGTTGCCGATGAGCCGCTGATCGCCTACTTCTGCGCCGAGTACGGCTTTCACGAGAGCTTCCCGATCTACTCCGGTGGTCTCGGCGTGCTCGCCGCGGACTACTGCAAGGCGGCGAGCGATGAGCGCACCAACTTCGTCGCGGTGGGGCTGCTCTACGAGCAGGGCTACTTCACCCAGACGGTCGACAACGACGGCAACCAGCAGGCCGAATACCGCGAGCGCGATCCGCGCGACCTGCCGGTCGAGCCGCTGCGCACAGCGGCGGGCGAATGGCTCAAAGTGAGCGTACGCATCGCCGGGCGCGAGGTGGTGGCCCGCGCCTGGAAGGCGCAGGCCGGGCGCGCGCCCGTCTACCTGCTCGACGCCAACTGCCCCGAGAACGCGCCCTCGGATCGCGACATCACCCACCGTCTCTACGGCGGGGACGATTCGACACGCATCCGCCAGGAAATGATTCTCGGCATCGGCGGCGTGCGCGCGCTGCGGGCGCTCGGCGTCCAGCCTGCGGTGTGGCATCTGAACGAGGGTCACGCGGCCTTCCTGATCCTCGAGCTGCTGCGCGAGCACCTCGGGGCCGGGCTGCCGTTCAACGCCGCACTCGAGGCGGTAGCGGCCGCGTGCGTCTTCACGACCCACACGCCGGTGGCCGCCGGACACGATGCCTTCGCCCACGATCTGGTGGTCGCGCACTTCGGCGATTTCATCCGCGAGCTCGGCATACCGGTGGAGCGCTTCCTCGACCTGGCGCGTGCCCCGTCGGTGCCGCACCTCTTCAACATGACGCGCCTCGCGTTGAATGGCGCGCGCCACGTGAACGGCGTGAGCCGCATCCACGGCGTCGTCTCGGCGCGGCTGTGCGCGGACGAATGGCCGGAGGTGCGCCCGGAGGACAACCCGGTCGGCTACATCACCAATGGCGTGCACGTGCCGACCTTCCTGCATGCGCGCTGGACCGATTTCTTCGATCGCGAGCTCGGCGTCGAATGGCGCGATCGGCTGCGCGATCCCGACTTCTGGAGCGCGCTCGAACGGGTGCCGGATGAGCGCTACTGGGCGACCGCCCAGGACGTCAAGGCGCGCATGCTCACCACGGTGCGCGAGCGGCTGCAGCGCGAGTACGAGCGCAAGGGCCTGTCGCCGGCGCAGCTGCGGCACGTCACCCGTTGCCTCGACCCGCAGCGCCCAGGTGTGCTCACCATAGGGTTCGCGCGGCGCTTCGCCACCTACAAGCGCGCGACACTGCTCATGCACGACCGCGAGCGGCTCGCGCGGCTGCTCAACGACCCCGAGCGTCCGCTGGTGCTGTTGTTCGCCGGCAAGGCGCATCCGGCCGATGAGCCCGCCAAGCAGGTGTTGCGCGAGATCCGCCAGCTGATGATGAGCCCGGAGTTCATCGGGCGCGTGGTGTTCGTCGAGGACTACGACTTGCAGCTCGCGCGCAGCCTGGTGGCCGGGGTGGACGTGTGGCTCAACAATCCGATCGCGCCGCTCGAGGCAAGCGGCACCTCGGGAATGAAGGCCGCCATCAACGGACGGCTGAACCTGAGCATTCTCGACGGCTGGTGGGCCGAGGGGTGGATGCAGGACAACGGCTGGGGCATCCCTCCCGCGAACGTTGCCGACCCCGGCCGACGCGACGCGCTCGAGGCGGACATGATTTTCGAGACGATCGCCGAGGAGGTGTTGCCGCTCTACTACGACAGGGCCGTTCCGGCGTGCCCGCCGGAATGGGTGCGCCGCAGCAAGCGCGCCATGATGACCGTGATCCCGCGCTTCAACATGCGCCGGGTGCTGTTCGATTACACGCGTGGGCTCTACCAGCCGGCGATGGCCCAATACCGGCGCCTCGCCGGCGCGGGCTTCACCGGAGCGCGCACTCTGGCGGACTGGAAGCAGCGTGTGCGGGCGGCCTGGCCCAAGGTAAGCCTGAAGCTCGTCAACGACTCCGCGCGCGACCTGCCACGCGGCGAGCGGCTGCGGCTCTCGGTCGCAGTGGCGCTCAACGGGCTGGCGCCGGCCGACGTGCGGGTCGAGTTTCTCGCCCGGCGGCTGTTGCCGCAGGCCGACCGCACCCCGCCGCCCCTGTGCTCGTACGCGGCGGCGGTACCCGACGGCCTGTGGCGCAGCGTGCTCGCCGCGGGCGAGGAGTCACCGAACGGCGAGACCACGTTCGCGCTCGACGTCGAGCCACCGGAATGCGGGCAGTTCGGTACCGAGATCCGCATCTACCCGTTTCACGAGCTGCTCACCCACCCCTACGAGCTCGGGCTGATGAAATGGCTGTGAGGGGCGCTCGCTCCGCAGTTGCGCTGCGGCGGCGGCTTGCGCTGTAGTACCCGCCATGGCCCGCCAGCCCGCCCGCGCCTCCTCCGGCCGCTACGTGAGCCGCCTCACCGGCGGCACGCTGGCGGTGATCATGGCCGGCGGCCGCGGCGAGCGGCTGCGTGATCTGACGCTGAACCGCTGCAAGCCGGCGACCCCTTTCGGCGGCAAGTTCCGCATCATCGATTTCGTGCTGTCGAACTGCGTGAACTCCGGCATCCGCCAGATCTCGATCCTCACCCAGTACAAGGCGCAGTCGCTCATCCAGCACGTACAGCACGGCTGGAGCTATCTGCGCGGCGAGTTCGGCGAGTTCGTCGAGGTGGTGCCGGCGCAGCAGCAGATCGGCGGGCACTGGTACCGCGGCACGGCGGACGCCGTCTACCAGAACAACCAGCTGATCGCCTCGCACCACCCCAAGCACGTACTGGTGCTCGCCGGCGATCACATCTACAAGATGGACTACGGTCCGATGATCGCCTACCACGTGGAGAAGGGCGCCGACATCACGGTGGGAGTGGTGGAGGTGCCCGTCGATCAGTCGCGCCATTACGGCGTGCTGACCGCCACCGAGTGGAATCGCGTGACGCGCTTCGCCGAGAAGCCGGCGGTGCCGGATGCGCTGCCGGGCCGTCCCGACACCCTTCTCGCCTCCATGGGCATCTACGTGTTCAACGCACCGCTCCTCGAGAGCGTGCTGACCGCGGACGCCGCGAGCGAAGCCTCTTCCCACGATTTCGGCAAGGACATCCTGCCCGAGGCGATCAACAGCGGCCGCCAGGTGTTCGCCTATCCCTTCCGGGACGTGAAGACGCGCGCGCAGAGCTACTGGCGCGACGTCGGCACGCTGGATGCCTACTACGACGCCAACGTCGAGCTGGTGCACGTGCGCCCCGAGCTCAACATCTACGACGAGGACTGGCCCATCTGGACTTACCAGGTGCAGCAGCCTCCCGCCAAGTTCATCCTCGACGAGGACGGACGGCGGGGCATCGCCATCAACTCCATGGTGTCGGGCGGCTGCATCATCTCCGGCGCCGTGGTACGGGAGTCGCTGCTGTTCTCCGACGTGCGTGTCGAGGAGGGCTCCACCATTCGCCGCTCGGTGGTGCTGCCGCACGCCGAGGTCGGCCGCCGTTGCAGCATCAACGGCGCGATCATCGACCAGGATTGCGAGATCCCCGACGGCATGAGCATCGGCAGCGATCGCGCCGCGGACGCGCAGCGCTTTCACGTCACCGAGAAGGGCGTGGTGCTGGTTACGCCCGATATGCTGCGCAAGCTCCGTCCCTGAGGAGGGTCATTGGTAGCCCCCGCCGCGCGCCTGCCGGTCGTCCTCCTCTGGCACATGCACCAGCCGCAGTATCGCGACGCGATCACGGGTCAGTACACGCTCCCCTGGACGTACCTGCACGCGATCAAGGACTACACCGACATGGCGGCGCACCTCGAGGCCAACCCCGCGGCGCGTGCGGTCGTCAACTTCTCTCCCGTGCTGCTCGAGCAGCTCGAGGACATCGCCGCGCGCGTCGCCGCGCACCTCGAGAGCGGCGCGCCGCTCCCCGATCCGGTGCTCGCGCTTCTCGGCCCCGACCCGTTGCCGGCCGAGGCCGCGCCGCGCCTCGCGCTCCTCAACGCCTGCCTGCGCGCACAGCGCAAGCAGATGATCGAGCGCTTCGGCCCGTACCTCGAGCTCGCGACCATCGCCGACACCCTCGCCACCCCCGAGCGGGTCGGCTACGCCTCCGATCACCTCATCCACGATCTCGCCGTCTGGTACCACCTCGCCTGGCTCGGCGAGACGGTGCGCCGCTCCGATCCACTGATTGCGCAGCTCACCGAGCGCGGGCGGAATTTCACCGCCGCGCAGCGCCGCGAGCTCCTCGCGCTGGTCGGCAATCTGGTCGCGCAGGTCATCCCGCGCTTCCGCGCGCTCGCCGGGCGCGGCCAGTGCGAGCTCTCGGTCACGCCCTACGCGCATCCGATCATTCCGCTGCTGCTCGACTTCAACTGCGCCCGCGACGTCGTGCCCGCCATGGCGCTGCCGGCGCACGCCGGGTATCCGGGCGGCGCCGCGCGCGCCGCGTGGCACGTCGAGGAGGCGATCCGGGTCTTCACGCGCGCCTTCGGGGTGCGACCGGCAGGGTGTTGGCCGGCCGAGGGCGCGATCAGCGGCGCGACGCTCACGCTGCTCTCCGCGCACGGTTTCCGCTGGGCCGCGAGCGGTGGCGCGGTGCTGCACAACAGCCTCGGGCTGACCGACCCGCAGTCCGCGCGCGAGCCGCGCAGCTACAACCGCCCGTACCGCCCGCAGGGCGCAGGCATCGACTGCTACTTCCGCGACGACAATCTCTCCGACCTGATCGGATTCACGTACGCGACCTGGCACGGCGATGACGCGGCTCACAACCTGGCGAACGAGCTGACGCAGCTCGCGCGCAGCTACGACGGCGACTCGAACCACGCGGTGCTCATCGCGCTCGACGGCGAGAACGCCTGGGAGCACTACCCGTTCAACGGCTATTACTTCCTCCGGACGCTCTACGCCGTGCTCGCCAGCCATCCGCTCATCGAGCTCACGACGCTTTCCGCGTGCCTCGCGCGCGGCGTACAGGCAGCGCCGCTGCCGCAGGTGGCGGCCGGCAGCTGGGTACACGGCACGCTCGCCACCTGGATGGGCGATCCGGCCAAGAACCGCGCCTGGGACCTGCTGTGCGAGGCGAAGGAGAACTTCGATCGCGCCGTGAGCACTGCGGGGCTCGAGGCCGCGGCGCGCGACACTGCCGGGCGGCAACTGGCGCTGTGCGAGAGCTCCGACTGGTTCTGGTGGTTCGGCGACTACAACCCGGCGGAGGCGGTGAGCCAGTTCGACCGTCTGTACCGGCGGCAGCTCGCGACCCTCTACCGCCGCCTGAACCTCGCCCCGCCGCTCGAGCTCGCGCACACGATCTCGGTGGGCTCGGGCGCGCCCGAGCACGGCGGCGTCATGCGGCGCGCGACCGCCGGCTGAACGCGACGGATGCGCCTGCCCGTCTTCGACCGGCGTCGCGCCGGAGTGCTCCTGCCGCTCTCGGCGCTCGAGGCGCCGCTCGGGCGCGGCGGGCGCGAGTTCCTCGACTTTCTCGCCGCCTCCGGGTTCTCGGTGTGGCAGATGCTGCCCGTCGCGCCGACCGGCGCGGACGGCTCGCCGTACTGGGCGCGCTCGGATGCCGCCGGCGATCCGCGCTACCTCGATCCCGCGGAGCTGCCGCCGCAAGGGCCGATCGACTCGCGCTTCCTCGCCGAGAACGCGGCCTGGCTCCCCGACTACGCACTCTTTGCGGCACTCACGCGCGCGCAGGGCGGGGCGCCGTTCTGGGACTGGCCGGCGGCGCTGCGCGACCGTGACCCGCGCGCGCTCGAGGCCGCGCGGGTCACGCTCGCGGCGGAGCTCACGCGCATCGAGCACGAGCAGTACGCCTTCCACCTGCAGTGGCAGGGGCTGCGCGCGCACGCGTCGCGGCGCGGCGTGCGCCTCTTCGGCGACGTGCCCTTCTACGTCGCCCCCTCCTCGGTCGAGACCTGGGTGCACCGCGGCCTCTTCCAGCTCACGCCCGAGGGCGCGCCGGCCAAGGTGGGCGGCGTGCCGCCGGATTACTTCTCCGCGAAGGGACAGATGTGGGGCAACCCGCTCTACGACTGGCCCGCGCTCGAGGCGCAGGGGTTCGCCTGGTGGCTCGCGCGCATGGCGGCGCAGCTCGCGCGCTTTGACCTCGTGCGCCTGGATCACTTCCGCGCGTTCGCGGCCCACTGGGCGGTGCCGGCGAGCGCGCCCGATGCGC
>DASXKA010000300.1:0-9950 GCA_036497085.1 Steroidobacteraceae bacterium | reverse complement strand
CCGAGACCAAGGAGCTGATCGCGGGCTTCTGGCTGTGGCAGGTGCGCTCCCTCGAGGAGGCGGTCGAATGGATCCGGCGCTCGCCGTTCCGCAGCTCGAACGAGCAGATCGAGATCCGCCGCGTGTTCGAGGCCGAGGACTTCGGTCCGGGCCTGACGCCGGAGCTGCGCGCGCAGCGCGAGAGCCGCCTCGAGCGCATCTCGAGAAACTGAACTCAACTACACGGAGACTTCCATGCCGGCGACGCTCACGCATCTTCACTTCAGGGGCAATTGCAACGAAGCCTTCAAGTTCTACGCCGCGACCTTCGGCGGCCGCATCGTCTTCTCGATGACCTACGGCGAGGCGCCGGGAGCCGCGCAGGGCACGCCCGCAGAGCGCGACCAGATCATCCACGCGCGCGTCGACCTGGGTGACGACGCGCTGCTCGGCTGCGACGTGCCGCACGGCCGCTACGAGAAGCCGCAGGGCTTCAATGTCATGGCCAACGCCGAGGATCCCGCGAATGCCGAGCGGCTGTTCCGCGTCCTCTCCGAGGGCGGCACGGTCAGCATGCCGATCCAGGAGACCTTCTGGGCGTGGCGCTTCGGCATGTGCACCGACCGCTTCGGCACGCCCTGGATGGTCAACTGCGCCAAGCCCGCCGAGGCGCTGGCCGCCGCCGCGCCGAAAAGTGCCTGAGTGAACCTCGCTTGCGCAGTACAGCTGGCGGTGATGTCATCCGTGGCCATGAAGGCCACGGATGTTCAGCGCACCATCGATGCGGTCTGGAGGATCGAGTCGGCAAAGCTGATCGCCGCGCTCGCCCGGCTGACGCGCGACGTGGGTGTTGCCGAGGAGCTCGCGCAGGATGCGCTGGTCATCGCGCTCGAGCAATGGCCGCGCACCGGCATCCCGGACAATCCCGCTGCCTGGCTCATGACCGCCGCCCGCAACCGCGCCCTCGACCGGCTGCGCCACCAGCGCATGCGTGCTAGCAAGCACGAAGCAATCGGCGCCGAGCTCGAGATGGACCAGGAGCACAGCGACGGCGTCGAGGCAGCCGCCGACGATGAGATCGGCGATGATCTGTTGCGGCTCATCTTTACCGCCTGCCATCCGCTGCTGCCCACCGAGGCGCGCACTGCGCTCACGCTGCGGCTGCTCGGAGGTCTCAGCACCGCGGAGATCGCCCGCGCCTTTCTCGTGCCCGAGCCCACCATCGCGCAGCGCATCGTGCGCGCCAAGCGCGCACTGAGCGAGGCGGGCGTGGCATTCGAGATTCCGCGCGGCGAGGAGCTGCGGCGCCGGCTCTCCTCGGTTCTCGAGGTCATCTATCTCGTCTTTAACGAGGGCTATTCGGCGACCGCGGGCTCGGATTGGATGCGGCCGGCGCTGTGCGAGGAGGCGCTGCGCATCGGGCGCATCCTCGCCGCGCTCGCGCCCGGGGAGAGCGAGGCCCACGGGCTGGTGGCGCTGATGGAGATCCAGGCCTCGCGCATCCGTGCCCGTACCCGCGCGGACGGCGAGCCGGTGCTGCTGCTCGATCAGAACCGCGCGCTCTGGGACCGCCTTTTGATCCACCGCGGCCTGCTGGCGCTGGCGCGCGGTGAGGCACTCGGGGAAACCCGCGGCCCGTATCTGCTGCAGGCGGCGATCGCCGCCTGCCACGCGCGCGCGGCAACCGCACAGGAGACCGACTGGGTACACATCACCACGCTCTACGATGAGCTGGTGCGCCTCACGCCGACGCCCGTCGTCGAGCTCAACCGCGCGGTGGCGGTAGCGATGGCCTACGGGCCGGCCGCCGGACTCGAGCTCGCCGATCGCCTCGAGGCCGAGGGCCGGCTCAAGTCGTATCATCTGCTGCCGAGCGTGCGCGGCGATCTGCTGGCGAAGCTCGGGCGCTATGCCGAGGCGCGCGGGGAGTTTGAGCGCGCCGCGCGGCTCACGCACAATGCGCGCGAGAGCCGCCTGCTGCTTGACCGCGCCGCCGCCTGCGTGCGCGGCTGAACGGAGAACGTATGTCCTACCTGTTGTTGATCGTCGAGCCGACCGGCCAGCGGCACGAGCGCGGCCCCGAGGCCGGACGCGCCGCCTACGACAGCATGCTTGGGTTCGCCCGGAGCCTGAAGGCACGCGGCGTGCTCGTCGGCACCAACTCGCTGAAGGAGGCGGGCGCGCGCCTCAGGATCCGCGGCGGGGAGCGCAGCGTGGTCGACGGACCCTTCACCGAGGCCAAGGAGCTCGTCGGCGGATATTTCCTCGTCAGCGTCGAGACCCGCGATGAGGCGCTGGCGCTCGCCGGCGAGTGCCCGGCGGCCGAATGGGCCACGGTCGAGGTGCGTGAGATCGGACCCTGCTACGAGTGACCGGCCCAGCGCTTGACGATCCACAGGAAGTAGATCGAGGCGGGAATTCGCTACCGCCGCGTTAGCCTGCGCCTGCCGGCCCCGGATAGGCCGCATCGAGAGTCTTGAGATCCTGCGGCGTGAGCTCCGTGGCGAGTGCCGCGGCGTTCTCTTTAACATGCTCCGGCGAGCCGGACTCGGGAATGGCGATGACGTTGCCGCCGCTGATCACCCAGGCTAGCGCCACCGCAGAGGGCGGGCAGCGGTGCGCGGCGCCGATCTCCGCCAGCGCATGGTCGCCGACGACCAGGTGCCGGTCGCCGCCGAGCGGCGAATACGCCATCACCGGTACATTGTGCTGCCTGCACCACGGCAGAAGGTCAGCCTCGATGTGACGGCTGTTGAGACTGTAGGGGACCTGGTTGGTGGCGCAACGGCTGCCGTCGGGAACCCGGAACAGATCCTCCATCTGACTGACGCTGAAATTGGACACGCCCCAGGCGCGGATCTTGCCCGCCGCGCGCAGTTGCTCGAATCCGGCCACCACGCCGGGAAACTGCGTGCTCGGGACCGGCCAGTGAAGCAGGTAGAGATCGAGATAGCTGGTGCCGAGACGGGCGAGGCTCGCGGCGCAGGCGCGCGCGATGCCGTCACCGGAGACTTCGTCGCCCTCGACCTTGGAGACGAGGAAGATGCGCTCGCGCTCACCGGCGAGCACGTGGCTGAGGAGCTCCTCGGAGCGGCCCCTGCCGTAGTTGCCGGACGTATCGAGCAGGTTCATGCCGAGGGAGATGCCGGCGCGCAGCGCGTCCTGCTCGACGGCCGCGGGATGCCTGTCCTGACCGAGGTGCCAGCACCCCTGGCCGAGCGCGGTCACGACGGTTCCGTCAGGAAGCTTGACGGTACGCGCGGCGGGCTTCGCGGCCGCGCCCGCCGCCGGGGCCTGCGCGGCCCGCGCCGCGTCCATGACACCCAACACGGGAAGCGATAAGCCAAAGGCCGCACAACGCGCGGTGAATTGACGTCGGTCGAGCAGATGCTTGTTCATGGCGCCGGTCTCCTTGCGGTCCGCAATTGTAATGCTCCGACCGGGCGGGTGAGATAGCACGCGTACATTAAGGTCCGTGGGTCGCCAGACCGGGTGCGGACCGCCTCTCAACCGAGCGCAGCGCGCATTGGCCGGGCTTCATCGCAGGCCCGCAGCTTCCTCGTCAGGTACTCGCGCTCCGCGCCATTCACCGGACACTCGAGCGCGCTGCGCAGCGCCGTGGCGGCCTGCGCGCCGCGCCCGAGCTTCGCGAGCAGCTCGCCGCGCGCCGCGTGATAAGGCGCGTAGCGCGCGAGTCGCTTCTCGTCCGCGAGCGCCTCGAGCGCGGCGAGTCCCGCCGCCGGATCCACCGCATACGCGGTCACGATCGCCGCATTGAGCCGCACCACCGGCGTCGGCTTCAGTGTGAGGAGCGTCTCGTAGTAGCGCGCGAGCTGCGGCCAGTCGGTCTCCGCAAAGGAGCGCGCACTCGCGTGCACCGAGGCGATGCCCGCCTCGACGTGCAGTGCGCTCAGCGTACTCGCCGCCATGGCGGCACGCAGATGCACGAAGCCGCGCACGATGAGCGCGCCGTCCCAGCGCGAGCGGTCCTGCTCGGGAAGCAGGATCAGGTCGCCACCGGGTCCGGTGCGCGCGGCGGCGCGCGCGTGGTGAAAGCACATGAGGGCGGCGAGCGCGTGCGTCTCGCCCGAGGCGGTGGCGGCGTGTGCGGTGAGGAGCGTCGCGAGGCGCAAGCCTTCCGCGCACAGCTCCTCGGTGATGAGCGGCTCGCCTTCGCCCGCAGTGTAGCCGCCGGTGAAGAGCAGGTAGATCGCGTTGAGCAGACCCGGCAGCCGCGCGGCGAGCTCGGCGCCCTCCGGGATCTCGAAGGCGAGGTCGAGATCGCGGATGCGGCGCTTGGCGCGCACCAGGCGCTGCGTCACCGCCTCGGGCTTCGAGAGGAAGCTGCGCGCGATCTCGCGTGGCGTGAAGCCGCACACCGTCTGCAGCGTCAGCATGGTCTGCTCATCGAGCGACAGCGCCGGGTGGCAGGCGACGAACATGAGGGCGAGCGTGTCGTCGGGCTTGCCGGCGTCCTCGGGGTTGGAGAAGCCGAGGCGCCAGGCGGCCGCCTCGTCCCGCGTGTCGAGCGAGTCGAGGCGGGCCTCGTGGCGCAGCCGATCGAGCGCCTTGTTGCGCGCCGCGACCGCCAGCCAGGCGGCGGGCCGTTCCGGAGTCCCGGAGTACGGCCACTGCGCGAGCGCGGCACCGAAGGCGTCCTGCACCGCGTCCTCGATCAGATCGAGCCGCTTCGGCCCCAGCAGACGCACCAGCCAGGCGCTGATCCGGCCCGCCTCGTGCCGGAACAGCGTTTCGAGCTGGGCGTCCGCTGCGGACATGAGCCGTCAGAGCTCCTCGACCTGACGCACTTCGATGTGGCTGCCGTATTTCAGGTGCGGGCAGCTCTCGGCGAGACGGCAGGCCTCGGCGTAATCGCGCGCGCTGAGGAGGAAGTACCCGCCGACGACTTCCTTGCTCTCGGGAAACGGACCGTCGGTCGTCGAGACGCGCTCGCTCGCCCGGCTCATGATCTTGCCGGCATCGTCGGTGAGCTTGCTTCCGGCCTTCAGATGACCCAGCTCGCGCATGCGATCGGCCCACGCCATGTACTCGCGGGTGATCTGCGTATAGGCGGACGGATCGCCCGAGAACCGCGGGCGCTCGCTGGGACGGTGCAGTAGCAGCATGAAGCTCGACATGGATGTGCTCCTCGAAGTATGTGGGCGGGCGAAATGCCCTCACCCTGCCTCAATGTCGATCGGGCCAGGGCGGAACCGACATGCTGCAGCGCCCGCTGTTCCCCTTACATCTGCGGCGCCCAGGAAGTGCACCAGCCGGCGGCCTTGACGTCCTTGCCGGGGAAGATCTGGCAAGGACCCTGCTTCGAACCCTCGGCTCCCTGGTAGAGCGCGCAGTTCGCGCACGTGCTCCCGGGCGCGGCGCCGCGCGCGCGCGCGCCATCCTCGACGTATTTCACGGCTTGCGCTTCCGGCGCAGCGGCATCGAGGAGCGGTGCGGCGGCAGCGGAGCCGCGCGCGCCCGGCGTCACGCCGATCAGGCCGAGCGGCACGGCGAGGCCGAGCGCCTGCAACAGGCGGCGGCGCGCGGGAGATCTCAGGTTGCGAAACGGAATCTCCATGACCCGCGAGAGCCTACCACTCCCGCGTCACGGCGATAGGTCAGCGGACGGGCGCCTTCAGCTCGAGGCCTGCGCGTAGTTTTCCATCATGAGCCCGGTGCCGCCGCGCGAGACGTGTGCGACCACGGCCGTGCGCCGATGGAGCTTGATGATGGTGCCGAGATTGATGGCAAAGGAGAGGACGACCTGCTGTCCCTTGCGGAGTCCCAGATTCGTGGTCTCGATGAACACCCCGGTGGCGCTCAGGTTCACCGCTTTGCAGAGTTTGCGGCGGCCGTCGGGCACGGTGATGTAGACGATCGTCCGAGCCCGATGCCGAGTGTGCAGGCGACGCTCCACGGAATCCTTCATTGTTCTTCTTTAGTTCGCGTTGGGGCCCGTCATGTTCCGTCCGCAGGCCATGCGGATCATTATGCCTCGAGGCATACCGCCCTCTGCGAGCAAGTAAACTTAATTTTGTGACGCTTTTGCAAGGGGTCCGGACCCAAAAACCCCGCTTGCCGTCGCGCAGCAGGGTCCTTTAGCTAAGCAGTTCGCAGGAAGCCCCCGATTTCCGCCCCGAAGGTCTTGAGGTCTACCAGAAACGCATCGTGCCCCTCGATGCAGGCGAGAGGCGAGAAGCGGGTGGGGACGTCGGCGGCTTCGAGGGCCCGGGCGACGGCCTGTTGCTCGGCTACGGAAAAAAGGAGATCGGTCTGCACGCCGATCACGAGCGCGGACTTGAGGGCCGCACGGCGGAAAAGCGCCACCGGATCCCCATGGGCGGCGAGATCGAAGCGGTCCATGGAGCGTGATATGTAGAGATAGCAGTTCGCGTCGAACACGTTTACCCAGCGCTGCGCCAGGGACTCGAGGTACCCCTGGACGGCGAACTCCGAGGCGAAGGGGTCCTCCGACCCCATATCCGCACGGATGGGCGAGCGGCCGAAGCGCTGCTGCCATTCGGCCGCGGAGCGGTAAGTGACCGTGCCGAGCTTGCGCGCGATACGCTGACCCGTGATCGGTGGGCGGTCGGGCGGGTATTCGCCCCCCCTCCAGTCGGGATCCTTGGTGATGGCCTCGCGCTGAATCGAGCGCAGCGCGATCGCGAAGGGCGCGGCGGCCATGGTGCCCGAGATACACACCAGGCGGCGCGCCGCCCCCGGAAACATGGCCGCATAGGCGAGCACCACCATGCCACCCAGGGACGGGCCCATGACGGTGTCGAGCCGCTCGATGCCGAGGCTCCGCACGGTCTCGTAGCCCGCCCGGGCGATGTCTTCCACGGATAGGTCCGGAAAACTCAAGCGGTAAGGCCTTCCCGTCGCCGGGTCCGGCGAGGCCGGGCCCGAGGAGCCGAAGCAGCTGCCGAGCGAGTTGACGCAGATGACGAAGTGGCGCTCGGTGTCGATCGCGAGCCTCGGGCCTACCATTCCCTGCCACCAGCCCTCCGAGGAGTCCAGGGGGGAGGAGGCGGCATGGGCGGGCGGCGAAAGCCCGGTGAAGAGCAGCAGCCCGTTGTCCCGTGCCGCGTTCAGCGTCCCCCAGGTCTCATAGGCGATGCGCCCGCCGTGCAGCGCCCCGCCGCGCCACATGGGGAAGGGATCGGACAACGCTGTAAATCGCCGCGCATCCATGGGGTCAGGGTTCCGGGTCGCCCCCGTCGGCAATACCCTCGAACAGGACGGTCGAGAGGTAGCGCTCGCCGGTATCAGGGAGCATGGCCAGTAAAACCGCGCCCGGCGGAGCCTCGGCGGCGACCTTGAGCGCGGCGGCGAAAGTCGCGCCCGAGGAGATTCCGCAGAGGATGCCTTCGCTGCGGGCGAGCGCCCGCGCGTTCTCCACAGCCTCGGCGTCGGTGACCGTGACGATGCGATGGGCCACGTCGCGCTCGAGGACCTTGGGGACGAAATCCGGCGTCCAGCCCTGGATTTTGTGGGGCGCCCAGGGCTTGCCCGATAGGAGCGCCGCGCCCTCGGGCTCGCAGGCGATGATCTGAACCTCCGGGCGGGCGAGGCGGATCATCTGCCCGGCGCCGGTCAGCGTGCCGCCCGTGCCCCAGCCGGTGACGAAATAGTCGAGCCGCCTGCCGACGAAGTCCTGGAGGATCTCGGGGCCGGTGGTGTTGCGGTGGTAGGCGGGGTTGGCCTCGTTCTCGAACTGCCGGGCCACGAACCAACCGTGCTTCTTCGCGAGCTCCTCGGCCCTTCGGACCATCCCCGATCCGCGCTCGGCGGCCGCGGTGATGATGACCCTGGCGCCCAGCATTTTCATGAGCCGCCGCCGCTCGACCGAGAAGCTTTCGCTCATCACGGCGACGAACGGATAGCCCTTGGCTGCGCACACCATCGCGAGCGCAATCCCGGTGTTGCCCGAGGTCGCTTCCACGACCGTCTGGCCGGGCTTCAACGTGCCCCTGCGCTCGGCATCCTCGATGATGGCGATCGCGAGGCGGTCCTTGACCGAGGAGAGCGGGTTGAAGAACTCGCACTTCACATACAACGTGACGTGCTTTGGCCCCAGGCGCTGGATGCGGACGACGGGCGTTTTGCCGATCGTGCCGAGGATGTTTTCGTGGATCATGCTGCTCTTCTACCCTCGCGGCTCGTTTGCGGGAAAGAATACCGGAGTATCTCCTTAGGGCAGGGTGCTATGAGACCGGCGGGTCAAATGCGGTTGCGCCATGAAGCGTAACGCGGCGGGAGCGGCGGGCCGTCGCCCGGCGTCGGCGAGGCCGGTCCCGACCCCGGCGCGGATGGCGCCGGCCCCGGCCGCGGCGCGGGCAGCGAGCGCCGCGGTAAGACTCCAGAAGCTGCTGGCCGAGGCGGGCCTCGGATCGAGGCGCGCCGTCGAGGACTGGATCCGCGCCGGGCGGGTGACGGTAGGCGGCCGCAAGGCGCAGCTCGGCGATCGCGCCAGCTCGGTCGATGACGTCCGCCTCGATGGCAAGCGCCTAAGGCTCGCAGCGGGTGAGGCGACTCCCCCCGAGTTACTCCTTTATTACAAGCCGACGGGTGAGGTCACGACGCGCAGCGACCCCGAGGGGCGGCCGACGGTTTTCGAGCGCCTGCCAGCCCCGCGCCGCGGCCGCTGGATCAGCGTCGGGCGGCTCGACGTGAATACGACCGGGCTTCTCCTCCTCACGACCGACGGCCGGCTCGCCCACCGCCTCATGCACCCCTCGAGCGAGGTGGAGCGCGAGTACCTGGTGCGGCTGCGCGGTCGGCCGTCCGAGGAGGTCCTCGCACAGCTGCTTCTCGGGGTGCGCCTCGAGGACGGCGCGGCGTCCTTTGCCCGCATCACGGCGGATACCTGGGAGGAGGCCGGCGGGGGCGGGGGCTCTCGCAGCCACAGTACCTTCCGCGTGGTGCTGACCGAGGGCCGCAATCGCGAGGTGCGGCGCCTGTGGCAGGCGGTCGGCTTCGAGGTCAGCCGGTTGAAGCGCACCCGCTATGGCCCCATCGAGCTGCCGCGGGACTTGAAGCCCGGCGGCACACGGCTCGCGGGGCCCGCGTTCCTGCAAAGGCTCGCCCAGGCGGTCGCCCGGCCGCCGGCACTCCCGGCCAGAGGCTGAGGCTCGGCTTCCGGGGGGGGCGGGACAAGCAAATCCCGGGCCAGAACGCATTGACACCCCGACCCTCCGAAATCACAATACGCGGCTCGTTTTGCGGAGGGGTACCCAAGCGGCCAACGGGAGCAGACTGTAAATCTGCCGGCTTACGCCTTCGAAGGTTCGAATCCTTCCCCCTCCACCACTCGTGGCGGGGAGGGATTCGCGCGTGCCGAAGGCTCACCGCCGGCAGATGGACGCCATCAGCGGCGGGTGTAGTTCAATGGTAGAACCTCAGCCTTCCAAGCTGATGACGTGGGTTCGATTCCCATCACCCGCTCCAGGTGAGTCCGCGGTCGACATCTGAGCCGGGCCCATGTAGCTCAGTCGGTAGAGCACGTCCTTGGTAAGGACGAGGTCACCGGTTCAATCCCGGTCGTGGGCTCCAGTCGACTGGGTCTGTGAGTCGTCAGAGTTTCGGAGTTAGGAACTTCCATGTCCAAAGAGAAATTCGAGCGTAACAAGCCGCACGTGAACGTGGGGACGATTGGTCACGTGGACCATGGGAAGACGACGTTGACGGCGGCGCTGACGAAGGTGATGGCGGAGACCAACGGCGGGCAGTTTGTGGCGTACGACCAGATCGACAAGGCACCGGAGGAGAAGGCGCGCGGGATTACGATCTCGACGGCGCACGTTGAGTACCAGAGCGCCAAGCGTCACTACGCGCATGTGGATTGCCCGGGACACGCTGACTACGTGAAGAACATGATCACGGGTGCGGCGCAGATGGACGGGGCGATTCTGGTGGTGTCGGCGGCGGACGGGCCGATGCCGCAGACGCGCGAGCACATTCTGCTGGCG
>DASXKA010000299.1:0-4518 GCA_036497085.1 Steroidobacteraceae bacterium | reverse complement strand
GGGAGCGCCAGCATCTGCGGACACGACATCGGCAGCGACACGCTCGCAGCCAAATCCGCCCTCGGCTATCTCCCGGAAGGCGCGCCGAGCTACGGCGAGATGACGGTGCGCAGCTTCCTCGCCTTCATCGCCGACCTGCGTGCGCTCGCGGGCGAGCGCCGCCGTGCGCGCCTCGCCCACGTCGTCGAGCATCTGCAGCTCGGCAGCGTCCTCGACCAGACGATCGAGACGCTGTCGAAGGGATTCCGGCGGCGCGTGGGGCTCGCGCAGGCGATCGTGCACGATCCCCCGGCGCTCATTCTCGATGAGCCCACCGACGGGCTCGACCCCAACCAGAAGCACGAGGTGCGTACGCTCATCAACGACATGGCGCGCGACAAGATTATCGTGATCTCCACCCACATCCTCGAGGAAGTTGACGCCGTGTGCACGCGCGCGATCATCATCGCGCGCGGCCGCATCGTCGCGGACGACACCCCTGCGGGGCTGGCAGCCCGCTCCCGCTACCACAATGCCGTATCGATGCAGCTCGCCGATCCGGGGCAGCTCGCCGCGGCGCGTACCGCGGTGGCGGCGCTCCCGGCCGTCGCGAGCCTCGAGGTGAGCGAGCGCGACGCGCGCCTCACGGCACTGCCCAGGTCCGGCGCCACCATTCTCCCCGCGCTCTCCGAGCTCGCCGCCCGCCAGGGCCTCAGGCTCAAGGAGCTGCACCTCGAGTCCGGCCGCCTCGACGAAGTATTTCGTACCATCACCGCCTGACTAAACGGAAGCACATGCGCAACGTGGGCATCATCATGCGCCGCGAGCTCGCGAGTTACTTCGCGACGCCGCTCGCGTACGTTTACATCTTCATCTTTCTGCTGCTGGCGAACGCATTCACGTTCTACCTGGGGGGCTTCTACGAGCGTGGCCAGGCCGACCTCGAGCCGTTCTTCAGCTACCATCCGTGGCTGTACCTGTTCCTGATCCCGGCAGTGTCCATGAAGCTGTGGGCCGAGGAACGCAAGTCCGGCAGCATCGAGCTGCTGATGACGCAGCCGGTCACGCTGCGCCAGGCGGTGCTCGGCAAGTTCTTCGCGGCGTGGATCTTCACGGCGCTGGCGCTGGCACTCACCTTTCCGCTGTGGATCACGGTCAACTACCTCGGCCGGCCCGACAACGGCGCGATCCTCGCGGCGTACCTCGGGAGTCTCCTGCTCGCCGGCGGGTTCCTGGCGATCGGCTCCTGCATGTCGGCGCTCACCCGCAGCCAGGTGGTGGCGTTCATCCTCGGCGTGGTGGTGTGCTTTGCGTTCCTCGTCGCGGGCTCACCGCTGGTCCTGGATCTGTTCCGCGCCTGGGTGCCGCAGGCGCTGACCGATGCGATCGCCTCGCTGTCCTTCCTCACCCACTTCCAGTCGATCGAGAAGGGAGTGATCGACGTACGCGACCTGCTCTACTTCGCAATGCTGAGCGGCTTCTTCCTGCTCGCGACCGGCATCACCCTCGAGCTCCGCAAGGCGGACTAGCACCATGACCAAACGCTCGACCCTGGGCGGCGCAACCCTGCTGGCGTTCGCGCTGCTGTTCATCGGCCTCACGGTGCTGTTCAACTTCACCCTGCGCGGCTGGCGCGCCGACCTGACACAGAATCACCTGTACACCACCGCGCCCGGCACGCAGCGCATCCTCAAGAGCATCCGCGAGCCGATCAATCTCTACTTCTTCTTCTCGGAAAAGACCGCCGGCCAGCTGCCGCAGATCAAGACCTACGGCATTCGCGTGCGCGAGTTCCTGGAAGAGCTCGCGGCGCGCTCGAACGGCATGGTGCGTCTGCACGTGGTCGACCCGCAGCCCTTCTCCGAGGACGAGGATCGCGCATCCGAGCTCGGCGTGCGCGGCGTGCCCGTGGGTGCCTCGGGAGCACAGCTGTACTTCGGGCTCGCGGGCACCAACTCCACCGACGGCCATGCGGCCATCGAGTTCTTCGATCCCGCCAAGGAGCAGTTCCTCGAGTACGACGTGGTAAAGCTCGTCTACCAGCTCGCCAATCCGAAGAAGCCGGTGGTCGCCTGGCTGTCGACGCTGCCGATGGGTCCGGGCTTCGACCCGCAGTCCGGGCAGATGCGCGAGCCGTGGGTGATCTACGGACAGGCGGAGCAGCTGTTCGACGTGCGGCCGCTCGAGGCGACCGCCACCCGCATCGACCCCGACGTGAACGTGCTGGTGCTGGTGCACCCGAAGAACCTGTCGCCGGCAACCCAGTTCGCGATCGACCAGTACGCGCTGCGGGGCGGACACATCCTCGCGTTCGTCGACCCGATGTCCGAGGCCGACACAGCGGGCAGCGATCCACGCAACCCTATGGCGTCCATGGGTGCGGACAAGTCGTCGCACCTCGCAGAACTGCTCACGGCCTGGGGCGTAAAATTCGACGCGACGCAGGTCGTCGCCGACCGTGGCCACGCGCTCACCGTGTCGATGCGCCAGGGCGAGCCGCCGGTGGAGCACCTCGGCGTGCTCGGCCTCGACAAGTCGAGCTTCGCGCGCGACGACGTGGTCACGGCGGGACTCTCCAACATCAACGTCGCGGTGGCCGGCAACCTCGAGCCGGTCACGGGCGCGGGCGTGAAGTTCGAGCCGCTTCTCGAGTCGAGCACCGACGCGGAGCTGCTGCCGGTCGAGCGCTTCCGCATGCTGTTCGATCCTGCCTCGCTCCATGAAGGCTTCAAGCCGACCGGCCGGCGCTACACGTTCGCCGCGCGCGTTACCGGCGATGTGCATACCGCCTTCCCCGGCGGCGCGCCCGCGGGCGTGACGCTGCCGGCGGGCACCGCGGCGCTCAAGACTTCGGTCCATCCACTCAGCCTGGTGGTGGTTGCCGACACCGACCTGCTCGCCGACTATCTGTGGGTGCACCAGCAGGAGTTCTTCGGACAGCGCCTGGTGCAGGCCTGGGCCAGCAACGGCGATCTGGTGCTCAACGCGCTCGACAATCTGGCCGGCAGCGACGATCTGATCAGCGTGCGCGGCCGCGCCACCTTCACGCGGCCGTTCGAGCGCGTCGACAAGCTGCGGCGCGCCGCGGACGAGCGCTTCCACGACAAGGAGCACGAGCTCGAGCAGCAGCTGCAGGCGACGGAGCAGAAGCTGACCGCGCTCGAGTCCAAGAGCGGCGCGGGCGGAGGCGCCGAGGGCTCGCTCATTGTTACGCCGCAGGAGCAGCAGGAGATCGAGCATTTCGGGCAGGAGAAGATACGTATCCGCAAGGAGCTGCGGGCCGTGCGCGCCGGGCTCGACGCGGATATCCGCCGGCTCGGCACGCAGATCAAGATCGTGGACATCATCGTGATTCCGGCGGCGTTCGCGCTGCTGGCGCTCGGCTTTGCTGCCTGGCGGCGCCGCGCGCGCCGCCGGCCGGCGGCGGAGCAGCAGCCGTGACGCCGCGCCGCGCCGCGTTGCTGCTCGCCGGCGGGCTCGCGCTGATCGCGTTTGCGATCTGGCTGTCGTCACGACGGCACCTCGAGCATGCGACGCTCGCCGGGGATCTGGTGCTGCCGGGCCTCGAGCAGCAGGTCAACACGGTGAGCGAGGTCGACCTGCGCCGTGGTGACGGCACGCGCACCAGCCTTAAGAAGGCCTCGGCGGGCTGGGTGGTAGGCGAGCGCGACTGGGCCGCCGAGCCCGGCAAGGTGCGCAAGCTCCTGCTGGACCTCGGCGCGCTGAACGTCGTGGAGGAAAAGACGCGCCTGCCGGCGAACTACCCGCAACTCGGCGTCGAGGATGTGAGCACGCCGAAGGCCACCGGCACGCAGATCGACGTCGTCACGACCGGCCGCACCTTCGCGCTCATCGTCGGCAAGACCTCGAGCGGCAAGTCCGGCTACGTGCGGGTGGCCGGGACTGCGCCGAGCCTGCTCGCCGCGCCGCTCCTCACACCCGATGCGGATCCGAAGAGCTGGCTCGAGCGCGCGCTCGTCGATCTGCAGCAGACGCGCGTCCGCCAGGTGGACGAGAAGCCCGCCGACGGGCCGTCGTTCAGTGCCACGCGCGAGAAGAAGGAGCAGCCCGACTTCACCGTGGCGCCGATCCCGAAGGGCCGGCAGCTGACCAGCGCCGGCGCGGCGGACTCGATCGCGGCGTCGCTGGGCGCACTCACGCTCGAGGACGTGCACAAGTCGGCAGCGCCGGCGGAAGCCAGGCTCGCACGGGCCGTGTTCCGCACCTTCGACGGCCTCGAGCTCGCGGTGACCGGCCGCAAGGATGGCGGCCATGCGCTCATCACGCTCGCCGCGCGCTCGACCGCCAAGGACGCCGAGGCCGAAGCGCACGCTCTCGGTACGCGCCTCGCGGGCTGGGAGTTCGAGATTCCGGACTATAAGTATGCTGCGATCTTCCGCACGCTGGACGATCTGCTGCAGCCTCCTCCCGCCAAGCCCGCGCCGAAGAAAGCGGCTGCGAGTAAACCGGCGCCGAAGGCGCCGGCCGACGGCAGTGCCAAGGCCGAAACGAAGTAGCGCGCCCCGCTGAGCGCGGCAT
>DASXKA010000298.1:0-7645 GCA_036497085.1 Steroidobacteraceae bacterium | reverse complement strand
CGGCGGTCCATCACAGCTCCTTGCGCCGCATGCGCTCGAGGATATGATCCGCCGCCCGCCAGGCGATCGCCATGATGGTGAGCGTCGGATTCTTGTCGGCGTTCGAGGGAAATACCGCGCCGTCGGTGATGAAGAGATTGGGCACGTCCCAGGTCTGACACCACTGATTGGTGACCGAGACCCTCGGGTCCGCTCCCATGAGCGCGCCGCCCACCTCGTGGATGATGAGCCCGCCGGGAGCGATCGCCTTGGCGCCGTCGGTCTCGATCTTGTGCGGCTTGCCGCCCATCGCCCCGATGATGTCGCCGAAGGTCCGCTGCATGTGCGCGGCCTGACGGGTCTCGTGCTCGGACCATTGCCAGTGGAAGCGCAGCACCGGGATGCCGAACTTGTCCTTGACGCCGCCCGGGTCGATCTCGCAGTAGGAGTTCTCGTTCGGGATCATCTCGCCGCGCCCGCTGAAATACACGAACGAGCCGTAGTAGCGCCGCACGTCCTCCTTGAACTTCCTCCCATAATTGCCGCCGGTCAACCACTCGAGGCCGGTGCCGGTATCGGGTCCCGGCATGCGCTGCCCGCCGCCGAACTCGATGTGGTAACCGCGCGCGAAGCCGAGCTTGCCGGCAAGCTGTTCCTTGTAGAGCCACCAGGGTGTGTAGAGCTGGTGACCGTCGGCGGCGTCCTCGTTGAGAGGCGGCAGGCTCTCGAGCAGGGGGACCTGGCCCATCACGTCGCTGCCGACCGTGTCCATGATGTACCGGCCGATCTTGCCGCTCGAGTTGGCGAGCCCGTCCGGGAAGCGAGTGCTCTTCGAGTTGAGGAGTATGCGCGCCGACTCGCAGGCGCTCGCCGCCAGTACCACGACCCGGGCGCTGGCGTGCTCGTGCGCGCCGGTGGTGCGGTCGACGAAATTGACGCCCGTCGCGTGGCCGCCGGCTCCGAGCGTGATCTCGTACACCATGGCATCGGTCGTGATATCGAGGTTGCCGGTGGCGAGCGCCGGAGGCAGATGCACGGTCGTCGACTGGTAGTTGGCGCGGATCGAGCAGCCGCGCCCGCACGGGGTCGCCCACAGGCAGGGGGCGCGGCTCTTCATATCCGCGGCGAGAATCTCCTGCGCTTTGGCGTTACCCGGGTGGATCCGCCGCGGATTGCTCGCGTGATCGAGCGCCCGGGTGAGCACCGCGCGGTGACCCGGAATTGCCGGAACGCCGAGGCCCCTGGCGCTTCGCGCGATCACGTAATCGCTGACGATTGGCTTCGGGGGCGGCAGGAGGCAACCCGGTGGAGAATTCGGTGTGTTTTCGAGGCTCTCGCTCGTGCCATACACGCCGATCAGCAGCTCGACCTTGTCGTAATACGGCGCTACGTCCTCGTAGTTGATCGGCCAGTCGAAGCCGAGTCCGTCCCGGCTCCTCGGCTTGAAGTCGTAGGGGCCGTTGCGCAGCGAGATGCGCCCCCAGTGGTTGGTGCGCCCGCCGAGCATGCGCGCCCGCCACCAGTCGAAGCGCCCCGCGCGGTCCTCGGTGGTGCGCACGTAGGGCTCGCCCGGCACCTGCCAGCCGCCGTCCACGGTCGCGTCGTAGAAGCCGAAGGGCTTCTGCGGCGTGCCGGCGCCGCCCAGGGGAGCGAGGTCGGGCGTCTGGAACATCGGCGTCTCGCTCTCGGGCTGGTAGCGGCGCCCGGCCTCGAGCATCAGCACCCGCGCACCCTCCATGCACAGCGTGTAAGCGGTCTGCCCGCCGGCGGCACCCGACCCGACCACGATCACGTCGTAGGCGCGCTGCTGGGATTTCGGAGTTACGAACGGCATGGCACCTCTCGCGTCACGCAGATATCAGGAGCGGTAGGGCTCGCGGCCGAAGCCCTGCGCGGCGATGCCCTGGGCGGCGAGCACCTCGTGCTGGAGCGCATACATGGCGGCTGCTGCCTCGTCGATCGCGCGCGCGAAGGCGAGCGAGCCGGCCAGGATCGGCTTGAGCCGCTCCCGGTCCTGGATGCGGGCCGGCGGATATTCGTGCTCCACGACGAGGTAGGTCTTCTCCGGGTCGATGGCGAGCAGCTCGCGCGCCGCCAGCTGGTGGTCCAGCCAGTCGACCGAGCGATTCTGCAGGTAGGCGAGCGGGTCATGGCGCGCGGTGCCCGGCAGCTCGTGCTCTGCGAACACGGTCTGCTTCTTCCAGGCGTTGAGCTGCTCGACCGGATCGCTGCTCGGCTCCGCGCCGTGCCAGTCGCCGCGCTGCAGCGTCTGCCCGCCGTAGCCCCACGCGGCAATGCCCTTCGAGTCGATGACCTGGCCTTTGACGTGAAAGCCGCCGATCAGAAAATTGTAGCCGGTGTCCTTCAGATACTGGAACACGGAACGCGAGTCCTGGCCCATGAGGATGGCGTGCGAGGGGTCGTAGTGGATACGGAACTGATCGCCGACCCCGTGACGCTCGCAGATGCGGTGCAGGGCGATCCAGGGCCCCGGAGCGTAGGCGATGTTGTTGTGCCAGCTGTCGCTCACGTTCCATCCCGGCATCGGGCACTGCTCGACGCGGAAGGTGAGGCCACGGGCCCTGGCCTCCTTCAGCAGCGGCACGAACACCGCCTCGAACATGACCAGATTGCCGTCCATGCTGAGGCGCGGATTGCGCCCGACGAAACCGGTGACGGCATCGGCCCCGAGCAGCACCGCGGCGTCGAACACCCTGAGCATGAGCTGGTGCTTCTTGCTGCGCGCGGCCTCGTCCGCTGCCAGCATGTTGTCGAAGTAGCCAAGATCCGAGAGCCCTACTCGGCTCGACTGCATCGCGCGGCGCACGCGCGCGGCGCGCGCGGCGTCGAAGGGCGAGCGCAGGTCGAGCGTATTCGCCACTGGATCGAGCATGGCCGCGGCGGGTACGTCGCTCTCGCTGGGATGCAGCGCCGCCGACAGCTCGATGTTGGGCGCGCCGATCTCGCCGGCGAAAGCGAGCCACTCCTCGATGGCGAGGTCCGGGTCGGCGTCGCGGCGGGTGCGCGGCGTCAGCTCCTGGAGCGCCGCCGTGAGGATGCTGAGACGCATGCGGCGCGGCCTGAACTCACCTGCCGGCATACGCCACCTTCTCGTTGCGGAAGCCCGCCGCGAACAGCACGAACACCCCCGCGGCGAACGCGGCCGGATACAGCCAGATGGACTTCCAGTCGTGCACACCATGGGCCACGTAGTGATCGTCGATGAGGCCGGCGGCCCAGAATCCCACCAGCATCCCGAGGCCATAGGTCGCGAGCGTGATCAGCCCCTGGGCTGCGGCCTTGTGCCCGGAGCCGGCCTTGGAGTCGGTATAGATCTGGCCGGAGACGAAGAAGAAGTCGTAGCACACGCCATGGAGCGCAATGCCGATGATCAGCATGAAGACGAGCGCATGTGCGTCGCCGAAGGCAAAGAGCACATAGCGGGCCGCCCATGCCAGCATGCCCACCAGCAGCGTGGTCTTCATGCCGTAGGTCCGCAGGAAGAGCGGAAGCAACAGCATGAAGAGCACTTCCGACATCTGCCCGATGGTCTGCTTGCCGGTCGCGTTGGCGACCTGAATCTCGGTGAGGAACTGGTTGGCGTTCTGGTAATAGAAGGCGAGCGGAATGCAGATCAGCACCGATGCCACGAAGAACACCGCGTAGTTACGCTCCTTGAGAAGCACCAGGGCATCGAAGCCGAGCAGGCGTCCGAGGCTGCTGCCGCCCTCCCCGGCTAGTGGGGGCGTACGCGGCAGCGTGAAGGCATAGACGCCGAGCACGAACGATGCGATCGAGCACATGAGGAAAGTCTGGCGCAGACGGCCCTCGGCGATGCCGGCGTGCGAGTCCCAGGCAAAGAGGTAGCTGATCACCAGTCCCGCGACGATCCAGCCGATCGTGCCCCAGACCCGCAGCCCGGGGAAATGGCGCGAGGGGTCGTCCACCTGGCGGAACGCGATCGCATTCACCAGTGCGAGCGTCGGCATGTAGAGAATCATGTACGCGAGCAGCACGGGGTAGAAGGCGCCGAAGACGCCGGTGCTGTAGAGCGCGTACATGAGGATTCCGCCGGCGATGTGGAACACGCCGAGCAGCCGCTCGGCGTTGAAGTAGCGGTCGGCGACCAGTCCGACGATAAACGGGGCGACGATGGCGCCCCATGCCTGAGTGCCGTAGGCGAGCCCGGTCTGCGCTCCGCTCGCATGCAGATTCGCCGCGAGGTAGCTCCCCATTGTGACGAACCAGCCGCCCCAGATGAAGAACTCGAGGAACATCATGGCGCACAGGCGCGCCTTGGTAACGGAGTTCATGGCTGCCTATTGCTCTTGCCTATAGACGCATCCAGGCCGACCCGGCGCGCGAGCTCGCGACCGCCTGCGCAATGAAGCGCAGGCCGCGCAGACCCTCCTCCACTCCCGGGTAGTCGCGCAGCGGCGGCTGGCCGTGGCCGACGCGGCGCACGTCCCCGATGAAGCCGCGGTAGATGTTCGCAAACGCCTCGAGATAGCCCTCAGGGTGGCCGGCCGGGACCCGGCTCGCCGCCTGTGCGGGCGCGCTCAGATACGGCTGACCCGTGCGCCTCAGCTCCCAGGGCTTGCCGGCGGGCTTGAAGATGAGCGTGTTGGGCTCCTGCTGGTGCCATTCGAGCGCGGCGCGCGTTCCGTATACGCGTAGCGAGAGCCGGTTCTCTTCCCCGCAGGCAATCTGCGAGCACACCAGCGTCCCCTTGGCGCCGCCCTCGAGCCGCACGAGCATGTTGGCGTCGTCATCGAGTCGCCGACCCGCAACGAAAGAACTGAGATCGGCGCACACCGCCTCGATGCGCCTGGCAGTCACGAACTCGAGGAGGTTCGCCGCATGCGTGCCGATGTCGCCGACCGCGCCCGCGAGCCCGGCACGCGCCGGATCGGTACGCCACTCGGCCTGCTTGTGGCCGCCGCGCTCGAGCGGCTCCATGAGCCAGTCCTGCGTGTACTCGACCAGCACCTTGCGGAGCTCGCCGAGCTGACCGCCGCGCACCAGCGCGCGCGCCTCGCGCACGGCCGGGTAGCCCGTGTAGGTGTGGGTGAGGGCAAAGAGCGTCGTGCCCGCCTCGACGAGCCGGACCAGTTCCTCTCCCTCGGCGACCGTGAGCGCGAGCGGCTTGTCGCAGATCACGTGGATATCCTCGTCGAGAAATGCCCGCGCCACCGGGTAGTGCAGGTGATTGGGAGTCGCGATGATCACGAAGTCGATGCCGTTGGCATCGGCCGACTCGGCGCGTGCCATCTCCTCGTAGGAGGTATAGGCGCGCTCGAGAAACCACTCCGCGGCGCTCGCCCGCGCGATCTCGGGCCGCGAGGACATGGCGCCGGCGACGACCCGCGCCTGCCCGTCGAGCTCGGCGGCCAGGCGGTGCACCGCGCCGATGAAGGCGCCGCGCCCGCCGCCCACGATGCCGGCCCGCAGGCGGCGCTCAGGGGGGGCGGGCTCGGGCGTAGGGCACATCGGACGAATGCTAGCGCATTTCGCCGCCCCGACCCGAGGCCGATCGCCCGCGCGCCGGACCTAGACGTTCGAGTCGGGGAAGGACGCCTTGCGGCGGTTCATATACTCGAGCAGCGCCTCGTCCACCGCGGCATCGAGCGGCGGCGCCTCGTAGTCCTCGAGCTGCTTCTTCCACAGGGCGTTGGCGCGCTGGATCATGTCCCTGGCGCCTTCCGCCTCCCACTGCTCGACGCTGTTGTTATCCGCGAGCGGCGAGCGGTAGAACGCCGTCTGGAAGTTCGCCTGCGTGTGGGCGCAGCCGAGGAAGTGCTTGCCGGGACCCACCTCGCGGATCGCATCGAGCGCCTGGCCGTTCTCGGAGAGATCGACCCCGGCGAGCAGCGTGTGCATCATGCCGGCCTGGTCGACGTCCATGACGAACTTCTCGTAGCCCATGGCGAGCCCGCCCTCGAGCCAGCCGGCGGTGTGCAGCACGAAATTGACGCCGCCGAGGCAGGTCGGGATCAGGGTGTTGGCGGACTCGTACGCCGCCTGCGCGTCGGGGATCTTCGCGGCGCACAGGGCACCGCCCGAGCGGAACGGCACCCCGAGACGCCGCGCCAGGGCCGCCATCACGTACAGCACCAGCGCCGGCTCCGGAGTCCCGAAGGTCGGCGCCCCCGACTGCATCGAGAGCGAGGAGGCAAAGCTGCCGAGGATCACCGGCGCGCCCGGATTCACCAGCTGTGCGGTTGCCATGCCGGCGAGCGCCTCGGCGAGCGTCTGCGCCGCGGTACCCGCCACCGTCACCGGAGACATGGCGCCGGCGAGGATGAACGGCGTGACGACCGTCGCCTGATTGGCGCGCGCGTAGGTCTTCAGCGCGCCGAGCATGGTCGCATCCCAGGTGAGGGGCGAGTTGGCGTTGATGAGACTCGTGATGCAGGTGCGCGGCTTGCCGGTTTCCGGGTCGGTGAAGTTCTCGCCGAAGAGGATGCGCGTCATCTCAATCGTGTCGCGCGCCCGCTCGGGGTGGGTGACCGAGCCCATGTACGGCTTGTCGCTGTACTTCATGTGGGTGTACACCATGTCGAAGTGCCGCTTGTTGACCGGCAGGTCGACCGGCTCGCAGATGGTGCCGCCCGAGTGGTGCAGCGAGTTCGCGAGAAAGGCGAGCTTGACGAAGTTGCGGAAGTCCTCGATGCGCGCGTAGCGCCGCCCCTCGTCGAGGTTGCGCACGAACGGCGAGCCGTAGGCCGGGGCAAATACGGTGCGGTTGCCGCCGATCACCACGTTGCGGGCCGGATTGCGTGCGTGCTGGGTGAATTCCCGGGGGGCCGAGCGGCGCACGAGCTCGCGGCACATGCCGCGCGGGAAGCGCACGCGCTCGCCCTGCACGTCGGCGCCCGCGTCCTTCCACAGCTTCAGCGCCTCGGCGTCGTCGCGGAAGTCGATGCCGATCTCCTGGAGGATGGTGTCGGCGTTGTGCTCGAGAAGCTCGAGGCCCTCGGCGGAGAGGACTTCGTAGTAGGGGATGTTCCGCGTGATGTAGGGGACGAATGCATGGCTGCGCGCGGTGCGCGCGGCGATCTTGGCGTCGCGACCGCTCGGGCGGCGCGTGCGCGCCGGCTGGCTCGTCTGGGGCTGCTGGTCCATGAGGCTATCCTGACCGATGCTGCGAGCGCGTGGGCCGAAGCCTCATTATCGTCAGCCCCACGCGCCGGGACTGGCCGGTTTGCGGCATCGGCTTCTCCGGCAGCGCCACCGGGGGCGCGCTTCAGTGTGCCGCGACCAGCGGCAGGCTGATGAAGCTCGAAGCCCCGGCGGTGTGGTAGACGCGTTGTACGGCCTTTTTGTAGTCCTCGGGGCCCGCGAAGAAGATGTTGTCGACGTAGGTCTGCGGGTTGCGATCGTAGAGCGGAAACCAGCTCGACTGGATCTGCAGCATCAGGCGATGGCCCGGCAGAAACACGTGATTTACCTGCGGGAGCGCGAAGCGGTACTGCTGCACCTTGCCGGAGGGTATGGGGCTCGGGTGGCTCAGGCTCTCGCGATAGCGACCGCGGAAGATGTCCATCGCGATGGGCAACTGGTAACCGCCCATGTGCGGATCGGTATCGGACGGCACCTCGTCGGGATAAACGTCGATCAGCTTCACCACCCAGTCGCTGTCGGTACCGCTGGTCGAGGCAAAGAG
>DASXKA010000297.1:0-4666 GCA_036497085.1 Steroidobacteraceae bacterium | reverse complement strand
AGCAGTGCATACTCATGCTCTGCGGCGAGCGCGCGGGCGCGCTCGCTGGCCACTTCCTCGCGGTTGCGAGTGCCGTGCTCTGTGAGCACCACCGTTGCGCCGGCGCGCCGGGTGAGCTCGATCTTGCGCTGCGGCGCGTCGCTTGGCATGACGATGGTGACCGGCACACCGGCGCGGCGGCCGGCAAGTGCCAGCGCCTGCGCGAAATTGCCGGACGAGAATGCGACGACACCGCGGCCGCGCTGTTCGGGCGACAGGCAGCTGACGCGAAAGCAGGCCCCGCGCATCTTGAACGAGCCGCCGATCTGCAACGACTCGGCCTTGAGGAACACCCGCGCTCCGACCACGGAGTCGATGTAGTCCGAGTGCAGCAGAGGCGTCCAGTGCACCGCGCCGCGCACGGTTTTCCAGGCCTGATCCAATAGAGCCTTGTCGATCATGGAGGTCTCTCCGGTTCAAGCGTCCAGCGGTGAGCGTCGGCCGCGGCGATTTCCGCCCGCAACGCGAGCGTACCAATACCGAGTACCGGCAATACGACAAAGCACCACCTGCCGAGGTACGCGTAGCCGAGCGCGGCGAGGCCGCAGCCGCCGGCGAACACGGTGACACTGAGCGTGAGTCGCGCGAGGCGCGCCCGCGTGATCGCCGCCACCTCGGGCCGCACGCCGTGCAGCATCTCCGCCAGGTCCAGCATGATCTGCGTGGTCGTGCCCGTCATGATGGTCGAGGGCGGCGTGTGGGCCAGATGTGCGCGGTGCGCGGCGTTCTGCATGGCCATAGCCGCGACGAGCGTCATGCCGGCGAGCAGCGCCCATCCGCTGTCCGGGTCTTCGAACGGGCCGCACCAGGCTGCGAGTCCCGCGACGGCGGCAAAGAGCAGCAACTGCAGCCTGAGGAGACTGCGCAGCACCGGCCGATGGGCTGCCTTAAGACGAAAGGCGAGCAGCCTGCACAGCAGCACCGCGAGGCAGAAAACGGGTAAGGCGAGGGTTTTCGCCAGGGCGCCGCTGTTGCCGAACACGAGCGCTGCGCCGAGCGTCACGAAGTTCCCAGTGACGTGTGATGTGAACAGGCCCTTGAGGGCGAGGAAGCCGCCGGTGTCGGCATATCCGGCCGTGAGGCTCTGAACCGCGGGTAGCGACCAGCGCATGCTTTCTCTCCTCACCGGGAACAGGGCGCGCGAATGCCCCGCGCAATTGTGACAGACTGCGGGCCCTGGACACTGATCCGGCGAAGACCGCGAAGGCTCCATGAGCAACCCGCCCGAGGAGACACGCGCGCCGCGCGATCGCTGGTACGTGCTGGCGGTGCTGACCGCGGTGTATGCCCTGAACATCGCCGACCGCTTCTCGATCGCGACGCTGCTCGAGCCGATCCGCCGCGAGCTGCATCTCTCCGACAGTGGGATCGCCTTCCTCACCGGCTTCGCGCTCGCCATGTTCTACGTGACGGTCGGAATCCCGATTGCGGCGCTGGCCGACCGCACCAACCGCCGCAACATTCTCGCCGTGTCCCTCGCCGTGTGGTCCGGCATGACCGCGCTCTGCGGGCTCGCGCGCAACTATGGCGAGCTGTTGCTGGCGCGCTTCGCGGTCGGAATCGGTGAGGCTGGTGGTACCCCACCCTCCACCTCCATCCTCGCCGACAAGTTCCCTCCCGCAATGCGGCCGCTCGCGCTCACCATCTTCGCGCTCGGCGCCTGCCTCGGCTCGTGGCTCGGGTCCTCGGTCGCGGGCACCGCCGCCGAGCACGGCGGCTGGCGCCTCGCGTTCCTGATCCTTGGAATTCCCGGCGTGGTGCTGGCGCTCCTGGTAGCGGTCACCGTGCGCGAGCCGCGCCGCGGCCAGCTCGATTCGCATCCCGACTCCGCCGCGGCCGCGGAGACGCGTATCACTGCGCTCACAGTCCTCCGGCGGCTCGTCGACACGGCGCGCTTCCTGGCGACGCAGCGCTCGGCGGTGCATCTGGTCGTGGGAGGCTCGGTGGCCACGTTCTGGAGCTGGGGGCTGATGTGGTGGACGCCCGCCTTCCTGCAGCGCTCGCACGAGCTCACGGTGGGTGAGGCGGGCCGGCTCCTCGGGCTCGCGCATCTGGTGGCGGGAACCGCCGGCACGCTGCTCGCGGCGGCGCTCATGGGGTTACCGGCGGCCCGTGATCCCCGCTTCGTCGCGCGGCTGCTGGCGTGGGTGACCGCCGTCGCGACGATTCCGTCGCTGCTTCTCTATTGGGTGTCGTCCGATCAGGCCGCGACGCTCCTGGTGTGGATCTTCGTGCCCGCGGTCTACTTCTACATCGGTCCGATCCTCGGGTTGCTGCAGAACGTGGTGCCGGCGGGCATGCGCGCCGGCGCCTGCGCGATCCTGCTCTTCACCGCCAACGTCGCGAATCTCATGCTCGCACCGCAGCTGATCGGGTTCTTGAGCGACTGGTTCGCCGGCTCCTTCGGTGCCGGGCGGGAGTCGCTGCGCTGGGCGCTGCTGCTGCTCGCTGGCACGGGTTTCTGGGCGGCCTGGCACCTGTGGGTGGCGGGCCGGACCATCCGCGCGGACGAGGCACGCGCGACCTGGGAACCCGGCTAACGCACCCGATCGAGCGGGTAGAGGCCCCGCACCTGCCCGAACAGTCTGGTCAGTCCGAAGAGTGCATCGATCATCGGCGTCGCCACTGCGACGCGCTGGCCGATCTCGCGCACCGCTCCCACCAGCGCGTCGAGCTCGAGCGTGCGGCCCGCCTCGACGTCCTGGAGCATCGAAGTCTTGAATACGCCGAGCTTGCGCGTCACCGCCTGGCGGTCGTCGGCCGACTCGCGCACGTCGCAGCCGATACGGGCGCCGACCGCGGCGGCCTCCTGCATGGCCGCGGCGCACAAGGTGCGCACCAGCTCATCGTCGAGCAGTCGATCGGTCGTGGCGCCGGTGAGCGCCGAGACCGGGTTCATCGTCATGTTGCCCCAGAGCTTGTACCAGATGTCGTAGCGGATGCGTGGCGAGCAGGTGACCTCGAAGCCGGCACCGCTGAGGAGCTCGCCGAGCCGCGCGACGCGCGCCGAGTCTCCGCCGGCAGGCTCGCCCACGATCAGCCCGCGGCCCATGCGGTGCGTGGTGACGCCGGGCTCCGTGACGGCGGCGCTGGCATGCACCACGCAGCCGACCACGGTCGCGAGCGGGATCGTCGCGCCGATGCGCCCGCCCGGATCGACGCTCTCGAGCGGCCGCGTCCCGAGCGCCGCGACTCCCGCTCCGAACCACCACGGCACGCCGTTCATCGCCGGCATGACGATCGTGTCGGCCGAGAGCAGCGCGCTCAGCGAGGGCGCGAGCGCCGGCAGAGCCTGCGCCTTGAGGGCGATGACGACGAGGTCCTGCGGCCCGAGCTCGCGCGCATCGTCCGAGACCGTGGCGGCGCGCGCCTGCAGCAGCTCGCCGTTCTGGCGGAGTCGCCAGCCGTGATCGCGCAGCGACACGAGCGTGGTGCCGCGCGCCAACGCGCCTACGGCGTTGCCCGGATCGAGAGCGAGGCGCGTGCCGAGGTAGCCGCCGATGGCTCCCGCGCCGACGACGCAGATTTTCACGGGCGGGCTTTCGCGCCCTAGCCCATGTGCAGGCCGCCGTTGAGCGAGAAGTCGGCGCCGGTGGCGAAGGCAGACTCATCGCCCACCAGCCAGGCGACGATCGAGGCGATCTCTTCCGGCGTGCCCAGCCGCTTGACCGGAATGCCGGCGACGATCTTCTCGAGTCGCTCGGGCTTGATCGCCTTCACCATGTCGGTGCCGATGTAGCCCGGCGAGACGGTGTTGACGGTGATGCCCCGTCCGGCCAGTTCCTGCGCCAGCGCCATGGTGAAGCCGTGAATACCGGCCTTGGCGGTTGAATAGTTGGTCTGCCCGAACTGGCCGCGCTGGCCGTTGACGGAGGAGATGTTGACGATCCGGCCCCAACCGCGCTCGAGCATGCCGTCGATCACCTGCTTGGTGACGTGGAAGAGCGAGTTGAGGTTGGTCTCGATCACCGCGTGCCACATGTCGTTGGTCATCTTCTGGAACATGCCGTCGCGGGTGATCCCGGCGTTGTTCACCAGAATGTCGATCGGCCCGACCTCGGCACGCACCACTTCGAAGGCGCGCCTGGTGGACTCCCAGTCGGACACGTTGCCCTCCGAGGCGTGCATGTTCAGCCCCTCGGCGCGCATCTCGGCGAGCCAGCGGTCCTTACGCTGCGAGCCGGGTCCACACCCGGCGATGACCGCGTAGCCCTCCTTCGCCAGGCGACGGCAGATTGCCGTGCCGATGCCGCCCATGCCCCCGGTGACGTATGCGACTCGATTAGCGGTGCTCATGGCCTGTACACCGTTTCCTTCTGATCAGGCTCTGACTTTGAGCACATTAGTACGCCGATTCTCGGCGTGCGTCCAATCACCCCGGGCTCAAGTCTCAGCCGCGTACGTAGCTTCCGGGGGCATCCCCGAGCGCACCCTGGCCCGCACCGGTGGGCGACAGTGCGCGCCCGGCGAGCTGTCTGGCGGAGGAGCGCTCGCTCAGCCACTTTTCCCACGCGGGCCACCAGGAGCCTTCGCGCAGCGGCGCGCGCTTGTGCCATTCGTCGGGCGCGAGCGTCGTCGTCGCGTCCGACCACGTGAGCAGGCGATGCCGGCGGCGCGGATGCACCGG
>DASXKA010000296.1:0-1516 GCA_036497085.1 Steroidobacteraceae bacterium | reverse complement strand
GGTTGCGGCGGCACCCTCCCGATCGCGCCGCCGCTGCGCCACAACGCCTCCCTCGATCGCGTGGCCGAGCAATGGGCCGATGGGCATTCGCTCGATTCGGGCGCGCTCGGAGTGCGCGCGAGCGGCCCGGACGAGGCGCTCATCAAGCAGCTGCGGCGCAGCGACTGCCGCGCCGTCTCGAGCCTCGATCTGCGTGAGGTGGGGATCTACCGGCGCGGCGCGGATACCTGGCTGGTGCTCGCAGCTGCGTCCGGCTCCCGGTGGTCGTCGCCCCCGGAGGCTGCGGTTGCTCCGCCGCCCACGGCGCGCTATCGACTACCTCCTGCGGGCGAGGCGCCGGCGGGCGCGCCGTCGAAGGCGGGCTCCGCGCTCCCGCGCACCGCCACGCCGGCCATGTCGGCGCGCGCGCTGCAACTCGTCAACGAGGCGCGGGCCCGCGGAGCGCAATGCGGCTCGCAGTCGTTCGGACCGGCGCCGCCCCTCGCCCTCTCCGGGACGCTCGCCGGCGTGGCGCTCGGACATGCCACCGACATGGCCGTACACGACTACTTCGAGCACGAGGACCTGTCGGGCCAGTCGCCCGCCGACCGGGTGCGCGCCTCCGGATACTCCGAGAAGCTGGTCGGCGAGAACATTGCCTACGGCCCGAAATCGGTAGAAGAGGTCGTGACGGGCTGGCTTGCGAGCCCCGGCCACTGCCGCAACATCATGGATCCGCGCTTCGTGCAGATGGGGATCGGGCTCGCTCCGGGCCGTGCCGCACGTCACGGCCTTTTCTGGGTGCAACTGCTCGCCGAGCCGCGTGCCTAGCTTCCATGCGATGTCAGCGTGTGAGCGCCGCCGCGTTCAGCATTTCGAGGTAGGCCTCGAGCGGCGGCGTCCTGAGGCCGGCGACCTTGCCCTGATCGTCCCAGTGCCGCACGCGCACCGCCTCGCGGTAGTAAGGCTCGCGCTCGAACGCCCGCGTCTCCTCGATCGACATCGGACCGCCCTGGAGCTTGAGCGTATGCACCGAGGCGGAGCTCAGCTGGCGGAGGTAACCGGCGTCGGTCGCGCACAGGTAGCGCTTCGCCGGCACGTGCAGGCGCACCGGCTCGCTGATCTCGCGGCCGAAACGCGCGGCCAGCCAGCGTGCGCCGGTCTCCTCGTGGCGTGCATCGGCAGTCCAGTCGGCGAGATCCGCCGGCACCGCCTCGAGCAAATGCCCGATGTCATGCAGCAGCGCCGCAAGGATGAGCGGCTCGGGTGCGCTCTGGACCTGCGCGAACCACGCGGCCTGCAGGCAGTGCTCGGTCACCGACAGGCGCTCGCCGAAATACGCGCCCGCGCCGCGCGCCCGGTAGATCGCGAGCACTTCGCCGGCGGCGCTCACGAGGCCGCCCCGAGTCTGCGCCGCAGCAGACCGGTCTCGCTGAAGACGGCGGGCCTAGCCATGGGCGCCCGCCGCCGGAGCCGCCTTGAGCGCCGCGGTCCGCAGATTCAGCAGATGCAGATACCCGGCGCTCACGGCCGCCGC
>DASXKA010000295.1:0-15094 GCA_036497085.1 Steroidobacteraceae bacterium | reverse complement strand
GCTGCCGGCGCGGCGCCGAGCTGCTCGAACCGGGTGAGCGCCTCGCGCTGCTCGGCTTCCGCGCCGTACAAGGCCAGCACACAGGCCTGCTCGTAGGGGCAGCCCAGCATCTTCCATGCGCCGGCTGCGGTGCGCCACTCGCCGGCGATCTCCCGTGCGTAGGGCTCGGCGATATCCGCGTCGAGCGGTTGGGTGAGGGCACCCGCTCGCCACAGCCACTGCGCCAGCTCCCCGTTCATGCGTGGATCGCGCTGCAGTCGCGCGAGCTTCCAGACGGGCTGGATCTCGCGTACCACGCCGTCCCGGTCACCCGCCAGCCACGCGGCCTCGGCGCACACCAGCGCGAGCATGCCGAAGCGCTGCAGTTCCGGGGTCGGGCCGGCCAGTCGGCGGGCCTCGCCGATCGGACCGCTCGTGTCGGGATCGCCCCGGCGCACGCGCAGATGTGCGAGAGTCCGCAGCGCAGGGATGCGTGTGGAAGCTGCCGTGCGCGGATGTCGCAGCACTGCTTCCACGTCCTCGCTGGCCGCGATCCAGTCGCCCTGCTCGAACTTCAGGCGTGCCCGGTAAGCGAGCATGTAAGGTCGCACGAACTCCATGTCGTGCTCTTCGCAGTACGCGAGCCCCGCCTGCATGTAGGCCGCAGCCTGCTCGTACTGCCGGCGGGAAACCGCCATGGCTGCCAGGTCGGTGTAGGCGCTCGCGACCTGCTCCTGCAGTCCCTCCGCCAGCGAGAGCTGCAGAGTGCGGTTGAGATCCGCCCATCCGGCGGTGTCGCCGACGATGAGTCGCATGGTGCCGAGGGTATTCAGGGCGTCGCACAGAACCTCGGTATTTCCCAAGGGCTCCGCCAGCGCCATGGCCCGTTGCGAGGACTCGATCGCGAGGTCGGCCTGGTGCGCTTCCATGGCAAGGTCCGCCTGATTGCAGTAGGCCATCGCCAGCTCGGGCCCGGGAGGCAGGGGCTCGAGCGTGGTGATCGCGGCCGCACAGTACTCGGCGGCCTGCGCGCTGTTGCCCAGCGTCCAGTACATCCGGGATAGCGACCGCAGCGCGTCACCCTCCTTGAGGCGCGGCCCCTCGGCACGCCAGATGTCCAGCGCCGAGCGTAGCGCCTCGAGGGCGCGCTCGTTTTCGCCCGTCAGGTAGCACTCATAGGACAGCCGCTCCAGCAGGTTTGCGCGCTCGCACGCCTGTAGGCCGTCGGCATGGCGCAGAGCAGCCTGATAGTGTGCCGCCGCCTCGCGGTGGGCGCCCACGGCCGCCGCCTGCAGGGCGGCGACCGGAGCGTGGCGCAGCACCCTCGATCCATCACGCGCCCCGCCAGCGTGGTGAGCCAGGCGTGCCGCGGGAACGTCGGGACCGTCTGCAAGGACGCCGAGTACGCGTGAATGCAGGCTCTGGCGGCGCGGTTGCGAGAGAGTGTCCTCGAGCGCGCGCCGCGCCAGCTCGTGGCGGAAGGCGAGCGAGCCGTCATCGTGTCGAACCATGCCGATGCTCAGGCACCCTTCGATGGCCGCTTCATCCGCCTGCGCAGCCTGCTCCAGCAGCCAGGGCTCGGTCCGCCCCGGGACGACGCACACGAGCTCCGCGACCGCGCGCGCCGTCGGTGTCAGCCGCGCCGCGCGTGCCAGCACGGCATCGCGCACCGTGGGCGGCACTGTAGCCGCGCCGGCAGCCAGCACCTCGGTCACGAACAGCGGATTCCCGCCGGTGATGTCGTGCAGGCCCTTCGACGGTCTGCCCGCCTGCGTGGCGAGCTGCGCGACTGCGGCCTCCGAAAGAGGGGCCAGCGGCATGCGGAACGTTGCCGCCTGGGGACGTCCTCCGATGGCCAGCCGCAACGGGTGCCGTGGGCCGAGCTCGTCGTCGCGGTAGCTGGCCACGAGCAGAGTGTGTGTGCGGTGAACCCTTCGGCCGAGGAAGGTGAGCAGGTCGAGAGTCGCCTCATCCGCCCAATGCAGGTCCTCGAAGATCAGCAGCGTCTTTGCCGTTCCGAGCTCGGCAAAGAACGCGGCGAACAGTGCGGAAGGATTGGCCCGCGAGTTGATTGCGGTGAGCAGCGCCCCATGAGTCTGCAGCGCGACGTCATGGAGCGGGGCGAGCGGCCGGGGCGTGAACAACGCGTCGCACGCCCCCCAGAGGGCGCGCGCTTGCTGCTGGCGCCTGGCGAACTCCCGCAGCAGGGCGGTCTTGCCGATGCCCGCTTCGCCGCTCAGGAGTACGACGCAGCCACCGTGTTGGATCGCCATGCCGAGCCATTTCGCCAGATCGGCGAAGCACGGCTCTCGTTCCAACAGATCCATCGTGCCGCCCGCCAGCGCTAATTCTCGGCGTGATCGCGTTCCGCCTTGAGTGTCGCCGGCCTGCGCCGGAGGCGCTCCGCATGCTGCGCGAGCTTCGGCAAGCGGGAGGCGAGCGGCGCCTCTTGCTCCGGGTACCAGCCGGCGAGCATGTGCAGGTAAGGATCGGCAGCCGACAGCCTGTCACCGAGCACGAAGGGAGACAGCTCGTCGTGGACGCGCTCGAGGTGGGCACCGTAGTCCTTGAGCGCCTGCGCTTTGATCGCCGGCGCCGCCGCTGCCGTGGTGGCGTAGCGCTCGGCGTAGAAGTAGCGCAGGGCCGCTTCGTAGAGGCTGGCGGACAGAAACACCATCCACTGCAGGAACCGGGCGTGCGCGCTGCTGCCCGCGGGCGGCGCGAGTCCGGCCTGCGGATGTGCGTTGGTGAGGTGAATGAGAATGGCGGCGGACTCGGCTACGGCCGTCCCATCGGGGAGCACGAGGCTCGGAATCTTTCCGGCTGGGTTGATGCGCCGTAGAGCCTCGAGATCCGCGGGGGTCTTGTCGAACCAGAGCAGCTCGTACGCCGCGCCGATCTCTTCCAGCAGGATCTGTGGCGCCAGCGATCCGGCGCCCCGCCGGCCGTAGAGCCTGTACTTGCCGCTCGCCATGTTGCCCCCCGCGCCGGCTATCGTTCTCGCGATTCTATCCTGCGGGCCAGGAACGCCGGGCACACCGTCGGACTTGAGCAGGGCTTTCCCGATACGGTTCACAGTATTAGCCTGAATTCTGCATGAGAATTGGAGCAGACCAGTCTCGTCGCAGGCGTCATGGCCAAGGCTGAGGCGCAATCGCAACGCTAACTGAGGTTATGTAATGACTGCATTACTCGTGGGGTATGGGCTGCCCGTCGCGCTCGCGAGCTACTGGTTCTGGTCGATGCGGCGACGGCGGCTGCAGCGCGCGGAGTCTGCGCGGCGACTGCAGGTGGAGGTGCGCGACCGAGAGTCCGGGATCGCCGAGCAGCCTGAGGAAGCCAGTCTCACCGACCCGCTCACCGGACTCGGTAACCGTCGTTATCTGCAGAACATGCTCACCCAGTTCGCGAGTGGCGCGGGTGTATCACGCCCGGGACCTGACGCGCCGGTGCCCAGCATGATGCTGATGGTCGTCCACCTGGACTTCCTGAAACCGATCAATGATGTGCATGGCCATCAGGACGGCGACCGGATTCTGACGCAGGTCGCGGAAATCCTGCGCGATTGCTGCCGCGCCGGTGACTACGCTGCGCGATGGCGGGGCGATGAGTTCGTGATCGCCTACCTGCACGCCGACCTGAGGGGTGCCGAAGCTCTGGCCGAGCGCTTGCGCTCCCGCATCGCCAAGCACAGCTTCCGCCTGAGCGACGGCCGCGTGGCCCGAACCAGCTGCTCGATCGGGTTTGCCCGCTATCCGTTCGTGCTCGAGGCACCAGCGCTTCTCTCCTGGAAGCAGTGTCTGGACATGGCCGACGCGGCGCTCTCCCACGCCAAGAAGCGGCGCAACACCTGGCTCGGCTGGGCCGGCAACGCCGCCGCCGCGCGGGCCGAGGACCTGCTGCGGGCGGTCGAGACTGATCCGGGCATCCTCGAGAGCGACGGGCGTTTCGATGTGCGTCGCCCGCAATTTGAGTCCGAAGACACCGTCGACCACCTGCGCGTGGCCGCCGGGAGCGGCGGCGACTGACACCGATCCGCCCGCCGCGGGCGGTTAAACTCAGGAGCATGCGCGTGCCGCCTGAGGTTCCGATGACGACTCCCGTGACTGATCGGCTCCCCGACGTGCCGGGGTTGGACCGCCGCCTTTCGGTGGCTCCCATGATGGACTGGACCGATCGCCACTGCCGGTTCTTCCTGCGCGGCTTCTCTCCCGACGTACTGCTCTACACCGAGATGATCACCGCCGCGGCCATCCTGCGCGGCGACCGTGCGCGGCTCCTCCGGTTCGATCCCGCGGAGCATCCGCTGGCACTGCAGCTCGGCGGCAGTGAGCCGCGGGATCTCGCGTCCGCGGCGCGCGCGGGCGAGGAGGCCGGGTACGACGAAATAAATCTCAACTGCGGCTGTCCGAGCGAGCGCGTGGCGAGCGGCGCCTTCGGGGCCTGCCTCATGCGCGAGCCGGCGCGCGTGGCCGAGTGCGTGGCCGCGATGAGCGCCGCGGTACGCGTGCCGGTGACGGTAAAGATGCGCATCGGCGTCGTGACCGCGGGCGCTCGCGACGCCCGCGGCGCCGTGATGGAGTATACCGAGGGAGATTTCGAGGCCCTGTGCGGCTTCGTGCAGCAGGTGCGTGCCGCCGGCTGTCAGGCTGCCATCGTGCACGCGCGTCAGGCGGTGTTGGGAGGGCTCTCGCCCAGGGACAATCGCGAGGTCCCGCCGCTGCGCTATGACGTGGTGCGCGCTCTCAAGGGGCTATTTCCCTCGCTGCCGATCGTGGTGAATGGCGGGCTGCGCGGCGCGGACGCGGTGCGCGCGGCGCTCGCCTGGTGCGACGGGGTCATGCTCGGGCGCGAGGCCTATCACCGGCCGTTCGTGCTCGCCGAGTTGCGGCGGGCGCTGACCGCGGAGCCGACCGCGCTGCCGTCGCGTGCCGCGCTCATCGAGCGCATGGCCCGATACTGCGAGCGCGAGCTCACCGCCGGCGAGCGTCTCGGCGCAATCACGCGCCACATGCTCGGCCTCTACAGCGGTGAGCCCGGCGCCCGCGATTTCCGCCGCTCGCTGAGCGAGGGCGCTCGCGCAGCGGGGGCGGGCGCGCAGCTGCTGCGACAGGCGATGCCGACGAGCACTCAGGATCATGGCACGCTCGCGAGGTTGGAATCGGCCTCTTGCTAGCAGGCTGGAGGCCCTCGCGTATAATCGTCCGGCACTCATGGGCAAGGACATCGAACTCGCGATTTTGTTTGCCGACGTCGTTGGATCGACGCGGCTCTACGACACTATGGGCGACCTGCGGGCGCGCGACATGGTCGCCACCTGCATCGACGTCATGCGCGGCGCGACCGAACAGCGCCAGGGCACGGTCATCAAGACGATGGGCGATGAGGTGATGGCGACATTCCCCAGCGCCGACGCGGCGCTGAACGCCGCCGCGCAGATGCAACAGCAGATCTCAACCCACGCGCAGCTGAAGGTGGACGGCCAGCCGGTCTCGATCCGCATCGGCTGTCACTTCGGTCCGGTGATGCTCGAGAACCGCGACGTGTTCGGGGCCGCGGTGCACACCGCCAACCGCATGACCAGCCAGGCGAAGGCCGGGCAGATCGTGACTACCGCCGCGACCGTGGAGAAGCTCTCGCCCGAGTGGCGCGCCTCCTGCCGTCAGATCGACGTGGCGACCCTGAAGGGTCAGGGGAGCGAGGTGGTCCTCTACGAGGTACTGTGGCAGACCGAGGACGTCACCAGCATAGCGCCGGGGATCGCCACCGACGCGCGCTCGGCGCATCCGCTGCGCCTGCGGCTGCGGACGGAGGATCGTGAGCTGCTGGTCGACGAGCGTCACGCGAGCGTCACCATCGGCCGCGCCGAGGATAACGACGTCGTCGTCAAGGGGAACCTGATCTCGCGCCTGCATGCCCGCATCGAGATCAGCCGCAACAAGTTCGTGCTCGTCGATCAGAGCACCAACGGCACGTTCGTGCAGACCGCCGATGGCGAGGAGGCGTTCGTCCGGCGCGACAGCCTGCAGCTCAAGGGTCACGGGATGATCGGGCTCGGCCGGCTGCCCGAGCAGGGCTCGCCGCAGACCATCCGCTTCAACTGCGAAGAGGCCTGAGGCCCAGCGCCGCTTCAGCCGAGCCGGCTCTCGGTCGTGTCGAGCTCCGCGAGCAGCGCTGCCGGCAGGCGTTTGCCGTAACCGCCGAGATACTCGCGCAGCTGCGCGCATTCCTTGCGCCACACGCCCGCGTCGATCGAGCACAGCGCCGCCAGCGCCTCGCGACTGATGTTGAGTCCGCGGGTGTTGAGATCCGCCGGGATCGGCAGCCGGCCGATCGCCGCCTCGACGGCACCTACCTTGCCCGCGCAGCGCTCGAGCATCCAGGCGAGCACGCGCAGGTTTTCGCCATAGCCCGGCCAGAGGAACTTGCCCTCGGCATCGCGCCGGAACCAGTTGACATGAAAGACGCGCGGCGGTCGCGTCGCCCTGGCTCCGATATCGAGCCAGTGCTGCCAGTAGTCGCCGAAGTTGTAGCCGCAGAACGGCTGCATCGCCATGGGATCGCGCCGTACGACTCCGACCTGCCCGACGGCCGCGGCGGTAGTCTCGGAGGCGAGCGAGGCGCCGACCTGCACGCCGTGCTGCCAGTCGCGCGCCTCGTAGACGAGCGGCGCGACCTCGCGGCGCCGGCCGCCGAAGACGATCGCGGTGATCGGCACGCCCTGCGGATCCTCCATGCGCGCCGAATAGCTCGGATTGCGCTTCGCGGCCACGGTGAAGCGCGAGTTCGGGTGTGCGGCCGGTCCCCGGGCCGGGTCGTACGGACGGCCCTGCCAGTCGAGCACCGGCTTGCCCGACGTGAGTCCCTCCCACCACGGCTGACTGTCGGCGGTGAGCGCGACGTTGGTGAACAGCGTGTCGCGCCGGATCATCTCGTAGGCATTGCGGTTGGTCTGCGGATTGGTGCCCGGCACCACTCCGAAGCAGCCGGCCTCGGGGTTGATGGCCCACAGCCGCCCGTCGGGTCCGGGATGGAGCCAGGCGATGTCCTCGCCGATCGTGAGAACCCGCCAGCCGGGCATCGACTCCGGCGGCAACAGCATCGCGAGGTTGGTCTTGCCGCAGGCAGAGGGGAAAGCGCAGGCGATGTAGTGGGTCTCGCCCTGCGGATTCTGCAAACCGACGATCAGCATGTGCTCCGCGAGCCAGCCCTCGGTGCGCGCCTGCCAGCTGGCGATGCGCAGCGCGTGGCACTTCTTGCCGAGCAGAGCGTTGCCGCCGTAGCCGGAGCCGTAGCTCTCGATGACGAGCTCCTCGGGGAAATGCATGATGAAGCGCCGCTCGGGATCGAGCTCGCCGATCGAGTGCAGCCCCTTCACGAAGCGGCCGTCACGCGCGATGAGCTCCAGCGCGGCGCGCCCGGCGCGCGTCATGATCAGCATATTGAGCACGACGTAGGGGCTGTCGGTGAGCTCGACGCCGCGGCGGGACATCGGCGAGTCGAGCGGGCCCATGCAGTAGGGGATGACGTAGAGCGTCCGCTCGCGCATGCAGCCGCGGAACAGGTCGCGCATGCGCGCGTGCGCCTGCTGCGGGTCCATCCAGTGATTGTTCGGGCCCGCGTCCTCCTGCGAGCGGGTACATATATATGTGAGGTGCTCGACCCGTGCGACGTCATTGGGAGCCGAGCGATACAGGTGGCAGCCCGGGAATTCCTGTGCGTTTAGCACCGTGAACTCCCTGGCTCGTACCAACTGCGCGGTGAGCTCGCGCGCCTCGGCCTCGGTTCCCTCGATCCAGTGGACGGCACGCGGTTGGGTGAGCTCGCACACCGAGTCCACCCACTCGGCCACCGCGCGGCTCAACTCAGGCATGGCAGTCATCTTGTGCGCAGGAGCGGCCATCCGCTGATTCCTCTCGTCAGGCGGTCCCCTAAACTTCCAAGTATATCTCGGGCGTGCGCTGCACCCTGCTAGAGTGCCCCGGGGCCGGCGCGACCGCATCCCGCGGGCCGGCTCTCTTTACAGCAAATTCAGAAGGATATGCGTCTCGACACCCGCCGCGCGGCACGCGAGGATGCTGGCTCGGCGGTGAGCCCGTAGATTTCCCGATGCTCGATCTCGAGGACATTTTCGGACAGGGCGGCCCCCTGGAGCGCGCCCTGCCTGACTTTCGCGTGCGGCGCGAGCAGCTGCACATGGCCGAGCGCGTCGCCGCGGCGCTGGCCGCTGGCGAGACGCTGGTGGTCGAAGCGGGTACGGGTACCGGGAAGACCTTTGCTTACCTCGTGCCTGCACTCCTGTCCGGCAAGCGCGTGCTGGTCTCGACCGGCACGCGCACCCTGCAGGATCAGCTCTATTCGAAGGATCTGCCGCTCGTGGGCGCGGCGCTCGGCAGACCCGCGGGCGTGGCGCTCCTCAAGGGCCGCGCAAACTACCTGTGCCGCTACCGCCTCGCCGCGGCGGCGGGTACGGGCGAGCAGCTCGCGATGCTCGGCGGCGATCCGGGGAGTAACCGCGCGAGCCGCGCCATGCTGAGCCGCATCGCACGCTGGGCGCGCACGACGAGCAGCGGCGATCTCGCCGAGGTCGGAGGACTCTCCGACTCGCACCCGGTGTGGGCGCAGGTCACTTCCACCCGCGAGACCTGTCTCGGCGCGCGTTGTCCGGAGATCGCACGCTGCCACGTGGCGCTCGCCCGCCGTGCGGCGCTGGAGGCCGACATCGTCATCGTCAACCACCACCTGCTGCTTGCGGATCTGGCGCTGAAGGAGGACGGCTTCGGCGACCTGCTGGGATCGGCCGACGCCGTGATTCTCGACGAGGCCCACCAGATTCCGGATCTGGTCACGCAGTTCTTCGGCGCGAGCGTCAGCAGCCGGCAGATCGAGAGCTTCCTCAGGGAAGTGCAGCTCGAGCTGCGGAAAGCGCCACCGGGCGGGGCGGCCCGGGCGCGGGAGGAGGTGCAGTCTCGCGCGCTCGCCGATCAGGCGCACGCCGCCGAGGAGGGGCTGCGGGAGCTGCGGGCCTCGGGGCTGCCGGCCACCGCGGCAGACGCGGGCCCGAGCCGCATGACCTGGGCGGGACGCGGCGCGCGTTTGGGCGATGCAGCGCTGTACCTCGCGGACTCGCTCGGGCGCCTCGGCGAATCGCTCGCCGCGCTCGGGGAAGACGCGGCGACCCTGCAACTCGCCGCGCGCGGGGCGGATCTCGCCGCCTCGCTCAGCCGGATCGCGTCGACCGATGAACTCGAGGGGGCGCGCGCGCTCGAGGTCACGGCGCGCGGGATCACGCTCAGCCTCATGCCGTTCGATATCTCGGCGCGTTTCCGCGCGCTCATCGAGGCGCGGCGCGGAGCCTGGATTTTCACCTCCGCGACGCTGTCGCTCGGTGAGGAGTTCGGGCATTTCACCGGGCGGCTCGGCATCGCCGAATGCCCGACATTGAGGATCGACAGCCCCTTCGATCACGAGCGTCAGAGCCTGCTCTATCTGCCGGACGGGATGCCCGATCCGCGCTCGCCGAATTACGTGGCGACGGTGATCGACACTGCGCTGCCGCTCATCGAGGCCGCGGGCGGTGGTGCTTTCGTGCTGTTTACGAGCCATCGCGCGCTCGCGCAGGGTGCGGCGCTGGTTAGGGCGCGCTGGGACGGTGCCGCGCCGCATCGGCTCTTCGTTCAGGGCGAGGCGCCGCGCGAGCGGTTGCTGCAGGAGTTTCGCGAGGATGGCAACGGTGTGCTGCTCGGCACCGCGAGCTTCTGGGAAGGGGTCGATGTGAAAGGCGAAGCACTGCGCCTGGTCGTAATCGAGAAGCTGCCCTTTGCATCGCCCGATGATCCGCTGGTGCGCGCCCGCATCGAGCACCTCAACGCGACCGGCGCCAACGCCTTTCGCGACTACCAGTTACCCGAGGCGGCGCTGGCCCTGAAGCAGGGAGCCGGACGCCTGATCCGCAGCGAAGACGACTACGGGGTGGTCGTCATCTGCGATCCGCGCATGCTCGCGCGCAGCTACGGACGGGTCTTTCTCGCTGCGCTCCCCCCCATGACTGTCACCCAGGATCCCGACGAGGTGCGGCGTTTCCTGCGCCGGCATGCGCCGCGGCGCGCACCCCGGGAGATGAGCGCGTCGTGAAGATTCTGGCGCTCGATACCGCGACCGAGAATTGCTCGGCGGCCCTCCTCATCGACGGACAGCTCACGGCGCGCGAGCGCCTGCTCGAGCGCGGCCACACCGAGTGCATTCTCCCTATGATCGATGAGGTGCTCACCGCGGCCGGCACATCGCTCGCGGGCCTCACGGCGATCGCGTTCGGCCGCGGGCCGGGCTCCTTCACCGGGGTGCGCCTCGCGGCGAGTGTCACCCAGGGCCTCGCCCACGGCGCCGGCATTCCCGTCGTGCCGGTGTCGGATCTCGCGGCGGTGGCGCAGAGGGTTCTCGGTGACGCTGCGACCGCCGAGCGGGTGCTGGTCTGCAACGACGCGCGTATGCGCGAGGTGTACTGGGGCTGCTTCGTCCGCTCCGCGGACGATCTCGCCGTTGCCGTGGGCGAGGAGCGCGTTAGCGACCCGGTAGTGGTGACACTGCCGGCAGCCTGGACAGCAAGCCAGGGGCTCCACGGAGCCGGAACAGGGTTCGCCGCGTACCCCCAGCTTCGAAACGCCTTCTCCGCCGTCCTGACCATCAACGAGGTGCGTCCCCGGGCCGCGGAGATTGCCCTCCTCGCGGTGCCCGAAGTCGCCGCGGGCAGGCTGCGTAGCCCAGAAGAGGCCCTACCCGTCTATTTACGCGACGACGTGGCTCGTTCCCCGCCCGGCAGTCACTGAACTGAAACAAACGCTTGCGGAGTTGTCACGAATCTGCAACACAGTACCCCTGTAATACTCGCGCGCCAGCTGGGGAACGCTGCCAACGAATGCCCGCCAAACAGGTTCTCATCGTCGAGGACGAGCGCCCGATACGGGAGATGATTGCTTTCGGATTGAAGCGCGCAGGCTTCGAGGTTCGCGAGGCCGAGGACTGCCGCGCGGCGCGCGCGGCGCTCGCCGACATCCGCCCCGATCTCGTGCTGGTCGACTGGATGCTCCCCGACATGAGCGGGCTCGAGTTGACGCGCGCGCTCAAGCGCGACCGTGAGACGCGCGAGCTTCCGGTGATCATGCTCACGGCGCGCGCCGAAGAGGGCGACAAAGTCGCGGGTCTGGAAGGCGGAGCCGACGACTACGTCACCAAGCCCTTCTCGCCGCGTGAGCTGCTCGCGCGCATCAACGCCGTGTTGCGCCGCTCGGCGCCAACCGGAGTCGACGAGCTGATCGAATTCGAGGGACTGGTACTCGATCAGGGGAGCCATCGGGTCATGGTGGGCGCACGCACCGTCGGGCTCGGTCCGACCGAATACCGCATGCTCGAGTTCTTCATGACCCACCCGGAGCGCGTCTACACGCGCGATCAGCTCCTCGACCGCATCTGGGGCGGCAACGTGTACGTCGAGGAACGCACGATCGACGTGCACATCCGCCGTCTGCGCAAGGCACTCGAGGAATTCGGGTACGATCGCTTCGTGCAGACCGTGCGCGGATCGGGCTATCGTTTCTCGGCCCGCGCGATTTGATACGCCGGCACGGCTGAGGGCACTGATGCAGCCCGCGACGCAAATCTGGTGGTTCACCGTCGGCCGCCTGTTCACCACCGTCGTGGTGGGGCTGGGCGCCGGCTGGCTGCTCGGCAATCTCTGGGCAGGGCTCGCCTGCGCGCTCGCCCTGCACCTTGCCTGGGTGCTCGCCAACCTGTTCCGGCTCGAGTGGTGGCTGCGGCACCGCAACTACGCCGACCCTCCGGACGTCGGCGGCGTGTGGGGCGAGATCATCGCGCAGGTCGTGCGGCTCCACCGCCGCAAGCGCTTTCATAAGCAGCGCTTCGTGCAGCTGATGCGCCAGTTGCAGCGCTCCACCGCGGCGCTTCCCAACGGCGTCGTGATCCTCAACGCGCAGCGCGAGATCGTGTGGTTCAACCGCATGGCGGCGCGGCTCCTCGAGCTGCGCAGCACCGCCGACCTGGGGCTGCGGATCGACAACCTGCTGCGCGAGCCCGAGTTTGTACGCTATCTCGCGCGACAGGATTATTCGAACCCGGTCGTGATCCGGCCGACCATGGGCGAGGATACCTATCTGTCGCTGCAGGTGGCTCCCTACGGTGACGGTCAGTTGCTACTCCTCGTCAGCGATGTGTCGCGGCAGATGCGGCTCGAGGCGGTGCGCCGCGACTTCGTGGCGAACGCTTCCCACGAGCTGCGCTCCCCGCTCACGGTAATCTCGGGTTACCTCGAGACGCTGGCGCAGGACCCGGCTCTCGATCGGGACTTGCTCGCACCGGTCGCGGAGATGCGCCGCCAGGCCGAGCGCATGACTCACATCATCCGCGACCTGATCGAGCTCTCGCGGCTCGAGGAGACGGACGAGATCGTCGGCGGCGCCCCCATCGACGTGGCCGCGCTGCTCGCGCTGCTGCGCAAGGACGTGCTGGCGCGCCCGGCGCACCCGCAGGAGGTCCGCGTGCGTATCGAGTCGGCGCTGCAGCTCATCGGCGACGAGCCCGAGATCCATTCCGCGTTCTCGAATCTCGTGGACAACGCGGCCAAGTACACCCCGCCCGAGGGCTCGATCGAGATGCGCTGGTGGACCGACGAGGAGGGCGGGCACTTCGCGGTAACCGATACCGGCTTCGGCATTCCCTCCGAGCACATTCCACGGCTCACCGAGCGCTTCTACCGGGTTGACGCCGGCCGCTCGCGCGCGACGGGGGGCTCCGGCCTCGGTCTCGCGATCGTCAAGCACGTGCTGCAGCGTCACGGTGCACGGCTCGAGGTGCAGAGCACGCTCGGCGTGGGGAGCTCTTTCACCTGCCACTTTCCCGCGGAGCGTCTGGCGCGGCCAGCCGGGGTCACCCTGATCACGGAAACAGCTTAGGTTTTTACCGCAACTGTTTAATTTGTCAGAAATCTTTAGTCGCGCTGTCATGTTGAAGTCACATGCAGATACGACCCTAGCCGCATGGCAAGCGGCAACGTGCGGCGCCCAGGCAGGACGCGGGTCCGGACGCTGTTTCTCTCGGATATCCATCTCGGGTATCGGCATGCCCGCGCACGCGAGCTCAACGAGTTCCTCGCCGGCGTCGAAGCCGAGAACATCGTCCTGGTGGGCGACATCGTCGATGCGCTGAGCCTCGCTCGCCGGGTCTTCTGGTCGGCCGAGCACACCCAGGTGGTGCGTACGCTGCTGGCCCGCGGCCGGGCCGGCACGCGGCTCGTGTACATCCCGGGCAACCACGACGAGAGCCTCGGCGTATTTGCCGAGATGCTGCAGGGGCAATTCGAGGTGCACCGTGAATGGGTGCACCGCACCGCGCGCGGCGAGCGGCTGCTGGTGCTTCACGGAGACCAGTTCGACGGCATCGTCGGCTGCCCGCCCTGGCTCACGCATCTCGGTGATGCGCTCTACGAGGGACTGGTGCGGGTCAGCGACGGGGTCAACAACCTGCGCCGGCTGCTCGGCAAAGCCTACTGGCCGCTGGCCGAGCGCCTGAAGCTGAGCATTCCGACGAGCGTCCGCTATATCGAGAAGTTCGAGCAGGTGGCGGCGCAACACGCCCGCACTCAGGGCTATGACGGAGTGGTCTGTGGCCACATCCACCGCGCCAATCTCCGCGACATCGACGGGACGCTCTATTGCAACACCGGCGACTGGGTCGAGTCGTGCTCCGCGCTCGTCGAGGCTGCCGGCGGGGAGCTGAGGCTGCTGCGCTGGCCGCACGCCGCCCGGACCCAGCGCCGCCGGACCGCCCGCCTCGTCGCCGACGCGGCGTGAGGATTCCCGCCGGCTTGCGTGCTACGCTGCCCGTCAGCCGCAGTTCCGGGTGAAGCCTTCGGACGAGACACCGATGGAAACCGCCGATCTCAGTCACCACATCTCGCGTCGTTTCAACGAGGACCTCGAGCGGGTGCGCAGCAAGGTGCTCGGAATGGGTGGCTTCGTCGAGCAGCAGCTGCAGAAGGCGATCACCGCGCTCGTCGAAGGCGACAGCTCCCTCGGCGAATCGGTGGCGATGGACGACTACCAGGTGAACAACATGGAAGTCACCATCGACGACGAGTGCAGCCGGATCCTCGCGACCCGGGCGCCGGCGGCCGGTGACCTGCGCGTCATCGTCGCGATCATCAAGACCATTACCGACCTCGAGCGCATCGGCGACGAGGGCGAGAAGATCGGCTACATCGCCTCCCGGCTCGCCACCATGGAGCGGCCCGCCGACAAGTACCGCGAGATCAAACATCTCGGGCGTGTGGTATCGGAGATGGTGCACGATGCGCTCGACGCCTTTGCGCGCATGGATGCCGACTCGGCGTTGCGCGTCGCTCGGCAGGACCGGCTGGTGGACGAGGAGTACGAGGCGATCCAGCGCCAGAGCATCACCTTCATGATGGAAGACCCGCGCACCATCCGTCGGGCGCTCGATGTGATGTGGGTGGTGCGCGCGCTCGAGCGCATCGGCGACCATGCCAAGAACATCAGCGAGTACGTGATCTACATGGTGCACGGCAAGGACATCCGCCATACCTCGCTGGACGATGTCGAGCGCGACCTGCGCGCCAGCGCCGCCGATCGCGGGGCGCCGCGCCCGTCCTGACAGGCTGAAGATCCTGCTTCGCACCCTGGCTCCCCGCACCCTGAACCTGGCCGGCTTCCTGGTCTGTGCGGCGCTGCTCGCCTTCGCGCTGTACTCGCAGTTCCAGCTGCACCTGGAGCCGTGCCCGCTGTGCATCTTCCAGCGCATCGGCGTTGCCTTCACCGCCGTGTGGTTCCTCGTGGCCGCCGCGCACAACCCCAGGGGCAGCGGCCGCACCGCCTACGCGGTGCTGATCGCACTCGGGGCGCTGGCCACGGCCGCCGTGGCCGCGCGCCACGTGTACGTGCAGCACCTGCCTCCCGGATCGCTGCCCTCGTGCGGGGCGCCGCTGGCGATCCTTTTGAAGTTCACCCCGGTGTTCACCCTGATCAAGAAGGTGCTCACCGGGAGCGGGGAGTGCGGCGAGGTCAACTGGCGCTTCCTGGGCCTGGCC
>DASXKA010000294.1:0-4153 GCA_036497085.1 Steroidobacteraceae bacterium | reverse complement strand
GACGATGGCGAACTCTTCACCGCCGATGCGCGCCACCCAGTCGACGCCCTTCCGCAGCTGCCGCTCCAGCCGTGGACCGAACTGCCTGAGGATGTCGTCGCCGGCGGCATGGCCCAGGGTGTCGTTGATCTTCTTGAAGTTGTCGATGTCGCACAGCATCAGCGACAGCGCGCGCCCGTAGCGGGCCGCGCGCTCCACCTCGCGCGGAAAGTGCTTGCCGAAGAAGCGCCGGCTCGCGACCTTGGTGAGATCGTCGGTCGCCGAGAGCTTGCGGTTCTCGGCGAGCGTGATCCGCAGCACCGCCTCGAGCTCGGCGATGCGCTTGGCCGCGCCGACGCGTGCGTCGAACTCGCGCTCCGAGACGCGGCGTCCGATACAGTCGTCCGCGCCGGCGGTGAGCCCCGCCTCGCGCTCGGCCGAGTCGTCGAGCTCGGCGACGTACAGAATGTAGGGCGCACGTTGCGCCGAGCGCGCGCGGATCTTGCGCACGATCTCCGGGTTGTCGGTGAGGACCACCGGGCGAAACTCCGCCTCGAAACGCCGCAGCGCCTCCGCCTCGTCCACGGCGGACTCGCAGTCGAGCATGTCGGGGCGCACGCGCCGCTCCATGAACGCCCGCAAGGGCGCGTCCTGGAAGGCGAGCAGCGCCTTCGGCGGCGGCAGCACGCGCACCATCACCGCGACCGTCGCGGTGGTGCCTTCATCGGCGGCGGGCGGCTTCGCGCCACGCCGCTCGAGAACCCGCTGGATGACCGTAGTATGCCCGCCCCCGCCTCGCATCCGCCCCCTCCGACCGAGGTAGTAACCTCGACCGAAGCAGATTACCGGCAGCAGCGCGAGAACACTAATGCTGAGTTGGCTTCAGGGGCGGGCGCTCGACGCGCTCGCGCAGCCCGGCGAGCGCGGCCGGCAGATCCTTGCGCAGCGAGCGGTTGATCAGGGCCTGGGGGATCCAGAATCCCGGGTCGACGTACATCTCATACTCGACCACCGTCCCCGACCCGTCGGGAGTCGGCGTGAGCACCCACGTGCCTTCTTCCTGCTTCAGGTCGCCGCTGATGCGGTGGAAATCGATGCGGTGCGGACGCTCGTAGTCGGCCCGGAAGACGTAACGGACCGTGGGCATGAACCATGAATAGCGGATCTCGTGCTCGATGTCCTCCCAGCGTCCGTCCGCGGCGCCTTCGAGCCGGCGACAGCGCTTGAGGCCCGGAACGAACAGCGGGGTCTGGCGGCAGTCGGTCATCACGGCCCAGACGGCCTCGGGCTGGGCACCGATGAGGACCGCGGCGCGGACCCGTCCCCGCGGACGGTCGGGGTCGACCGCGGCTGCGGCCTCGACGACCACTTCCCGCTCGGCGAGGCGCCGCTGCACGGCTGGGTCGGCGAGCCAACCGGCGTCGGCGTCCCCCGCGCAGGATCCGGGCGGCGCGCGCAAGAGCGCCAGGGTGAGGAGGGCGAGCCCGAGGGAACGGTGTCTAAGAGTTGCGTGGCGCATCGCGCACTGGGGTCCGCCGGGCGCCATGGTGCGCCTTTCGTGAGTGCGTCGCGGACCGCGGCGCGTTCATTCGCCTGGCGCGATCACCGCCGGATGCCGAAGCAGAACGGATCCCGCTCATCGAGCAGCAGGGTCGCATCCGCGTTCACGTAGGCGGTGCCGCGGATGGTCGGGACGACGGCGGCGGCGCCGCTACGCGCGTAGCTCGCCCGGAACGCGCTGCCGATGATGCTCTCCTGCACCCACTCCGCGTGTTCTGCGAGCTTGCCGTCCGCGGCGAGACAGGCGAGCTTGGCGCTGGTGCCGGTGCCGCACGGCGAGCGGTCGTAGGCGTTCCCCGGACAGAGCACGAAGTTACGCGCATCGGCGCCGGGGAGTGTCGCCGGCCCGAAGAGCTCGACGTGGTCGACCTCGGGGTGGCCCTGGGCATTGACCGCCGCGCGCACCCGTGCGCAGTAGTCGGTGAGAGCAGCGACGTTGTCGAGCGCGAGCTCCTGACCGTGGGACTCGACGAGGAAGAACCAGTTGCCGCCCCAGGCGACGTCGCCGGTCACGACGCCGATGCCGGGAACCTCGACCCGCAGTGCGCGCGCCTCGCGGCGGCTCGGGACGTTCGTGACCGACACCGAGAAGTCCGGGTGCAGTCTCGCGGTTACCACTCCCACGGGTGTCTCGATGTGATGCACGCCGGGATCGATGCGCCCGAGGTAGGCGAGCGTGACCGCCAGCCCGATCGTGCCGTGGCCGCACATGCCGAGGTAGTCCGCGTTGTTGAAGAAGATCACGCCGGTCGCGCACGAGGGATCCGTGGGGGGTACGAGCCAGGCGCCGACGATCGCATCCGAGCCGCGCGGCTCGTTGACCACCGCCGAGCGAAACTGATCGTAGCAATCGCGCAGCAGCTCGAGCCGCTCGCTCAAGGGGCCTTCACCCAGATCCGGGCCGCCCTCGACGACCACGCGCGTCGGCTCGCCGCCGGTGTGCGAGTCGACGATGCGGATGCGCCTCATGCCGGGCGCGTGGCGCGCGCCGTCTCGACCAGGGCGGTGACCTGCGCGCGGCGCTCGCCTGCGAGCGGCAGCCGCGGCGGGCGCACCCGCTCGGAGCCGCGCCCGAGGATCTGCTCGGCGAGCTTGATCGACTGCACCAGATCGTGCTCGGCATCGAGATGCAACAGCGGCATGAACCAGCGGTAGATGCGCCGCGCGCGCGCGAGATCGCCGGCAGCGAGCGCCGCGAACAGCGCCAGCGACTCGGCGGGAAAGACGTTGGTGAGCCCCGAGACCCAACCGCGCGCTCCGAGCGTCACGGCCTCGAACACCACGTCGTCGAGGCCCGCGAACAGCACGAAGCGCTCGCCGAAGGCATTGAAGAGGTCGGTGATGCGACGCGGGTCGGGCGCCGACTCCTTGATCGAGACGATGTTGGGTACGTCGGCGAGTCGCGCGAGCGTCGCGATCTCGATGTTGACGCGATAAGACGGCGGATTGTTGTAGAGCATGATCGGCAGCCCGGTCGCCCCCGCCACCGTGCGGAAGTGGTGCTCGAGCTCGGCAGCCGTCGGCACGTACACCATGCCCGGGAGCACCATGAAGCCGCTGGCGCCGATGCGCTCGCAGTCGCGCACGAAGGTGACCGCGGTGGCGGTGGTGAACTCCGACACCCCGACGATGATCGGCACCCGGCCCTCGGTCACCTCGACCGCGCCCCGCAGCACCGTGCGCTTCTCGGCAGCGGAGAGCGAATTGCCCTCACCGACCGTGCCCATGAGCACGAGCCCGTGCACCCCGTCGCGCAGCAGCGCGGCCTGCACGGACTGCGTGGCCCTGACATCGAGCTCGAGCCCCGCATCGAACTGGGTGGTAGCCGCCGGGTACACCCCGGACCAGTCACAGGCGAGGTGAGCTGACATGCACCCGATCGTATACGATCGGCGAATCCCCAGAAAGGTTGCCCACGTGACGCTCACTCCATTTCACGTCGCCATACAGGTCAGGGACATCGCCGAGGCGCGCCGCTTCTACGGCGGCGTGCTCGGCTGCCCCGAGGGACGCAGCGACCGCGACTGGGTCGACTTCGACCTCTACGGCCATCAGCTCGTGTGCCACCTCAATCCGCAGCTCGGACCGCGGGGGCGCATCAGCTCGCTCATCAATCCGGTGGACGGTCACGGCGTGCCGGTTCCGCACTGTGGCGTAGTGCTCGAAAGCGCCCAGTGGCACGAGCTCGCGACGCGGCTCAAGCAGCACCCGGTCGAGTGGGTCGTCGAGCCCTATACGCGCTTCGCCGGTGCGCCCGGCGAGCAGTCGACCCTCTTCATCCTCGACCCGTCCGGCAACGCGCTCGAATTCAAGTCCTTCCGCGACCTGGGGCAGCTCTTCGCCCGTTAGCAGCCGATGGGCACGCGCCCCTTCTAATGCAGCAGCGCGGTGGCCTGATCGAGCGCATCGCTGTAGCGCGTGAGCACCGCGGCGGTGACCGGGATGTAGGCGGCGGCCTCCGCCCAGCGGTTCGCGTCGATCGCCTCGCGCACGCCCGGCAGCGTCTTGACGCCGTAACCGGTCAGCGCGCCCGGCGCGTAGACGAAGTGCCGGTACCAGGTGCGCCCCGGCAGCCCGCGCTCATCCGTGAGCCTCTGCTCCATGCCCTGCAGCA
>DASXKA010000293.1:0-6301 GCA_036497085.1 Steroidobacteraceae bacterium | reverse complement strand
TCCGCGCAGGTGCTCGGGCAGGCATTCGCGCTGCAGCGCGAGATCCAGCAGGCGCGCCGCTCCGGAAATGACGTGCAGCAGAAGCTGCCGCAGTACCTGCAGCCCATCTACAGGAGCGAGGCGATCGCGCGCTTTGAGCACGCGGTGGTGACCGACCGTCCCTTCATCGAGCGGCTTACTCAGTTCTGGACCAATCACTTTGCGGTGTCGGCGGATAAACAGTTCATGGCCGGGCTCGCCGGGAGCTTCGAGCGCGAGGCGATCCGCCCGCGCGTGCTCGGCAACTTCGGCGACCTGCTGATCGCGGCCGAGATGCATCCGGCGATGCTGCTCTACCTCGACAACCACCTGTCGGTAGGGCCGCACTCGGCGGCGGCCGTCCGGGCCGCCCGCCGCCAGCGCAGCAATGGCACGATCGGCATCAACGAGAACCTCGGACGCGAGATCCTCGAGCTGCATACCCTCGGCGTGGGCGGCGGCTACACCCAGGGGGACGTGACCTCGTTTGCCAAGGTGATCACCGGCTGGTCAGTGGGCGGCGGCAACGGGCTGTTTGCCAGCGGTCCGCCCGGCCGCTTCGTGTTCCGCCCGGACCAGCACGAGCCAGGAACTCAGACGGTGGTCGGACGGCAGTACCCGGACAGGGGCCACGAGCAGGGCATGCTGGTGCTGAACGACCTCGCGCAGCACCCTGCCACCGCCCGCCACATCGCCACCAAGCTCGTGCGGCACTTCATCGCCGACGATCCGCCGCCGGCTGCGGTCGAACGCATCGCCGGGGCGTTCACGGAGTTCGGCGGCGATCTGCGCCCGGTGTACCGCGCACTGATCGACACGCGCGAGGCGTGGGAGCAGCCGCTTGCCAAGTACAAGACGCCGAGCGACTTCATCGTCTCGAGCTACCGCGGGCTCTCGCTTCCGGTGGACGCGGCACACGGGCCGCTCGCGCCGTTCGAGCTCCTCGGCCAGCGTACCTGGCAGCCGGGCTCACCCGCCGGCTGGCCCGACCGCAGCGTCGACTGGGACGGAGCCTCGGCGCTGCTGAAGCGCGTCGAGTGGGCCGACGCGGTGGGCGGGCGGGTCGGCAGCCGCCGCAATGCCGCCGAGCTCGCCCCACAGCTCCTGGGCGCCAGTCTCACGGAGACGACCAGCACCGCGATAGCGCGCGCGGCGAGTGCGCAGCAGGCGGTGACGCTGCTGCTCGCCGCGCCCGAGTTCATGCGCCGCTAGCAAGCCACGGAGAGATCCATGTCAGCAATGAAGCGCCGCGAATTCCTCAAGGTCGGTGCGCTCGCCACCGGCGGCGCGCTCCTCACCTCGCGACTCGCCTTCGCGCGCGCCGCAGTGAGTGCGCGCCGGCCGCGCTTCGTGCTGGTGATCCTGCGCGGCGCGCTCGATGGCCTCGCCGCGGTGCCCCCCTATGGCGATCGCGACTACGGGCACCTGCGCGGGGAGTTTGCGCTGCGCGCTCCGGGCGAGGCGCAGGGCGCGCTGCCGCTCAACGGCTTCTTTGGCCTGCATCCTTCGCTCGGCTTCCTCGGCGAGTCCTACGACGCGCGCGAGCTCATCGTGTTCCACGCGCTGGCGAGCCCCTACCGCGAGCGCTCGCATTTCGACGGCCAGGACGTGCTCGAGAACGGCACGGCCGTCGCACATGCGGCACAGAGCGGCTGGCTCAACCGCGCGCTCGCGGCGACGCCGGGCGTGCCGCGCCGCGATGCGGGCGTGGCGCTGGGCCAGAACGTGCCGCTCGTGATGCGCGGGCCGGCCGAAGTGACTTCGTGGTCGCCGTCGAAGCTCACCGGCCTCGACGAGGACACGCTCGCGCGCGTCACTGACCTCTACTCCCGCGATCCCCTGCTGTCGGCTCGCCTGGCGGATGCGCTCATGGCGGACAGGGTAGCGGCGGAGCCGGGCGGTGCGATGTCGCAGGACGCGATGGCACCGGAGGCGATGGCGCAGAGCATGGCAGCGGCGCCCGGCGCGGCGGCAGCCACCGCGGCCTTGCCTCAGGCGAAGCCGGGCGGCGCTTATGCCGAGATCGTCCACGCGGCCGGCGGATTTCTCCGCGAGGAGGACGGCCCGCAGGTGGCGGTCTTCGATACCACGGGCTGGGACACGCACGCCAACGAGGGCGCCGCCGAGGGTCAGCTCGCCGGCCGCCTCGCGACACTCGACAGGGGGCTCGCGACGCTCAAGGGCGAGCTCGGCCCCGTCTGGAAGGACACGGCGGTGCTGCTCGTCACCGAGTTCGGCCGCACCGCCGCCATCAATGGCACCCGCGGCACCGACCACGGCACCGCCACCATGGCATTCCTCGCCGGGGGCGCAGTGGCGGGCGGCCGGGTGATCGCGGACTGGCCGGGGCTCTCGTCGCGCGCGCTCTACCAGGGGCGCGATCTGATGCCGACGCTCGACCTGCGCTGCGTGCTCAAGGGCGTGCTGGAAGAGCACCTCGGGATTCCGGCGCCGGCGCTCGAGACGAGCGTCTTTCCCGGGAGCGAGCGGGCGCGCGCGCTCAAGGGCCTGATGAGAGCCTGAAGGCGCGCTGAGCTGCAATCAACGCCACGATCAAGGTGGCGCAGAGTGCCAGTGAACAGAATGCCGGTATGGGAAGGATGTATCGCCACGCGATCACGCCCGACAACGCCGATGAAACTATGAACACCGCGATCATAGGGCGCGCGAGCGCTACGTCTTTGCGAGCCACGTTGCCCAACATCCACAGCAGCAGCGACTGAAATAGCAGGCTGACGGTCAGCGTGTGGCCGAATCCCAGGTAGAAATCGAGGTAGCTGCGATCGACACCCATGACACTGAAGCGCACCGTGCGCATTGACTCCAGCACCGGGTTGGCTGTCATGGGCGACCAGTTCTGCAAGCCTCCCATGAAATGGCCGACCGTAAAGAACAGCGAAATGACCGCCGCGACACGTAGCCAGATCGATGTGCTCATGAAGGTCCCCCCTGTTTGGCGCTGCGTGTGCCGCAGCTGTTGCTGTTAAGTCACGGGGCCGGCGCGCCCTCACTTCGGCGGCTGCGAGTCCTGATCCTTGTCCTTGTCGGTTGGCTTCGGCGTCGGCGCAACTGCGGGTTCCGCGCCCGGGGGCGCCGAGGTTGCGGGAGTTGCGGGAGTTGCGGGCGTGGGCGCGGTTTGTGCCGGCGACGTGGGCGGCGCGCTCGTCACCACCTTGCCGACCTTGTCGGGAAGATAGAGGGGCCCCTTCTGGCCGCAGCCGCCGGCCGCGAGCGGGGCCAGCGCGAGCAGCAGCCAGGCGCGCCTCATACGTACATGGGGCGCTTGTCGCGCAGCGCCAGCCACCCGCGGGCGATTCGATAGATGATCCAGATCGCCAGCGCGTAGTGGCCGAGGATCAGCAGCGGGAAGCCGATCAGGATCACCATGAGCGGCACCGACACGGCCCAGATGGCGAAACTCCAGAGCAGGGCGTACCAGAAGGTGCGGATCTGCCAGCGGAAGTGCGACTCGAGATAGGTGCCGTGGGTGGCCGAGCGGCGCGCGTAGTTCATGACGACCGCGATGATCGACGGCAGCCCCCAGATGAAGCTTCCCACGATGGTGTGGAACGTCGTGAGCCCGATGAGCACCGACAGCGAATGCAGCGCGTAGATGACGTTGGTGTAGGTGACGAGCGACTCGTCGACGCGCGCTGCGTCGGCGGCCATCGACGGGGGTGCGCTGTCCGGCATGACTCACCTCTCGCTGACTGACTCAGGTCTGCGGCCGGCGCTCGACCACGGCCATCGTCAGCCGTGACACGCAGATGAGCCGCTCCTGCTCGTCGCGAATCTCAATATGCCACACGTGGCTCGATCTGCCGAGGTGGAACGGACGAGCCGTGGCGGTCACGAGCCCGGAGGAGATGCTGCGCACGTGATTGGCGTTGATGTCCTGACCCAGGGCAACGTGAGTCGGATCGAGGCACAGCAACGCCGCCAGGCTCCCGACCGTCTCCGCGAGCGCCACCGAAGCGCCGCCGTGCAGCACGCCGAAAGGCTGGTGCGTGTGCTCGTTCACCGGCATGGTGGCGCGCAGAAAGTCGGGCCCTATCTCGGTCACGCGGATGCCGAGGTAGCCGGAGAGTGTGCGGCTGCCGCGCTCGTTGAGCTCGGCAGGCGTCGCCGTGGCGCGCCAGATGCTCATGGAGCTAGTCTAGCGGTTCCGGCGGTGGCAATCTTTGGCCGATGAGCGAGTTTGCCTTTCCGGCGCCGGCGGCGCCGGCAGTTGCGGTGGAGGGCGGCGGGTGTTTCCCCGTGCACCGCATTTATTGTGTGGGCCTGAATTACGCCGACCACATTCGCGAGTTCGGGCGCGATCCACAGCGCTCGCCGCTGGTGTTCTTCATGAAGCCCGCCGACGCCGTGGTGGCGAACGGTGCGTCGATTCCCTACCCCCCGCGCACCAGCAACTTCCACCACGAGATCGAGCTGGTCGTGGCAATCGGCCGCGCCGGGCGTGCCATCGCGCCGGCGCAGGCCCTCGAGCACGTGTTCGGCTACGCCGCCGGGAACGATCTGACGCGCCGTGATCTGCAGCGCGCCGCCAAGGATCGCGGCGAGCCCTGGGACGTCGCCAAGGGATTCGATAACTCCGCTCCCGTGGCCGCCATTCGTCCCGCCGCGCGCGGCCATCTGTCGCGGGGCCGCATCTGGCTCGGCGTCAACGGTGCAACGCGGCAGGACTCGGACCTCGGCCAGATGCTCAACGACGTGCCGCACCTGATCGCCGAGCTCTCGACGCTCTACGCGCTCGAGGCCGGCGACCTCATCTTCACCGGCACGCCTGCCGGCGTCGGCCCGCTCAGGCCCGGCGACCGCCTCGAGGGCGGGATCGAGGGGCTCGAGGTCCTGCGCAACACCATCGGACCGCCGGCGTGAGTCCGATGAGGCTCTATCACTATTACCGCAGCTCCGCTTCCTACCGGGTGCGTATCGCGCTCAATCTCAAGCGCCTGACTTACGAGGCCGTGGCGGTCGACCTGCGGCCGCCCCGCAGTGCGCAGCGCTCGGCGGAGTTTCTCGCGATCAATCCCGAGGGCCTGGTGCCGGTGCTCGTCGAGGGCGAGCGGCCGCTGACGCAATCGCTCGCCATCATCGAGTATCTCGAGGAGACCTGTCCGCAGCCGCCGCTGCTGCCGCGCGACCCGCAGGGGCGCGCGCTGGTGCGGGCGCTCGCGCTCGCCATCGCCTGCGAGATCAGCCCCCTCAACAACTCCGGGGTGCTCAACTACCTGAAGGGGACGCTCGCGGCGGATGACCGTGCGGTCGATGCCTGGTACGCGCGCTGGATCGGGCGCGGCTTCGAGGCGCTCGAGAAAGAGGTGGGCAGGACCAGCGGCGACGGGCGCCACATGTACGGCAGCGCGGTGACGCTCGCCGACGTCTGCATCGTGCCGCAGATGTATAACGCGCGCCGCTATCATTGCGACCTCGCACCCTATCCGACACTGTGCCGGATCTCGGCGCACCTCGAGGCGCTGCCGGAATTCGCGCGCGCCGCGCCGGAGATGTTCGAGAGCGCCTAGTGAGAGGCGCGCTGCACGAACGCCAGGTAGCCGGCCAGGAACTGCTTCAGCTGCGTTTCCACGCTCGGGTCCTTGAGGTTGCCGGCCTCGTCGAACACCGTGGCGGCGCGCGCCACCTGCAGCCGGCCGCCGCTCCAGAACTGCGTGCCGAGTGTGCGCAGCACCGGGAGCCAGGCCGCCTGGGAGAGGATGGTGCCGAAGCCGCCGGGCGAGGCGCCGATGACGGCGAACGGCCGGCCGGCGAACACGCGCCTGACGTCGGAGTTCGGGCGCGACAGCCAGTCGATCGTGTTCTTGAACACCCCCGGTATGCCGTTGTTGTATTCCGGGGTCACGAGCAGCACGCCGGCGGCGGCCGCCACCGCTTCCTTCAGTTCGCTGACGGCGGCCGGAATCCCCTGCGCTTCGACGTCGCCGTCGTAGAGCGGAATGCCGCGGATGCTCGCGACCTCGAGCGTCGCCTCGGACGGCATGAGGCGCGTCGCGGTGCGCAGCAGCGCCGAGTTGTAGGAGGCGCGCCGCAGGCTTCCGGAGATCCCGAGCAGCTTGATCACGCGCTCCCCTGCTTGAGCTTCGCCGCCACGCGCCGGTAGGCCTCGCGGAACGGAATACCTTCGCGCACCGCCAGGCGGTTGGCTTCCTCGGCGGCGTTGATCGCGGGATCGAGCCTGATCGTCTCGCGGTTGAAGCGCATCGCGGCGATCGCCGGCGGCAGGATGGCGAGCGTCTCGAGCGCCAGATCGATGCCGCGGAAC
>DASXKA010000292.1:0-6363 GCA_036497085.1 Steroidobacteraceae bacterium | reverse complement strand
CGGTTGTACCAGCTGCGGTTGAACAGCACGATTTCCTGGGCCGCCGGCAGGTGCGCGGTGAAGCGCTGGAAGTACCACTCCGTCTCTTCCCGATCGCTCGGCTTGCCGGGCGCCACTACCCGCACTTCGCGCGGGCTCAGGTGCTCGGCGATGCGCTTGATGGTGCCGTCCTTGCCCGCGGCGTCGCGTCCCTCGAGGATCACCAGCACCTTGCGCCCGCGGGCGATGACATGGCGATGGAGCTTGACCAGCTCGATCTGCAGCCGGCGCAGCTCGCGCGCGTAATGATGCTTGCCGAGGGTCGGTATGGGCGGTGCCGAAGGCGTCTTTTTGGCCATGTTCTGCTCCGCTGAGGCAGTCGGGGCGGGCTTGCCAGCGCGCATTATTCGCGTAGCTCCGGTGCGCCGGCCAGACTCTTGTGGCGCGCACCCGCTTGGGTGCAGTCTAGGCGCTCGGCGCGGGCCCCGATCCAACAGCGAGAGGCCCGGGGGGGATTGATGACTAAGTCCGGCGAACCGCGGGTGGTGGTGAGCAGGAACGGACCCTACCTCGTGAGCGGCGCCGTGCCCCTGGCCCGGCAGACGATCGTCGCCGACCGGGAGGGCGGCTCGCAGCAGTGGCGCGAGAGCGATCCCTTCCCGCTCAGCGAGAGCTATGCGCTTTGCCGCTGCGGTCAGTCTGCCACCAAGCCGTTCTGCGACGGCACGCACAAGAAGATCGGCTTCGACGGCACCGAGACTGCGAGTCGTCAGCCTTATCGCGAGCAGGCGCAGCTCACGGAGGGACCGGCGCTCGCTCTGTTGGACGCCGAAGCGCTGTGTGCGTTCGCGCGCTTCTGCGACCCGAACGGGCAGGTGTGGAATCAGGTCGAGCGCACCGATGAGGCCGAGGTGCGCGCGACTTTCGTACGCCAGGTGAACAACTGCCCCTCGGGACGGCTGGTCGCGTGGGACCGCGCCACGGGTAAACCGATCGAGCATCATCTGTCGGTCTCGATCGGCGTGATCGGGGATCCACCCGAGGGCGTGAGCGGTCCGCTGTGGCTACGGGGAGGGATCCCCGTGATCGCCGCCGACGGCTTTGCCTATGAGGTGCGCAACCGCGTGACTTTGTGTCGCTGCGGCGCCTCGAAGAACAAGCCCTTCTGCGACGGCTCGCACGCCGCCGTCAAGTTCAACGACGGCTCCGTGGCCGGCTGAGCTCCCATGAGCATCTACGACGAGTCGCTCGACAAGAACCCCGCCAACTACGTGGCGCTGTCACCGGTGAGCTTCATCGAGCGCAGCGCCGAGGTGTATGGCGACCTGCCGGCGGTGGTGCACGGCGGCCGGCGCTATAGCTGGCGCGAGACCCGTGAGCGCAGCGCGCGCCTCGCGGCCGCACTGCGCGCGCTCGGCGTCAAGCGCGGCACCACGGTGAGCGCCATGCTCACCAACACGCCGGAGATGGTCGAGGTGCACTACGCGGTACCGGCCCTCGGGGCGGTGATCCACGCGCTCAACACGCGCCTCGACGCCGCGCTCCTCGCCTGGCAGATGCAGCACTGCGAGACGGCGGTGCTGCTCACCGAGCGCGAATTCGCGCCGGTCGTGGCACGCGCGCTCCACATCCTGCGCACCGAGCACGGCCGCAGCCCGGTCGTGATCGACGTCTGCGATGCGGAGTACACCGGCCCCGGGGAGCGACTCGGCACGCTCGAGTATGAGGCGCTGCTCGCCGCCCACCCCCCGCTCGCGCAGCTCGAAGGTCCGCCCGACGAATGGGACGCGATCGCGGTGTCGTATACCTCCGGCACCACCGGCAACCCCAAGGGCGTGGTGACGCATCATCGCGGTGCCTATCTCAACGCCGTAGCCAACGCCCTGTGCTGGAACATGCCGCAGTTTCCGCGCTACCTGTGGACGCTGCCGCTGTTTCACTGCAACGGCTGGTGTTTCCCCTGGACCGTGGCCATGCTCGGTGGCACACAGGTGTGCCTGCGCAGGGTGGAGGCGCGCGCCATCCTCGACGCGATGCGCCTCCACGGCGTGGATCATTACTGCGGCGCACCCATCGTCCACAACATGCTGATCAATGCCGACCCCGCCTGGCGCGCAGGTATCACGCAGCGGGTCCGCGCCCTGGTGGCGGGAGCCGCTCCGCCGGCGGCGATGATCGAGGGCATGGAGCGCATCGGCTTCGAACTGACCCATGTCTACGGACTCACGGAGACCTACGGGCCGGCGGCCGTCGCGGCCAAGCGCGCCGCCTGGAGCGGCGCGAGCTCGGCGGAGCAGGCGCGTCTCAACGGCCGCCAGGGCGTGCGCTACGTGCTGCAGGAGGGCATGACGGTGCTCGAGCCGGAGACGATGACTCCGGTGGCGGCCAATGGCGAAGCACTCGGGGAGGTCATGTTCCGCGGCAACATCGTGATGAAGGGGTATCTCAAGAACGCGCAGGCGACCGCCCAGGCGTTCGCCGGCGGCTGGTTTCACAGCGGCGATCTCGGCGTGCTCGAGCCGGATCACTACGTGAAGATCCGCGACCGCAGCAAGGACGTCATCATCTCGGGCGGGGAGAACATCAGCTCGCTCGAAGTCGAGGATGCCCTCTACCGCCATCCGGCCGTCCTGGTCTGCGCAGTGGTGGCGCGGCCGGATCCCAAGTGGGGCGAATCGCCGCTCGCCTACGTCGAGCTCAAGAGCGGTGCCGCCGCGACCGCCGAGGAGCTGATCGCCCACTGCCGGACACTGCTCGCGCATTACAAGGTCCCGCGCGAGGTGCGCTTCGAGGAGATCCCGAAGACCGCCACCGGAAAGATCCAGAAGTTCGTGTTGCGCCAGCGCGCCCGGTCCGCGAGCGCCATCGAATAGGTCGGGTGCGTGACGCGCGGCGAGGTCATCGTGATTGGCGGCGGCCTGGCGGGCCTTGCCAGCGCTTACGCGTTGCACGAGGCCGGCTACGTCGTGCAGGTGCTCGAGCGGCGCGAGGATGTCGCGCTCGAGACCAGCTTCGCCAACGGCGGAATCCTGACGCCCTCCATGCCGGACCCCTGGAACGCGCCCGGCGTTCACTGGCAGCTGCTGCGCTGGCTCGGGCGCGAGGACGCGCCCATGCTGCTGCGGCCCGCGCGCGTCCCCGGCTATTTCACCTGGGGCCTGCGGTTCCTGGCCGCCTCGGCGCCGCGCTCCTACCACGCCTCGATGCGGGCCAACTATCGCCTCTGTGCCTACAGCATGGAGCGCCTGCAGGCATGGCGAACGGCGCTCGGCCTCGAGTACGCGCTGGGGACGCGCGGCACGCTCGAGGTGTACCGCAATCCGCACTCGTTCGAACAGGCCGTCGCCGAGGTGCGCTCGCTTAGCTCCCTCGGGCTCGTGGGCGAGCCGCTCGACCCGGCCGCGACGGCACGGCTCGAGCCCCTCCTCGATGAGATACGCGGCGACCTGGTCGGTGCCATCCACTTTCCGAGGGATGAGAGCGGCGACGCGTTGCTCTTCTGCCGGGCGCTGCGCGCGCGGCTCGAGGCACGTGGTGTCCGGGTCGCGGTCAACACGCCGGTGCGCAGGGTGCGCATAAGCGCCGGCCGGGCCGTGGGAGTGGAGACCGCCGGCGGCTTCGTGCCGGGCTCGCACGTGGTGATGGCCGGGGGGCCGTGGTCGACGGCGCTGCTCTCGGCCTGCGGCGTGCGCGTGCACGTGAGGCCGGTGAAGGGTTATTCGCTCTCGATCCCGATCGACCCGGGCTCAGGCCCGCGCCATGCTCTTTCGGACGATTCGCTGCACGCGGTGATGACGCCACTCGGTGCGACGCTGCGGCTGGCCGGTACTGCCGAGTTCAGCGGCTGGGACCTGAGCCTGCGCCCGGGACGCGTTGAGGCGCTGTGGCGGCTGCTCGCGGCTCTGAGCCCGACGCTGGCGCGTACGGTCGACCGCTCGGGCGCACGTCCGTGGTGCGGACTGCGGCCGATGTCGGCGGACGGCCGGCCGTACGTCGGCGCGACGACGGTCGCCGGGCTCTACGTCAACACCGGCCACGGACATCTCGGCTGGACGCAGGCGGCCGGCTCGGCCTCGCTGCTCGCGCAGCTGATCTGCGGCACACCGGCGGCCATCGATCCGCGGCCTTTTGCGCTCACGCGCACCGAGCGCTATGCCTGGCGCGGCGAGATCCAACCGGCGGAGCAGCACCCATGAGATACCACGCCCTCACGCTCCTCCTGCCGGCACTCGTGTGCGCCGCCGCGCCGCCGTCCGCCCCGGCGCCACCCGATTACGACGTGGTGATCCGCGGCGGCACCGTCTATGACGGCTCGGGGAGTGCACCGTTCGTGGGCGACGTCGCCATTCGCGGCGAGCGGATCGCCTATGTCGGACCGCAGGCGCCCGGGCGCAGCGCCGAGGAGTTTCCGGCACGCGGCAGGGCGGTGGCGCCGGGCTTCATCAACATGCTGGCGCACCCGGAGGAATCGCTGCTGATCGACGGGCGCGCGCTGAGTGATCTGCGCCAGGGGGTAACGCTCGAGGTGTTGGGCGAGGACTCCATGGGACCGTTGTCGGCGGAGATGAAGCGCCTCGGGCGCCAACGCCAGGGAGACATCAAGTACGACATCGACTGGACGACACTCGGCGAATATCTCACCCGGCTCGAGCGGCGCGGTATTGCGCCCAACGTGGCCTCGTACGTGGGCGCCGGCACGGTGCGCACCTACGTGCTCGGCGAGCGCGACGTGCAGCCTGGGCCCGAGCAGCTCACAGAGATGCGCACGCTGGTGAGGGAAGCCATGGAGCAGGGCGCTCTCGGCGTCACGACCGCGCTCATCTACGCTCCCAACGACTACGCCAGGACCCCCGAGCTCATCGCGCTCGCGCAGGAAGCGGCGCGCTGCGGCGGGATCTACAGCGCGCACATGCGCAGCGAGGGTGACCGGCTGCTCGAGGCAGTGCAGGAGACCGTCGACATCGCGCGCGCCTCGGGCGCGCCGGCCGAGATCTATCACTTGAAGCAGGCCGGCAAGCGCAACTGGGGCAAGCTCGATGCGTTGATCAAGGCGGTGGAGGCGGCGCGCGCCTCCGGCGTGCGCATCACCGCTGACATGTATGTCTACACGGCCGGCGCCACCGGGCTCGATGCGGCCATGCCGCCCTGGGTGCAGGACGGGGGGCTCGAGGCCTGGATCGCGCGCATGAAGGATCCGGCCACCCGCGCGCGGCTGCTCACCGACATGCGCAATCCGGCATCCGACTGGGAGAACCTGCTGCTCGCGGCCGGCGCGGATGGCACGCTGCTGCTCGGCTTCAAGAATCCGGGTCTCAAGCCGCTCACCGGCAAGACGCTCGCGGCGGTGGCCAGGGCGCGCGGCGTGAGTGCGCAGGATGCTGCGATCGATCTGGTGATCGAGGACGGCTCGCGCGTCGGGGTCGCGTATTTCCTCATGTCCGAAGACAACATACGGCGCGAAGTGGCACTGCCCTGGGTCAGCTTCGATTCGGATGCCGATGCGCCGGCGCCGGAAGGGGTGTTCCTCAAGTCGAGCCGCCACCCGCGCACTTACGGCAACTTCGCGCGCCTCCTCGCGCATTACGTGCGCGAGGAGAAGGCGCTGACGCTGCCGCAGGCGATTCACAAGCTCTCGGCGCTGCCGGCGGCGGCGCTCGCCCTGAGAGATCGCGGCCTGCTCCGCCAGGGCTACTTCGCCGATGTCGTGGTGTTCGATGCGGCGAAGATCCAGGACCACTCGACCTATCAGCGCCCGCAGCAGCTTGCGACGGGAGTCGGCGATGTCTGGATCAACGGCGTGCGCGCGCTCCGCCACGAGGTCGCGACCGGGGCGTCCAGTGGCCGGGCGATCCGCGGGCGCGCCTGGACGGGCGGTGGCGGAGGCGGCTGCCGCAACAGTGCCGCGGACTGGAGCTGGTCACCCTGATGGGCGCGAGGCGCGCGCCGGCGGCGTCGGCAGCGGACCGTCCTCGAAGGGTCTCGAGAGGTCCATGCGGGCGGTCACCGGCGGCATGGGGTACTTGAGGCCGGTCGCGCAATTGAAGAGCACGACGCGGTCGCTCGCGGCGAGTTTGCCCTGGCGCGCCGCCGCGAGATACGCCGCATACGTCCCGGCTCCCTCGGGACTCAGCAGCAGTCCATCCTTCGCCGCCACCTCGCGCCGCGCCCGCTCGATGTCCTCATCCTCCACGGCGATGGCGAATCCCTTGGTCTCTCGCAGCGCGCGCAGGATGAGAAAATCGCCGAGCGCGGCAGGAACCCGGATGCCCGAGGCGATCGTGTGTGCATTCTCCCAGGGGGTGGCGCTCTCGGCGCCTGCCTCGTATGCGCGCACGATCGGCGCGCAGCCGGTCGACTGCACGGCGACGAGCCGCGGCATGGAGC
>DASXKA010000291.1:0-6832 GCA_036497085.1 Steroidobacteraceae bacterium | reverse complement strand
GTCGCGCTCGTAAGTCTCTTTGTAGAGTCCGGCGTTCATGAGTGACGGTCCTTCAGCTCGCTTCGGTGCAGGCAGGCCATAGCGGGCGGACTCAAGGCATCCGTGACGCAGGCTTAGCCGACAAATCGTGCGTTGAAGGAGGGCAGCCGGACCCTGGGCGGAGGGCGTTGCGCCGCTGTCCGCCGGACGACTGTCTTACACCATCACTATGCGATCGATAATACCGGCCCGCGAAGCTCTTGCAAGCACCGATGCATACGCTCAACACCCCGCGGCTCGCGCTCAGGCCCTGGCGTGCGACGGACCTCGAGCCGTTCGCCGCCCTGAACGCCGACCCTGACGCGGGACGAGAGCGACGCCTTCGCGGCGCGCATCGCGGCGGCGCTCGAAGCGCGCGGCTTCGGGCTCTGGGCGCTCGAGCTGCGCGCCACCGGGAAATTCCTCGGCTAGGGCCTGAACGTCCCTTCCTTCGAGGCACATTTCACGCGGCTGACGCAGGCCGCCTGGCGCGCCCGCGCCGGCGAATTCCTGTGAGGTCAGTGCGCTCGCGGGTATTGCATCGCACCGTGCGCTGCTCCAACATTCGCGCCGCCGCTTACCTTCGGCGGCGAGCGAGGTGTTGGCACAGCAATGAAGCAGCGCAAAGCGTCGACTGACAGCGATCGGCAGGGCCTGCGTCTTCAACGTCTCAACGAGTATCTCGAGAGGAATTTCCCGGACTTTTTCGCGGAAGCGCGCTTCCAGGTCGGGGACGACGACTACTTTCTCTACGCCCGCTTCGGGCAGTATCTGGCGCGTACCATCGAGCAGAACCGCGCCTCCGGCCGGGTCATCAACCGCGGCTTCACGCTCCTCAACCGTATGGCTCGCGCTTCGGCGCGCTCACCCGGCATCCGCCAGATGCTGGTCTCGGGCCCGCTCGAGTACATCGTCGATGCGCCGAAAGCGCGGGCGCTGGCCCTGAAGCGCCTCTCGGCCGAGGCGCAGGGGTACCTCGAGAGCCTCTGCGAATAGCCCCCGGAGTCAACCACCCGGCTCGCGCACCGTGAGCGGCAGATCAAGGAGCCGCGTGCGGCGCACGACCTTGAGGGTTAGCCCGGCACCCGGCGGGACGCGCGCGAGCTGCCGGTGCAGGGCGTCGATCCCGTCCACTGGCTCCCCGTTCACCGCCACGACCAGGTCTCCGGGCCGCAGGTCCGAGTCGGCAGCCGGCCCGTCCTTATCCCGCGACAGGATCTCGACGGCACGCCGGGTGCTCAGGGAGAGGGCGCGCACCAGACGCAGGTCGAGCGGGCGATCGCGCGCCGCAATGCCGAGCCAGGCGCGCCGCACCCGCCCCTGGGTGAGGATCTGCGTCAGCACCCACTGGGCAGTCGCCGCCGGAATCGCGAAGCCGATGCCCTGCGCCATCGGGATGATCGCGGTGTTGATGCCGGTGACCGCCCCGTGAGCATCGACGAGCGGACCCCCCGAATTCCCCGGATTGAGAGCCGCCGTGTGCTGCACGATGCCTTCGATGAGGCGGCCCTGGCGGCTGCGCAGCGAGCGGCCGAGCGCACTCACGACGCCGGCCGAAACGGTGGACTCGAATCCATAAGGGTTGCCGACCGCTACCACGAGCTGCCCGGCGCGCAGCGGCTGCGCGCTCGCGAGCTGCGCGTACGGGAGCGCGGCCGCCTGGGCGCGCAACACGGCGAGATCCGTGGCCGGATCGCGCCCCGCGACCACGGCCGTCACGGTGCGCCCGTCGACGAACGACACGCGCGCCTCCTCGACGCGCTGCACGACATGCTCGTTGGTGAGGAGATAGCCGTCGGGCGTCACCACCACCCCGGAGCCCGCGCCGCCGCGCGCCCGCGCGGCCTCCTCGGCACCGCCCGTGTAGATGCTGACCACCGCCGGCCCCACCCGTTCGACTGCACCCACTACCGCCGCTGAATAGGCATCGAGCGGCTCGAGGGGGCTAACGGTCGCGGAGGTTGCGCTGCCGGCGGAAGGCGCGGCGTGTGCGCCGTGGGCTTGGCTCTCCGGCATGAGAGGAGGCATGGGGACCTGGCGCGCCAAACTCAAGTCCCTTGGCGGGGGATTCCTGCGAGAATCCCCGCCCACCCCATGATCTCGCTCGCCGAAACCGCCATCCTGCTGGCCGCCGCGGTCCTCGCGGTCTCGCTGTTCCGCTTCCTGCGGCTCTCCTCGATCCTGGGCTACGTCGCCGCCGGCCTGGTCATCGGCCCGTGGGGACTGAATCTCATCGGTGACGTCGGCCGCATCACCAAGGCCTCCGAGTTCGGGGTGGTGCTGCTGCTCTTCATCATCGGCCTCGAGCTGCAGCCGACACGGCTGTGGGTCATGCGGCGCACGGTGTTCGGCCTCGGCGCCGCCCAGGTCGGGCTGTGCACGGCGCTCCTCGGCACGGCGGCCTGGTCGCTCGGGCTTGCCCCGGTCGCCGCCGGCCTCGTCGGCTTCGGCCTGTCGCTTTCATCGACGCCGCTGGTGCTGCAGCTGCTGGCAGAGCGCGGACAGCTCAAGGCCCAGCACGGGCGCGCCGCCTTCAGCATCCTGCTGTTCCAGGACCTCGCGGTGCTGCCGCTGCTCGCGATCCTGCCACTGCTCTCGCCGAGCGGCGCGCCGCACCCGACCGGCGGGGCCTGGTGGGTGGGCCTGCTGAAGCTCCTGCTGGTGATCGCCGGGGTGATCGGCGGCGGACGGCTGCTGCTGCGGCCGGCGCTGCGGATCGTGGCGCGGGTGCGCGTGGCGGAGGTGTTCACTGCGGCTGCGCTCCTCACCGTGATCGCGACGGCGCTGATCGCCAATCAGGTAGGGCTGTCGATGTCGCTCGGGGCTTTTCTCGCCGGCGTGCTGCTCGCCGACAGCGAGTTCCGCCACGAGCTCGAAGCCGACCTCGAGCCCTTCAAGGGGCTGCTGCTTGGATTGTTCTTCGTGTGCGTCGGGATGTCGGCGAATCTCGGGCTGCTCGAGTCCGAGCCGCTGAGGGTGCTCGCGCTCACGATCGCCTTTCTCGCCATCAAGATCCTGGCCGTCACGGCGCTCGGGCGTTTCGGCCGCTGCCGGGGCGATGAGGCCTGGAAGCTCGGCTTCACGCTGCCGACCGGGGGCGAGTTCGCTTTCGTGCTGTTCACGCTCGCCGCGCGGCAACGCCTGCTCGATGCCCGGACGGCCGACCTGCTGGTGCTCGCGGTGACGCTGTCGATGATGATCGCCCCGCTGCTGCTGCTCGCGCAGGAAGCGGTGAGTGAGCGCTGGTTCAGCCCGCCGCCGGCCCCCTACGATGCGATCGAGGAGCGCGACACCCCGGTGATCATCGCCGGCTTCGGCCGCTTCGGGCAGATCGTCGCGCGCGTGTTGCAGGTGCGCCGTCAGCCCTTCACCGCGCTCGACGCCAACCAGACCAACGTCGATTTCGTGCGCCGCTTCGGCAACAAGGTGTACTACGGCGACGCCTCGCGGCTCGACCTGCTGCGCGCCGCCGGCGCCGCCAGCGCGCGCGTCCTGGTGCTGGCGCTCGACGACGTCGAGGGCTCGGTGCGCACCGCGGTGCTGGCGCGCGAGCAGTTTCCGAACCTCAAGGTATTCGCCCGCGCCCGCAATCGTCAGCATGCCTTTGCGCTCATGGATGCGGGAGTGACCGTGATCGTGCGCGAGACCTACAGCTCGAGCCTCGAGATGGCGGGCCGGGTGCTGGAGGCGCTCGGCGCGTCGGCGGCCACGGCGCGCGAGGCGGTGCGCCGCTTCCGCGAGCACGACGAGGTGACACTCGCCGCGCAGTACGCGGTCAAGGAGGACGAGAGCAAGTTCCGCGCCACCACGGTCGAGGCTGCCCGGCAGCTCGAGAAGCTGTTCGAGGCGGACGAGAAACCCGCCGATGGATGAGGCGCGCGCGGTGCGCGAGTACTGGTTCGGCGCCGAGCGGCTCTCCGCGGAGGCGATCGAGCGCCGCAAGGATTTCTGGTTCGGCGCCGGCACCGGACAGCACGACGAGGAGATTCGCTCGCGCTTTGGCGAGCTGCTCGAGCACGCCGCCGCCGGGCGGCTCGCCAGCTGGGCCGATGGGCCGCGGCGGCGGCTGAGTCTCATCATTCTGCTCGATCAGTTTCCGCGCAACATGTTCCGGGGAACGGCGCGCGCCTTCGACTACGATGAGCAGGCGCTCGCGCTGGCGCTCACCGGCATGCAGTCCGCTGCGGACGGCGCGCTCGATTTCGCCGAGCGGCTCTTCTTCTACATGCCACTGGAGCACGCCGAGAGCCTCGAGGCGCAGGACGAATCGGTCGCGGCCTTCCGCCGCCTGCTCGCCGAGGTGCCCCCCGAGCTGCACGCGACCTTCGCGGACTCGCTGCGCTTCGCCGAGGAGCACCGCTCGATCATCGAGCGCTTCGGCCGCTTTCCGCACCGCAACGCCATGCTCGGGCGCGCCAGTACCCGGCAGGAGACCGAGTGGCTTGAGGCAGGAGGAGAGAGCTTCGGGCAGTGAGGCGGCGCGACGCGCTCAGTCCTGGCGGGCGACCAGCCGCTCGAGACGACGGATCTGCCGCTCGAGCGTGTGCTGCACCTCGAGCAGCTCGACGACGAGCGCCGCGCCGCTGGCGTTGACGTCGAGATCGCGCATCAGCCGCCCGACGATGCGCAGCCGCGGCAACGCGGTCGCCGGAAACTCCCACTCGGCAGGCGCGCTGCCGCGCGGCGCCACGACCCCGAGCTGCGCGAGCTCGTGCACGGCGTCGGCCTCGATCCGGCACACCCGGCAGATCTCGGTGAACGCGATCCACTCCTCATCGCCCAACAGCCGCCCGGTCGTGATCTTCGTCACCTGTCCCATGCGTCACCCCGTGAGATCGGCGCGCGGATTGAAGTTGAGCTTGGCGCGCATCTCGTCGTAGACCGCCTTTGCTTCCGGGGACGTCGCCGGCGGCAGCACCACCTTCAGCTGCACGTACTGGTCGCCGGCTGGCTTTCCCGGCAGCCCGCGGCCGCGCAGCCGCAGCTTCTGCCCCGACTGCGCGCCGGCGGGGATGTGCATGTCGACCGGCCCGCCGAGGGTCGGAACGGTGACCGAAGCCCCCAAGGCGGCTTCCCACGGGGCGACCGGCAGTGTCAGCGTGACGTCGCGGCCATCCACCTGGTAGAGCCGATGCGGGAGGATGTGCGCCTCGAGGTAGAGGTCCCCGGCGCGTCCGCCATCCGCGGCGGGCTCGCCCTGACCGGTGAGCCGGATCAGCTGCCCGTCGCTGACCCCCGGTGGAATCGTCACGCGCACCGTGTGCTCGCGCACCTCGAGGGTGCCGTCGCCCTTGAGCTCGGGGCGCTTGAGCCCGAGGGTGCTCGTCGTGCCCTGGAACGCCTGCTCGAGCGGGATGTCGATGCGCGCGTGATGGTCGCGGCCGCCGCGCCGCGCCGCGCCGCCGAAGGGCGACCCGCCACCAAAGAGCGACGAGAAGAAGTCGCTGAAACCCTCTTCGGCGTAAGCCTCCTCCTCCGGGCCCGCGCTGGCGCGGTGGCGCGTCCGACCCGCTCGCGGACCGCCCCCGCGGAACTCGTAGCCGCTGCCCCAGTCCGGCGGCGGACGGAATTGCTGCCCGGACTTCCACTCGCTGCCGAGCTGATCGTACGCGGCACGCTTCTCCGGATCCTTGAGCACCTCGTACGCCTCCTGCACTTCCTTGAAGCGCTCCTCGGCGTTGGGCTCCTTGCTGACGTCGGGGTGGAATTTGCGAGCGAGCCGCCGGTACGCCGTCTTCACCTCTTCGGCGGTCGCCGCCCGCTGCACGCCCAGAATCTTGTAGTAGTCCCGGAATTCCATGAGCGGTTTTATGGAGCCGGATGGCCGGGCTCTCAACGCGCCTCAGATTGCAGGCGCAGAAAAAAAAGCGCCGCGAGCGGGGGAAGTCGCATCGCGGCGCGTAATAGCGAACACGGGGAAGTTGTTCGCACGTCAGGCCACGGACGCATCAGGGCGCGTCCGACGAACCTCGCGGTGATCATTCGATTCACCGCATGCGGATAGGAGCAAGGGCTGTGCCAAACTCGTAAATCCTGAAAAAACATGAATTTATGCCGTAGAGCGATCCGGCCACCGGGTGACGGGAATTGTCACTTTGGAGCGAAGAGCAGCAGAGATCGTCAGCGTGGGATCACCGGCACGCAGGGTTGCGACTGTGCCTTCAGCCATTCGCAGATTGAGCGCGCCTGCGCTTCGCCGGCGGCCCGGGCCTGAAGCCGGTACAGCTGACCTGAAGAGGTGCCCGCGCGAACGACCTGCGGCGTGAGGCCCGACAGCTTCGCGCCGTAGCGGAACTTGAGTCGCTGCCATTCGCGATTGGCGCTGCCTGGCGTGCCGAAGGCACCGAGCTGAATCGCATAACCCTTGCCAGAGACAGCGCCCGATCCAGCGCCCGCGGCCGGCGCTGCTGCGGTGACCGGAGCCGCCGCCGCGGCGCCTGCCGAGGGCTCGGCCAACGCGCCCGCAGGAACCGTGGGCGCGGCGCTTGCGAGGCGCAAGAGCTTTACCCCGGCCGCACGCGAGGCGGTCTGACCGGGCGTCTGCGGCTCCATGCGCGGAATCGAGCCGAGCGCCGAGCTCTCCACGCGGATGCGCGCTTCCTGCGACCAGCGCCCGTCGGGATGGGCCGCAAGAAATGCGCGGTAGGCATCGGCTGTACCGAGCTTGCTTGCCTGGCTCCAGTCGCGATCCTCGGCGAATTCCCCGACACGCTCGCGTGCCTTGGCTGCGAGCTCACTGGCCGGGTGCTGCTCGAGGAAGTTCTGGTAGGCCTCGCTGGTGCCGGCTGCCTCGGCGGCGCGCCAGTCCTGCTGC
>DASXKA010000290.1:0-6568 GCA_036497085.1 Steroidobacteraceae bacterium | reverse complement strand
GCGCGGCAGGCGGCGATCACGCGCAATCTCTACACCTGGTCGAACTACAAGAGCTGGGCGGATCAGGTCCGCGATTCCTGGCAGGGTGCCGACAGCGGTGTGAAGGCCGCGGGCGCCGCGCCGAAGCCCCCGAAGAAGTAGTCTCACACGCCGCGCTCGCGGCGCGATTCATACCTTAGACGAGGGCGTTACGCCTGCGCCGCCAGCGTGCGCGCCGAGCGATCCGCCCCCACTGCATCCTCCGCAACCGGGTCCTCCACCAGCGCTTCCTCGGCCGGCACCCCCGTGTCCGCCGGCGCGGTGCCCTCCGGCACCGGTTTCGTCGCCAGGTCCTCGGGAGCGGGTTCCGCGGCCTCCGGGTCGGGCGGTTCCAGGGAACCGCCAGGCTCCGTACCCCGGGGGCTGAGCGTGTCGTCGGCAGCCCCGGTGAGCCAGGTGACGAGCGGTCCCCATTGCTCGATGTCCTGGCGGGCGACGTTGCCTTTCATCTCGTGCACGCCGACGCCGAGCTCGGCGGCACGCACGTAGTTCTGCGAGTCGCGGATGATGCCCACGATCGGAATTCCAAGCGTGTGCAGGAAGCGGATCAGCGCCTGGTACATGAGGGTGTTACGGCGCACGCGGTTGGCGATGACGCCGATGCGGTTCTCGTCGCGGCGGATCTTGGCGACCAGCAGCAGGTCGCCGATGCTGCGCGAGCAGGTGTGGATGTCGATGTCCGAGGGCAGCACCGGTACCAGGATCTTGTGTGCGTCGCGCGTCAGGTCGGGGAGCTGGCGCGGCTCGACCGCCGCCGGCGTGTCGACGATCACGTGGGTCGCATACTCGGGAATGCGCAGCTGGAACGAGCGCGTCGTGCGGCCGTCCTTCTCGAAGGCGGCGATCACCTCGATCCTGGCCTGCGACGGCTGGCGCTTCCGGACCCAGCGGAGCGACGAGCCCTGCGGATCGAAGTCCATGAGGACCGGCCGGTGCCCGCGCCCCGCGAGATAGCTCGCCAGGTTGATCGCGATGGTCGTCTTGCCGGAACCGCCCTTGGGGTTCAGGACGACGATGCGCTGCATGGTGGCTGCGTTCTGTTATGTGGGCCGGACGGGGGTCTCTGCCAAGCCTACGCACCGCCTCCCGCACCTGCAAGCCGCCGCCTGATTGTGAGAGCGCGCACGCCATCGTGCGCCGCGGCGCCGTAGAGTCTCGCTCCAATGGAAGTCTTCCTGCATCTCTGGGACGAGATCGACGACCTGACCCACGCCTGCCGCCATGTGGCGACCTCCGTGGCCTCCGAGCTCGTCGAGGTTACGGCCCCCGCGATCACGGCGGCCTTGGCTCTTGGCGTCTGGGCGCTCGACGGCCTCTACCGCCAGCTGCTGCGCCTCTCGGCCTGACCCGCTCTCCAGGCCCGCTCCCCGCTGCCTGAGGTGCTGAGGCGCCGCCAGGGGTAGCGCGGCCCAGGACGGTGCGCCCCGGCTGGCAGCGCCTGCAGCGCTTGAAAAATTCCTGCCGGCTCCCAAGATCGCCCACTGGACGGGCCGCACCCGAAGCGGCGGACGGCGATCATGCAGACCACAGAGAAACCAGAGGCCGGCGCAGCCCGGCAGACCCACGGCTTCCAGGCGGAGGTTCGCGAGCTCCTGAAGCTCATGATCCACTCGCTCTACAGCCACCGGGAGATCTTCCTCCGCGAGCTCATCTCCAACGCCTCCGATGCCTGCGACCGGCTGCGCTTCCTCGCCATCGGCGACAGCGCGCTCACCGCCGACGACCCGGAGCTCGGCATCCGCATCGACGCCGACGCGAAGGCCGGCACGGTCACGATCAGCGACAACGGCATCGGCATGACGCGTGAGGAGGCGGTCGCCAACCTCGGCACCATCGCCCGCTCGGGGACCGCCGAGTTCTTCCGCTCGCTCCCCGGCGACGAGCAGAAGGCCTCGCAGCTCATCGGCCAGTTCGGCGTCGGGTTCTATTCCGCGTTCATCGTCTCCGAGCGCGTCGAGGTGCACTCGCGCAAGGCCGGCGCGCCGCCCGAGGCGGGGGTGCGCTGGGAGTCGCGCGCCGACGGGGAGTTCACGGTCGAGGACGTGACGCTCGCCAGGCGCGGCACGACGGTGACGCTGCATCTGAAGGAGGACGCGCGCGAGTTCGCCGACGCGCTGCGCCTGCGCGGGCTCATCCGCCGCTACTCCGACCACATCGGCTTCCCGGTGCGCATGCGCAAAGAAGGGGAGGCGACGCTCGACTACGAGGTCGTGAACCAGGCCAAGGCGCTGTGGACGCTGCCGCGCACGCAGATCTCCGACGAGGAGTACCGGCAGTTCTACCAGTACCTCGCCCACGACTTCACCGACCCGCTCGCCTGGAGCCACAACAGGGTGGAGGGCAAGCGCGAGTACACGAGCCTCCTCTACCTCCCGGCGCGCGCGCCCTTCGACCTGTACCAGCGCGACGCGGTGCGCGGGCTCAAGCTGTACGTGCGGCGCGTGTTCATCATGGACGACGCCGAGCAGTTCCTGCCGCTCTACCTGCGCTTCGTGAAGGGAGTGGTGGACTCGAGCGACCTGCCGCTCAATGTCTCACGCGAGCTGCTGCAGCAGGAGCCGGAAGTCGAGGCGATCCGCTCGGGCCTCACCAGGCGGGTGCTCGACCTGCTCGCGCGGCTCGCCAAGGACGAGCCGGAGAAGTACGCCACCTTCTGGAAGGAGTTCGGCGCGGTGCTGAAGGAAGGCATCGCGCAGGACCAGGCCAACGAGGCGGCGCTGTTGCCGCTGCTGCGCTTCGCCAGCACCAGCCAGTCCGACAATACCCCGTCCGTGAGCCTCGCCGACTACCTGGCGCGCATGCAGGCCGGCCAGGAGCGCATCTACTACGTCATCGCCGAGTCGCTCGCTGCGGCCCGCGCCCATCCCGCCATCGAGCGCCTCAAGGAGCGCGGGCTCGAGGTGCTGCTGCTCTCCGAGCGCATCGACGAGTGGGTGATGGGACAGCTCGAGGCCTACGAGGGCAAGCGCTTCAAGGACGCCGCGCGCGGCGACCTCGAGCTCGGCCCGCTCGCGAGCGAAGCCGACAAGACGCGGCATGACGCGGAGCTCAAGGAGAGCAAGGGATTGCTCAAGCGCATCAAGGACGCGCTCGGCGAGCGCGTGACCGAGGTGCGCCTCAGCGACCGCCTCAAGGACTCTCCGGCACTGCTGGTGCTGGGCGAGCACGATCTCGGCGACCGGCTGCGGCGGATCCTCTCCGCTGCCGGCCAGAAGGTTCCCGAGGCTAAGCCGCTTCTCGAGGTCAACGTAAGCCACCCGCTGGTGAAGTATCTCGATGGGGTAGGAGAGGCGGGCGAGTTCAGCGAGCTGGCGCAGCTTCTCTACGAACAGGCGCAGCTCGCCGAAGGCGCCCCCCTCGCCAATCCGCCCGACTTCGTCCTGCGCCTCAACCGGCTGCTGGTGCGGCTCGCCGCCCCGAAGGGCCCGGCCCCCTCAGCTTAGAATGCCCGCATGGTGCTGAAGCCGCCGCGCGCCGAGCGTCTCGCGATCGAAGGGCCCGCCGGCGCGCTGCAGGCGCTGGTCGAGACGCCGGTGACCGAGCTGGGCGAGTCGCCCGGGGTGCCGGCCTTTGCGGTCGTCTGCCATCCGCATCCGCTCTTCGGCGGCACCATGGACAACAAGGTCGTGTACACAGTTGCGCGCGCCTTCGAGCAACTCGGCGCGCCGGCCATCCGTTTCAACTTCCGCGGGGTAGCAGCCAGCGCAGGCACCTACGACGAAGGGCGGGGCGAGAGCGACGATGCGCTCGCGATCATCGGCTGGGGCCGGGAGCGCTGGCCGCACACGTCGCTGTGGCTTGCCGGGTTTTCCTTCGGCGGAGCGGTCGCGCTGCGCATCGCGCAGCAGGCAGAGCCGGAGCGGCTGGTAGTGGTTGCGCCCGGCATCACGCGGCTCGAGCGCGCCGACTTCGATGCGGCACGCGCCGCCGAGCCCGCCTGCCCCTGGCTCATCGTGCAGGGAGATGCGGACGAGGTGGTACCTGCGCCGGCCGTGCTCGCCTGGGCGGCGGAACGCCAGCCGCTCCCCGGAGTGGCCCGACCGGAGGTCAGTGTCGTGCCGGGCGCGAGCCACTTCTTCCACGGGCGTATCAACGAGCTGCGCGAGACGGTGCTCGCGTTCATGCGCTGAAGATGCGTCCGCGGGTGCGCGGCACGTCGCCGGGCGCCGCAGCCGGGCCCATGAACGAGAAGGCCCGGCGGAGCTCTGCTCCGGCCGGGCCTTCGCCTGCGATCGCGGTTAAGCCTTACTAGTTAACCATCGCCTTCAGGCTCTTCAGCGGCAGGCAGCGGACCTTCTTGCTCGCCGGCTTGGCCTTGAACATCATCTTCTCGCCGGTGAAGGGGTTGACGCCTTCGCGCGCCTTGGTGGCCGGCTTCTTCACGACCTTCATCTTCAGAAGCCCCGGCAGAGTGAACAGCCCGCCGCCCCTCAGGCTCTTCTTTATCACGCCGCTGAGCGAATCGAAGACGCCTCCGACCTGCTTGCGGGACAGCCCCGTCTCCTTGGAGATGTGTGTCAGGACTTCCGATTTCGTCGGTGCGCCACCCTTTTTCGCCATTTTGCGGTACTCCTCGAGGATTTTGGTTGGTTGAGATGCGCGCCGTCGAGCGCCGCGCAGGAGATTCGGCGCGGAAAATAGCACATGCGCGCGCTTTGGCAAGAAATTTCTTCACCGTACCTGTTGCGGAAATGCCTTTTTTCGTAGGGTTTGCTGCTTCAGGGGCGGTCGCCTGCGTGCCCCGCCGTCCCTGCGATGCTGCGACTTACGGTGCGAAGTGCGCGCTAAGCGCGTGTTCCGTCTAAGCGCAGGCCGTGTCTTCAGCGAATGAGAATGAGGATCGCCTGGATCGCGATCGTCGCCCAGAGCGGCGACAGATCGAGCCCCGCGACCGAAGGAATGAAGCGCCGGAAGGGCCGCAGCACCGGCTCGCACAGCGAGCTGAGCACCGATTGCAGCGGCGAATAGCCGCCGGGCGCGATGAAGCTCAGCAGCCAGTAGATGAGGATCGCGTAGCAGTAGGTCCACAGCAGCGTGCGCGCGATCTCGAGCGCGAGCGAGTCCAGCCAGCCCAGCCAGTCGGGCAGTCCCGCGCCGCGCAGCGCCGCGAGCGCCGCCACTTCGACGGCCGCCACCAGCAGCACCGCCACCACCGAGGCGGTGTCGACCTTGCCGATCGGTGGCAGCACGCGCCGCAGCGGCACGATGAGCGGGTTGGTGAGCTGCACGATCGCTTGGGCTATCGGGTTGCGGAAGTCGGCGCGCGTCAGCTGCAGCAGCAGGCGCGCCAGCACCACGAACAGCGCCAGCGACAACAGGGTCTCGACGATATAGACGATGGCGCTCATGGTGCAGCTCTCACGGTCGGCTCTCGGCCAGGGCGCCGAGCTCGCGGCCGCGCCGGGCGGCGGCCTCGAGCACGCGCGTGACGATTCCCCTGAGATCGGCCGACGCGAACACCCCGAGCGCCGCCTCGGTCGTGCCTCCCTTGGAAGCGACCTCGGCCCGCAGCTGCGCGAGGTCCGCATCGCCCGCGGCGGCCATGAGACCGGCCCCGTGGAGCGTCGCGGCGGCGAGCCGCTTCGCGACCGGCGCCGGGAGCCCGAGCCCCGCGGCCGCCTCGGCCATGAGCTCGGCGAGCAGGAAGAAATACGCTGGTCCGCTTCCCGAGAGTGCGGTGACGACCTCGAGGAGATCCTCCTCGCTCACCCACACTACCTCGCCGACGGCGCGCGCGATGCGCTCGGCGGCAGCCCGCAGCTCGCCGCCGACGGAGGGCGGGGCGTAGAGCGCGGTGGCGCCGGCGCCGAGCAGCGCCGGCCGGTTCGGCATGGCGCGCGCCACGGGTACTCCCGGGCCGCACCAGGATTCGAGCGTGCCGATGCGCACGCCGGCAGCCACCGACAGCAGCAGCGGCCGCTGCGCGCGCAGCAGTGGAGCGATCCCCGTGACGGCCGCGCGCGCCTGCTGTGGCTTCACCGCCAGCACCACCACCGCGGCGCCGTCGACCGCGCGCGCGTTGTCCGCGGTCGCGCTCACGCCGAGCTCGCGCGCGAGCGCGAGGCGCGCCTCCGCGGAGCTCTCGCCGACGCTCAGCCGCTCGGGGCGTGTTCCGGAGCGCAGCAGGCCGGAGAGGAGCGCCCGGCCCATGTGGCCGCCGCCGAGGACGGTGACGTGCTGCTCAGACATGGGTGCGATTGTAGCGTGACGCATGTCAGGGTGGCCGCGGGCCGAACAACGCCGTCCCGACGCGCACCATGGTGGCGCCTTCCTCGATCGCGGCCTCGAAGTCCCCGCTCATCCCCATCGAGAGGGTGTCGAGCGCCGCGCCCTCGCCGTTCAGCGCTTCGAGCAGCCGCCGCAGCTCGCGGAACCAGCCGTGCTGGCGCTCGGGCTGCGTCTCTTCAGGCGGAATGCACATGAGGCCCCGGAGCCTGAGGCGCGGCAGGAGCGCCACCGCGCGCACGAGTCCGGGCAGCTCGCCCGTGTCGACTCCGCCCTTGGCGGCTTCGTCCGCGAGGCGGACCTG
>DASXKA010000289.1:0-13683 GCA_036497085.1 Steroidobacteraceae bacterium | reverse complement strand
CCTCTCGCGCCGTACGACAGCACAGGTATCCATCGGGCCGGTCCGCGTCGGCGGCGGTGCGCCGATCGTCGTGCAGTCGATGACCAATACCGACACTGCCGACGTCGAGGGCACGGCGCGCCAGGTCCAGGCGCTCGCGCGCGCAGGCTCGGAGCTGGTGCGCATCACCGTGAACACCAGCGAGGCAGCGGCCGCGGTGGCCCCGATCCGCGCGTGGCTCGACCAGGTCGGCGTCGCGGTGCCGCTCATCGGCGACTTCCACTTCAACGGACACAAGCTCTTGCGCGAGCATCCCGATTGCGCGGTGGCGCTCGCCAAGTACCGCATCAACCCGGGCAACGTCGGACGAGGATCGAAGCGCGACCCGCAGTTCGCGGAGATGATCGAGATCGCCTGCCACTACGGCAAGCCGGTGCGCATCGGTGTCAACTGGGGAAGCCTCGACTCGGACCTGCTGACGCGCCTCATGGACGAGAACTCCGCGCTCCCTCAGCCCCTCGATGCCCAGGCCGTGCTGCGCAACGCCGTGGTCCTCTCGGCGCTCGGCAGCGCGCAGCGCGCCGAGGAGCTGGGGCTCGCGCACCACCGCATCATTCTCTCGGCCAAGGTGAGCGGGGTGCAGGATCTCATCGCGATCTACCGCGACCTCGCGACGCGCTGCGACTACCCGCTGCATCTCGGGCTGACCGAGGCCGGCATGGGCTCCAAGGGCATCGTCGCCTCGACCGCCGGAATGGCGGTGCTGCTGCAGGAGGGCATCGGCGACACCATCCGTGTGTCCCTCACCCCCGAGCCGGGCGGCGACCGCACCCAGGAGGTGATCGTCGCGCAGGAGATCCTGCAGACCATGGGGCTGCGTGCGTTCACGCCGCTGGTGATCGCCTGCCCGGGCTGCGGTCGCACCACCAGCACCTTCTTCCAGGAGCTTGCCCAGCAGATCCAGAGCCACATCCGCGCGCGCATGCCGCAGTGGCGGCGCGAGTACGCCGGGGTGGAGGAGATGACGGTCGCCGTCATGGGCTGCGTCGTCAACGGCCCGGGCGAGAGCAAGCACGCCAACCTCGGCATCAGCCTGCCCGGCACCGGCGAACGTCCCGTGGCTCCGGTGTACGAGGACGGCGAGAAGACCGTGACCCTGAAGGGCGAGCGCATCGCCGCAGAGTTCCAGGAGATCGTCGAGCGCTACATCGCGCGCCGCTATGCGCGCCTCAGGCCGCCCGGAGAAGGCGCATGAGCGAGCCGCTCGCCGCACGCAAGTGCCGGCCCTGTGAAGGCGGCATGCCACCGCTGACGCCTGCGCAGGCGGCGGGGTTCCTCGTGCAGGTCTCCAGTGACTGGGTGCTGGCCGATGAGGCGCGCGCCATCGTGCGCCGCTTCGCCTTCCGCGACTTCTACCGCACCATGAGCTTCGTCAACGCCCTCGCCCATATCGCCAACATCGAGGATCACCATCCGGATCTCGAGGTCGGCTACAACTACTGCCGCGTAAAGTTCACCACCCACGCCGTCAAGGGACTCTCGGAAAACGACTTCGTGTGCGCGGCCAAGGTGGATCTCATTGCTCTCGCGTGACGTTCCGGTGTGGCTCACTTCACCCATTCGTACAGAGGCTTGCTCCTGTCGACCACGTGCACCGTCAGGAGCTTGAGCGGCTGATCGCCAACCACGGTAAAGCCGCCGTGCGGCACGTCGCGCTGGTTCATGAAGCTGCTCCCGGTCTGCAGCATCGTCGGCGCCTGGCCGGGAGTCTGAATCATGCTTCCCTGCAGTACGTAGCCGGTCTCGATGCCGTGATGAGAGTGCCGCGGCAGGGTTTCACCCTTCTTGATCTCATCGATCGAGGTGATGACCTCCATGGCCGGCGAGATTGCCAGGTCGGCGCGCTTGAGCTCCTGGCGCTGGGGCAGGTCGGTACCAACCGTGTCCGCCCGGACGGCGGCAACCAGCGCACCGACGGAAAGAGCAAGGGCGATCGATCGTATGGCCTTCATGGTGTCCTCCCACCCGGCGAATTCACCGTGCTCATGGATTACCCGCGACGAGTGCCTTGAACATGACCAGCGCATCGACATAGCCCAGCTGCTGGTGATTGAACGCGCCGGGCAGCCGGCCCACGACCGAGAACCCGAGCCGCTCCCACAGCCGGATCGCGCGCGTATTGGTAGCCACGACGAGATTGAACTGCATCGCTCTGAATCCCATGGCGAGCGCCTGGGCCTGGGAGTGCTCGCACATCCCCGCCGCGATACCCCTGCCCTGCGCGCCCGGTGCCACCACGTAGCCGCAGTTGCACACGTGCGCGCCGAGTCCCGGCTGATTGGCCTTGATGAAATAGGTACCCTGAACCCGCCCGTCCGGCTCGCAGGCCACGAAGGCTCTCGCGGGCGCCTGCACCCAGACCCTGCGGATCTCCTCCGCGGTGCATTGCGGCGAGAACGCGTACGTGTCCCCGGCGCGAAAGGTCTCCTGCAGGATCGGCAGGACCTGAGGCCAGTCGGACTCGCGGTACTCGCGGATGTCGAGTCCGGCTCCCGCCCGGCTCTGTGCCGCGCGACTCACGATGCCCGCCGCGCGAGCCGGGGCAGCTCCCCGCTCACGCCAAGCGCGCGACGGATGAAGAAGCGCCGCAGCTCCTGGCTGCGGTTCACCCACGCGAGCCCGCGCTGCGCCAGGCGCGCGAGCGGCCCGCTGCCATGGGCGAGCAGGCGGTCGAACGCATCGATCGAAGCCGCCATGACGGCGACCTCGCTCTTGCGCCAGCGCTCATAGGCCCGCAGCACGCCGAGTGATCCCGGGTCCTCGCGCCGCGCCACGGCTGCCGCCACCTCCTGCGCCAGCGCCCCCGCATCGAGGAGTCCGAGGTTGACACCCTGGCCGGCGAGCGGATGCACGACGTGTGCGGCGTCTCCAACGAGCGCAACGCGCTGGGCGACGTAGCGGGGCGCGGCGAGCCGCCTGAGTGGAAACGAGACCCGCTCGCTCACCAGGCGTGTCGCACCGAGGGCGTGGTCCGAGGCCCGATCGAGCTCGCGCGCGAAGTCCGAGGCGCTCGCGCGGATGAGCTCGGCCGCCAGCGACTCATCCGCCGACCAGACGATGGAGCTCGTGCCGTCAAAGAGCGGCAGAAACGCGAGCGTGCCGTTCTTCATGAAGCGTTGCCAGGCGGTCAGCGCGTGCGGCCGCGCGGTCGCGACCGTGACGACGATCGCCGTCTGGCGGTAGTCGCGCACTTCGGCCGCGAGGCCTGCCGCAGTGCGCACGGCCGACTGCGCACCGTCGGCACCCACCACCAGTCGGGCGCGCAGCGCTCCGCGGCTGGTCGCGATACTCACCCCGTCTGCCTCGATGGCGAGCGAGGAGAACTGCGCCGACTCCAGATGCCCGCCGGCGGCGCTGAACGCCGCGAGCAGCGCCGTCTGCAGCAGGCGGCTCTCGACGATGAACCCCAGGTTCGGCTCGCCCACGTCTGCGGCATCGAAGACGAGCACATCCGCGCCGTCGGCGGCGACACTCTCGTGCCAGATACGCATGCGCTCGTAGGCACAAGTCCGTGGCCCTGCGATCGCCGGCCACGCCCCGGCGCTCGTGAGCAGCGTCTCGCTGGCGCGCGAGATCGCCACCACGCGTGCATCGGGCGCGGCACCGGCAGCCGGGGGCCGCGGCACCTGCGGCTCGATCAGCGCCACCCGCAGCCCCGCGGCGCCGGCACCGGCGCCGCGCGCGAGCAGCGCCGCGGCACAGGCGCCCACCGGCCCGCCCCCGACGATCGCGACATCGAACTCAGGCATGGCGCACCGGCAGCCCGCGCGCGAGGCGGGGCGTCGGCCCGCCGAAGCCGAGGCTCACGCGCGCCAGCGCGCCCTTGAGGGGCGGCGTCAGGTCGAAGAGCAGCAGTCCCAGGTTGCGTAGCAGCCCGACCCCGAAGCGCTCATCGCCAAACAGCCGGACCAGTCCGTCGGTGAAGCGGGTGACGCCGCTGCGGTCGCGCGCGCGCCAGGCGGCGAACCGCTCGAGGAGCGCCGCGGCGCCGACGTCGCCGGTACTCCCGGCGATCACCTCCGCCAGCATCGCGGCATCCCGCAGTCCAAGATTGAAGCCCTGGCCCGCGACCGGATGCAGCGCCTGCGCCGCGTTGCCGATGAGCACGGTGCGGGTCGCCACCGCGGAGGCGGCCCGCGCGAGCCTCAGGGGATAGGAGGCGCGGCGCCCGGCGCGGACGAAGCGCCCCGCGCGCCAGCCGAAACGCGCCTGCAGCTCGCCGAGCCAGGCGGTGTCGTCGAGCGCCAGCACTCGCGGGGCATCGTCGCGCCGGCACGCCCAGATGACACTCAGCGTGCCGTCGGCGAGCGGCAGCAGCGCGAGCGGCCCCGCCGAAGTGAAGCGCTCGTACGCGATGCCACGGTGGGGCGTGTCGCACGCGACGTTGGCGACGACCGCCACCTGCTCATAGTCCTCCACCGCAACCTCGATGCCGGCGGCGCTGCGGATCTGCGAGTGCGCGCCGTCGGCCGCCACCACCAGCCGCGTCGTCACCGCCTCCCGCCGCCCCGCGGACGCGACATCGAAGCGCACGCCGCCGGCCTCGATCGCGACGTTCTCGACCTGCCCGGGAACGCGCAACAGCAGCCCGGTCGCCCCGGCGAGGCGGCCCCAGAGCGCCGCCCCGATGCACCGGTTGGGTACGACATAACCCAGAGCCTCGACCCCCTGCTCCTCGGCCGCGAGGCGTGCGCTGCCGAAGCGACCGGCGTCCGAGACGTGGATGGCGCGTATGGGGGCGGCTTCGCTCGCGAGTGTCTCCCACACGCCGAGCCCTTCGAAGATCCGGCGACTCGCGTTACCGAGCGCGGTGGTGCGCTCGTCGAAACTCGGCTGCGCACGGGCCCCGAACGGCACCGCCTCGACCAGCAGCAGCCGCACTCCGGTACCGATGAGCCCCGCGGCGAGGCTCGCACCCACCATCCCGCCGCCGACCACGGCCACGTCAACCTCGAGCGCTGGCGGATGGACTGGGTCGCTCATGACGAGGTGCGCACTCTCAGCCCTGGGCCATCACGGCCTCGATCTGATCGGCATCCTTCGGCGCGCGCGCGGTCAGCACTTCGCTGCCGCGTTTGGTGACCAGTACGTCGTCCTCGATGCGCACGCCGATGTTGCGGAACCGGCGCGGCACGCCGCGCGCGCCTGCGGCCAAGTAGATCCCGGGCTCGATGGTGAGCGTCATACCGGGCTCGAGCACCCGCCATTCGTCGCCGACCTTGTAGTCGCCGACGTCGTGCACGTCGAGTCCCAGCCAGTGGCCGGTGCGATGCATGAAGAAGCGCCGGTAGGCGCCGCTGCGGATCAGCGCGGGCAGCCGTCCCTTGAGGAGACCGAGCTTCATCAGGCCCTGGGTGATGACCCGCACCGCCGCCTCGTGCGGCTCGTTCCAGTGATTGCCGGGACGCACACGCGCGATGGCGGCGCGATTGGCTTCCAGCACTACCTCGTATACCGCGCGCTGCTCGGGCGTGAAGCGGCCGTTGATCGGGAAGGTACGGGTGATGTCCGAGGCGTAGCACTCGACCTCGCATCCGGCGTCGACCAGCAGCAGCTCGCCATCGGCGAGCGGCTGGTCGTTGTCGCGGTAGTGGAGAGTGCAGCTGTTGGCGCCCCCTCCGACGATCGGGTAGTAGGCGGTGTCGGCGTTGTGGCGGCGGAACTCGTGCAGCAGCTCCGCCATCACCTGATACTCGGTAGCCCCTGGCCGGCAGAAGCGCATGGCGCGCAGGTGGGCGCGCGCGGCGATACGGGCCGCGGTGCGCATCAGCTCGAGCTCGCCGCGCGACTTGTAGAGACGCATATCGTGCAGCAGGTGATCGAGCGCCACGAGTTCCTGGGGAGGGTGTCGGCCGTTCTTCGCCTGGGTCCGCAGGCCGTTCACCCAGCCGACGACCCGCTGATCGAAGTCCGCGTAGGCGCCCATGGTGTAGTAGACCCGGGTGCGGTTCTCGAGCAGGCCCGGCAGGATCTCGTCCATGTCGGTGATGGGGAAAGCGTCGTCGGCGCCGAAGTCGCGCGCCGCGCCGTTCGGCCCCGCGCGCCGCCCGTCCCAGGTCTCGCGCGCCGGGTCGCGCTCGCGCACGAACATGATGTACTCGGCCTGCTCCCGCCCCGGAACGAGCACCGCCACCGCCTCGGGCTCGCCGAAGCCAGTGAGGTACTGGAAGTCGCTGTCCTGCCGGTACGGGTATTCGACGTCGTTATTGCGGTGCCGTACGGGCGCGGCGGGCAGCAGCGCGATGGAATCGCGCCCCATCAGGCGCATCAGCTGACGGCGGCGGCGCGCGAACTCGTCTCTCGCCATGGAGCCTAGTGCAGCGGAGCCGCGTCCGGGAGCGGCGCATGCCGCGCCGGCGCGAGCTCCTCGAACACGAGCTGCACTCCGACACGCACGAACTCGACCAGCTCCGCGTAGGCGCCCTCGTTTGAGTCATCGCCCTGCTCGTCGTCGACGCCCGCACGGGTGATCTCGGTGAAATCGCGCACCACCTCGCCGACATCGCCCGGCAGTCCGCCGGCGTCGGGGATCGAGCCAGAGCCGAGGCCATAGAGAAATCCCTGGCACCAGATGGCGAGCGCCGCGGTACGCACCTCGAGCGGCTGCGCGTCGCTCGGCAGCAGCGGCTCGAACTCCATGTCGGTCTGCTCGAGCGCCGCGGCGGTGGTCGTGTAGAGCCCGTAGAGGGTATCGGCGGTGGCGGCCTCCGCGCGGCCGTCGGGCAGAATCTCCCGCAACCAGTCCTGGAAGCTGAAGTCCGCCAGCGCACACAGACAGCCGGTGAGCGTGCCGTGCGCTTCGGCGGCTTCTGTCAACGAGCGCTGCGCGCTCAGCAGCTGCTCGATCTCGGTGTAACTCGGCTGATTCATGGGGAGCCCGCATTATAGTTGAGTCGAATTGACCGCACGAAGAGCGCGGCTCTATAGTCCTGTGCCATGAGCGACACTACAAAAACACAACTGGATCTCGAGCTCACCCGCCTCACCAAACGCGTCGACGAGCTGCTGTCGACGCTCGAGCACCTGAAGGAAGAGAATCGCGCCCTCAAGGCGCGCCACGAGTCCCTGGCCGGCGAACGCGCCTCGCTGATGCACAAGAATGAGCAGGTGCGCACGCGCGTCGAAGCCATGATCGGGCGCCTGAAGACCCTCGAGCACGGCGCGTGAGTCCGCCGGACCAGGCACGCGTCAGCGTGCGCATCCTGGAGAAAGAGTACGTAGTGGCGTGCGCCTACGAAGAGCGCTCGGCGCTGCTCGACGCCGCCGAATTCCTCACTCAGCGCATGCGCGAGATCCGCGACACCGGCAAAGTCGTCGGTCTCGACCGGATTGCCGTCATGGCCGCGCTGAACCTCGCCCACGAGTTTCTCAAACTGCGCGATCGTGATACCAGGGTCGACAGCGGCGCCGGCCAAAGGGTGCGGGCGCTGCGGGAAAGGGTCGAGGGCGCCCTCGGCAAGAGCCAGCAACTCGATCTGTGATGCGACGGGAGTCTCAAGCGCAGGGGGCACGCATGGTGTACATTGGCCGCCAGCGTCGCCTGCGGTGTTCGACAAGCGGGCCGGGTTACCTCGGACCCTAATTGAAACACCCTCGGGACTCAACGCTTGCAGCAGCATTGTGCAGGTCCGCATTTTTGAGCGGAAAGCCTTACCTGCCGCAGCTCGTCCCACCTGTTGCTCTGGTTCGAGAGCAACGGCTCGCACCGGCACATGCGGGTGACGCTGCCTGATTCGAGCCTGGGCACGGCCCGCAGGTCACAGCGGGCCGAGCTCAACGCGCGGCGGCGCGCCGTCAGCGCCGGCGAACGCGCGGCGGCAGCCCGCAGCGCCACGCTCAACGCCGACCGCGTGCTGCATCTCGCCGCCGGACAACTTATTGCCGCCTACGCCGCCCTGCCCGCCGAGCTCGACTCGGCGCCGCTCATCGCGCTGGCGCAGTCACGCGGCTGCCGCATCTTCCTGCCGCGCATTGATCGCCGCCGACAGTCGCGCGGCATGCGCTTCATCGAGCTGCAGGGGCCGCTGCGGGAGAACCGCCTCGGGATCGGCGAGCCCGCGGGCTTCACCACCGTCGCTGCGCGCTGGCTCGACCTCGTGTTCCTGCCGCTGGTGGGGTTCGACCGGCGGGGCCTGCGCCTCGGCACCGGCGGCGGCTTCTATGACCGGGCCTTTGCCTTCCGCCAGCTGCGGCGCGTATGGCACAAACCACTGCTCGTGGGGTTCGGCTACTCTTTCCAGCAGGTCGAGCAGCTGGCCGCGGCGCCGCACGACGTGCCGTTGGACGCGATCGTGACCGATGAGGGGTTCATCCGATGCATTACTGGCTGATGAAGACCGAGCCGAGCACCTTCGGCGTCGAGCAGCTCACCGCCGCTGCGCACCACACCAGCGGCTGGGACGGCGTTCGCAACTACCAGGCGCGCAACATGCTGCGCGACCAGATGAAGAAGGGCGATCAGGCCTTCATGTACTACTCGAGCACCGAAGTACCGGGCATCGTGGCCATCATGGAGGTCGTGAGAGAGGGATATCCCGACCCCACTGCCTTCGATCGCAAGCACGAGCACTATGACCCGGAGAGCGATCGCAAGGATCCCCGCTGGTTCATGGTGGATGTGCAGCTCAAGCGCCGCCTCGCGCGCGCCGTCACGCTGCAGGAGCTGCGCGCGCATGCTGCCAGGGAGCTCAAGGGGATGGTGCTGCTGCGTCCCGGTAACCGTTTGTCGGTCACGCCGGTGGAAAGCGCGCACTGGAGCTTCATTCTCTCGCTCGAGTCGCGCGCACCGTCGACGTAAACGCGCAGCGCGTGCGCGCACAGCGCACTCGCGGACGCGCACCGCGCTCATCGCCTAGCACACTTCAGCGTCACTCGCTTGTAATTTAGATTCGCGTGTATATACTCGGACCCCGGACTAACCCGTCACACACTTGGAGAGCCAACATGGCGAAGGCGAAAAAGAAGGCCAAGAAGAAAGCCAGCAAGAAGAAATAGGCCTTAACTCGGCGGTCGCGTAAGTGGCCGCCGAGTCGAATTTGCAACGACCGTGCCCGCTCGCAACAGCGGGCACAGTCGTTTCTGGTGCCGGCGATCGTGAGGGGGAATGCATGACGGCGAGCAGCGTGACGGCGAACGGCGACACGAAGAAGCAGCGCGCCGCGCAAGCCGCGCTCGAGCTGGTGACGGACGAGGCCATCATCGGCGTCGGCACCGGCTCGACCGTCAATCTCTTCATAGACGCGCTCGCGCAGCTGCCGCGCCGCCCGCGGCAGGCCGTTTCGAGCTCGCAGGCGAGCAGCGCACGGCTCGCGGCGGCCGGCATCGAGGTGCGCGACCTCAACGAGGTGAGCGCCCTCAGCCTCTATATCGACGGTGCCGACGAGGCGACCGCGGCGCGGCATCTCGTGAAGGGCGGCGGAGGTGCCCTGACGCGCGAGAAGATCATCGCGGCAGCCGCGCGGCGCTTCGTGTGCATCGTCGATGACAGCAAGGTGGTCGAGACCCTCGGCCGCTTTCCCCTGCCCGTCGAGGTGATCCCCATGGCGCGCACGCTGGTTTCCCGCGAGCTGGCCGCGCGCGGCGGGCGGCCCGTGTGGCGCGCTGGCTTCGTGACCGACAACGGCAACCACATCCTCGATGTCCACGGGCTCACGATCGCCGATCCGGTAGCGCTCGAGCGGGAGCTCGACCAGATCACCGGAGTAGTGACGGTCGGCCTGTTCGCCGTCCGCCCGGCGGACCTCCTGATCGTCGGCACCGCACGGGGTGTCGAGACCCGCTGAGCCTCAGTGCAGATTGGTGGCGTAAAAACAGGCCCGTCCGGGAAGACGGGCCTTCTTACATTGGCTGGGGGACTAGGATTGCTCGGCGCATGCGCGCCTCGGCCCTCGCCGGATGGCTCGGGCCCGACAGCTTCGCTTCGCGAAGCCGTCGTCCAGCCTCGCTCGCAGACTCGCTCGGCTAGTCGAACCTACGGTTCTCATCCTAGTCCCGTCGGGAGTCGCGCCTGCGAGTAAAGAAAGGCCCGTCCGGGAAGACGGGCCTTCTTACATTGGCTGGGGGACTAGGATTCGAACCTAGGTAAACGGAGTCAGAGTCCGTTGTCCTACCACTAGACGATCCCCCAAGAGGGATCCTGCGTTCTTAGCGCTTCGAGTACTGCGTCCCGCGGCGCGCCTTGCGGCGGCCGACCTTCTTGCGCTCCACCTCACGCGCGTCACGGGTGACGAAGCCCGCATCGCGCAGCGGCTTGCGCAGGCTCTCATCATATTTGATGAGCGCGCGGGTGATGCCGTGGCGGATCGCGCCCGCCTGACCGGTGATGCCGCCACCGTCGACCTGGACGGAGATATCGAACTTCGTATGCAGCTTAACGGCGTCGAGCGGCTGCCGCACGATCATGCGGCCGGTCTCGCGGCCGAAGAACTCATCCAGCGAGCGATCGTTGACGGTGATCTTGCCGCTGCCGGGCTTGAGGTAGACACGCGCGGTGGCGGTCTTGCGCCGGCCGGTGCCGTAGTGGTTCGGTGTCGCTGGCATGCAATTTGGTCCTATTGGATCTCGAGTGGCTTCGGCTGCTGCGCCTGGTGCGGGTGCTTGCCACCGGCAAACACATGCAGCTTCTTGAACATGCGCCGGCCGAGGGGGTTCTTCGGCAGCATTCCCTTGACCGCGAACTCGATCGCCCGCTCCGGGTGCTCGGCGAGGAGCTTCTCGAGCGCGATCGACTTGATGCCGCCGATGTGGCCGGTGTGATGGTAGTAGATCTTGTCGGTGAGCTTGCGCCCGGTGACGCGGATCTTCTGCGCGTTCACCACCACGATGTGATCCCCCATATCGACGTGGGGGCTGTAGTCAGCCTTGTGCTTGCCCTTCAGGCGATGGGCAATCTGCGAAGCGAGACGCCCGAGCGTCTTGTCGCTGGCGTCAACGATGAACCAGTCGCCGCGGACGCTACCGGGCTTGGCAAATACGGTCTTCATAGGTCACTCGTGGCTGCAGGCCTGCGGACCGGGCCCCTACCCTCGAGCGCCGCGGCCAAAAAAAGGCGGGCAAGTTTACTCAAGCAGCTGCCCCAATGCAAAGCGCCGATTCCGCACGTACCGGCCCCCTCCGGGGAGGGCCGGGGAGCCTGTCGAGGCGGAGCCGCAGCCTATAATAGAGCCCATAATTTATGGAGTCCGGCCGCTCTATAGACGATGCGATCGCCGCCCTTGATCGTGCCCTGCGATCGGTGTTCGCGCCGGCCCGGGCCGCGCGACCCGTCCCCGGCACCCCCCCGGCAGGGGCTGACCAGCTCAGCACCGCGCAGCAGCGCGAGAGCGCGGCACTCATGCGCGTCAATCACTCCGGCGAGCTCGCCGCCCAGGCGCTCTACCATGGCCAGGCACTGATCGCCCGCTCGGCGGCCACGCGCGCCCTGCTCGTGGAAGCCGCGCGCGCGGAAAACGATCATCTGGCGTGGTGTGAGACCCGTCTTGCAGAGCTCGGCGCGCGGCCGAGCCTTCTCAATCCGCTCTGGTATGCCGGGTCGTTCGCCATCGGGGCGCTCGCGGCGCTGGCAGGGGACCGGGCGAGTCTCGGCTTCGTCGTCGAGACGGAGCGCCAGGTGGAAGGCCACCTGGACGAGCACCTCGGCAGACTCCCGGTAGGTGACAGCCGCAGCCGTGCCATACTTGAAACCATGAGGTCGGAGGAGATTTCACACGGCGCGACGGCGGCCGCGGCCGGCGGCGGGCGCCTGCCGGCACCGGTGCGCGTACTCATGCGCGAGACCGCCCGCCTCATGACGCGCACGGCTTACTGGGTCTGACGGGCCGCGAAGGCTTATATTAAAGATGTGATCGGGGGAGCCGGTATGGAAGAGAACATCAAGCCGCTGAGCGAGATTCCGGCGATCAACCGCTTCCTGAGCTACTGCCGCATCCGCGCGGTCCCGTCCAAGACCGTGGTTATCCACGCGGGCGACCTGCCGGATGTCCTCTACTACATCATCAGCGGCTCAGTCGAGGTAATGATCGAGGACGAGGAAGGCAACGAGATGGTGCTCGCCTACCTCAACCGCGGCCAGTTCTTCGGCGAGATGGGTCTGTTCTACGAGCAGCCGACCCGCAGCGCCTGGGTGCGCACCCGCAATCAGTGCGAGCTCGCGGAGATGACCTATCCGCGCTTCCGGCAGATCGCCGCAGAGAGTCCCGGGCTGGTATTCGAGCTGGCGACCCAGCTCGCCACGCGCCTCGATCGTACCAACCGTAAACTCGGCGACCTGGCCTTCGTCGATGTCACCGGCCGCGTGGCGCACGCCATCATGGACCTGTGCGGCGAGCCGGACGCCATGACGCACCCGGAAGGCATGCAGATCAAGGTGAGCCGCCAGGAGCTGTCGCGTCTGGTCGGCTGCTCGCGCGAGATGGCGGGCCGCGTGCTGAAGGTGCTCGAGGAACAGGGACTCCTGCGGGCCACCGGCAAGACCATCGTGGTCTTCAATGCCCGTCCGAAGATGAAGACCCGTCCCGTCATCGTGCCGGCCAAGCCCGCCGGGCCGGCCGGCGCGGGCAAGCCCGCCGGACAGCTGGCCATGGACGACGACGATGATGATGACGACGACGAGGAAGACGAGTAGCCGCTTCTTCTAACTAGTGCCCCCGGCGCGCACCCGGACGGCGGACGCCGATCGGTGTGGGGGCTGCCCTCTTGCCGGTGACCCCCGCGATCTGACGGCGCATCTCACGGATGGTCCCCGCGTAGTCACGGCTGCCGAAGATCGCCGAGCCTGCCACGAAGGTGTCGGCCCCGGCCGCCGCGGCGGCGGCGATGTTGTCGGTCTTGATCCCCCCGTCGACCTCGAGCCGCACGTCGCGCCCGCCCGCCTGGATGCGCGCGCGGGCATCCTCGAGCTTGCGCAGGCTCGTCGGAATGAACTGCTGGCCGGCGAAGCCCGGGTTCACCGACATTATGAGCACCATGTCGATGAGCTCGAGCGTGTAGTCGAGATAGTCGAGCGGGGTGGCGGGGTTGAACACCAGCCCCGGCCGGCAGCCGTGCTCGCGGATCAGCGCGATCGTGCGGTCGACGTGCTCGCTCGCTTCCGGATGAAAAGTGATGAACGTGGCGCCCGCGGCGGCGAAGTCCGGTACCAGGCGATCGACCGGGCGCACCATCAGGTGCACGTCGATGGGAGCCGCGACGCCGTACTTGCGCAGCGCCTGGCACACCAGCGGGCCGATGGTGAGATTCGGCACGTAGTGGTTGTCCATCACGTCGAAATGGATGAGATCGGCGCCCGCTTCCAGCACCGCCCCGACCTCGGCGCCGAGGCGCGCGAAATCCGCGGACAGAATCGACGGGGCGATCCACGGTTTCATCGCGTTAGTCTAACCCACCGCGATCAGGCTCTGCCGGATGCGCCAGTCGCGCCGGTCGAGCCGCAGCGTCACGTCGGCGAACACGATCCAGCCGAGGTGAAATACCAGGCCGGCGAACACCAGCGCCTGGCCCGGGACGGGGCCGACGGCGGCGCGCGCCCACAGATCGCTGAGCGCCGTGAGCGGGTGCGGATGGATGGCGAGCTTGCCGTAATAGGAGATCGCCTGGATCAGGAATATCCAGCAGTAGGTGCGCCGCAGCCGCCGGCCGGCGGCGCGC
>DASXKA010000288.1:0-6663 GCA_036497085.1 Steroidobacteraceae bacterium | reverse complement strand
TCCCCGGCGGCCACGCCGAGCTGCGCGAGCGTCGCTTCCAGCACCCCGGCGGCAAGCCCACGCCAACCCGCGTGCGCCACGGCTACCGCCGAGGCATCCCGCGCTGCCAGCAGGACCGGCATGCAATCGGCGACCTGCACTGCGCATACCCTTCCTCTCCGGCGGGTGAGCACGGCATCGGCGGGCTCCCCGGTGCCCTCGCCCCGGACATCCAGGTCCGCTACGCGGGTCCCGTGTACCTGCTCGAGCCAGACTGGCTCCGCCGGGAGATTGAGGCACGTGCGCACCCGGCGGCGGTTCTCGGCGACCGCGGCCGGAGTGTCGCCCACGTGGGCGCCGAGGTTGAGGGAGTCGAACGGAGCCGCGCTCACGCCGCCGCTTCGCAGTGTGAACGCCGCACGCACGGCGCGCGGTACGCGCCACTCGGGAATCAGAACGTCGGGACCCGTCGCTGCCGCCGCGCCGCTCACGTCGCATCCCCTTCGAGCGCCCTCAGCAGGCCCTGCAGGTCCGCGGGCGGCGCTGCCTGCCACTGCATCCTGCGGCCCGTCGCCGGGTGCGTGAGCGCCAGACACTCGGCGTGCAACGCCTGGCGATGAAAGGCGCCGAGCGCTGCGGCGAGCGCCGGCGTGCAGCCGGCCGGCAGGCGCCGTCGCCCGCCGTAGAGCGGGTCCCCCACGATTGGAAACCCGAGGTGCGCGAGGTGCACGCGGATCTGATGGGTACGACCGGACTCGAGCTCGACGCGCACCAGCGTGTGGGCGCGAAAGCGCTTCAGCACCCGATAGTGCGTCACGGCCGGGCGGCCGTCGCGGCGCACCGTCATCCTGAGACGCTGCGAGCGGTGCCGGCCGATCGGCTCATCGACCGTGCCGCCTCCCGTCATGACTCCGGTGCAGACCGCGACGTACTGCCGGGAGATCTCGCGTGCCGCGAGCGCCGCCACGAGCGCCGTGTGAACTTCGGGCGTGCGCGCCACGACGAGGAGCCCCGAGGTGTCCTTATCGAGGCGGTGGACGAGGCCGGCGCGCGGCACCAGGGCGAGCTTGCGGTCGAGCCCGAGCAGGGCGTTTTGCAGCGTGTGGCGCGGATTGCCCGCACCCGGGTGCACGACCATCCCCGCCGGCTTGTCGATCACGAGCAACGCACGATCCCTGAAGACCACGGTGAGCGGCAGCGTCTCGGCCCCGACCTCGACCTCACTTAAGGAGGCGAACCGCGCCTCGATGCGCACCCTCTCCCCCCCGAGCACCCTATCCTTGCCGCGCAGCGCCCGGCCCTCCGCGCGCGCCGCGCCGGACTCGATCCAGGACTTCAGCTGCGCGCGCGAGTACTGCGGCAGCGCGCGCGCCAGCGCCTGGTCGAACCGGAGGCCCGCTGCCGCAGCGGGCAACTCGAGCTCGTGCGAGCGGAACTCGACCGGGGATGCAGCGGTCGGAAGCCCAGCCGTGAGATTCGCTATACTTGTCGGATTCGTTCGGCGCGCAGCCAAAGAAAGGCCCCTTCCAGATGCTCTTGTCCGGTTCCCTGCGCGGCGGTCTGGTCGCGTTGTGCGCGGTGCTGCTTGCCGTCGGTGGCTGCTCGCACCGCGAGAAGGTGCTGAAGAAACAGACACCCGAACAGCTCTTCAAGACCGCGAAGAAGGACCTCTCCAACAACGACTTCAACGGCGCCATCAAGGCTTACGAGTCGCTTACCGCGCGCTTTCCCTTCACCGACGAGGCGCGCCAGGCGCGCGTCGATCTCATCTATGCATATTACCGCGCTGGCGAGAAGGAGTCGGCCACCGACGCCGCCGATGCCTTTATCCGCGAGAACCCGACCCACCCGCGCGTCGACTACGCCTACTACATGAAGGGGCTGGTCGAGTTCGAGCGCACTCCGAATGCCATCGAGAGGCTGTTTCGCGCCGACCTCACCCAGCGGCCGCCGACCGATGCGCGCAAGGCCTTCGCCTCCTTCAAGACCGTGGTCGAGCAGTACCCGAAGAGCGAGTACGCGCACGACGCGCTGCAGCGCATGGTGTACCTGCGCGACCGCCTCGCCAGCTATGAGGTGCACGTCGCGCGCTACTACCTCAAGCGCGGCGCCTACGTGGCGGCCGCGCAGCGTGCCAAGGGTGCGGTGGACCAGTACGACGGGGCGCCGGCGATCAAGGAAGCGCTCGCGATCATGATCGAGTGCTACGACAAGCTGGGACTCGAGCCACTCGCTGCGCAGTCGCGCGAGGTGTACGCCGCGAATTTCAGCGCCGAGGTGCACCCGTCCGAGGCCGTCGCCAGCCGCTCGTGGTGGAAGTTCTGGTAGAGCGCCGGCAGGAAAGGCGGGCACCTCAGCGGCGGTAGCCGCTCGTGATCGGATAGCGCCAGTCGCGGCCGAAGGCACGGCGGCTCACCCGTACCCCGGGCGGGCCCTGGCGGCGCTTGTATTCGTTGCGCTTCACCAGATCGAGCACGCGCGCTACGGTCGTGCGATCGAAGCCGCGCTCCTCGATCTCATCCACCGACAGGTCTTCCTCGATGAACGCCTCGAGGATCGGGTCGAGAACCTCGTAGGGCGGCAGCGAATCTGAGTCCTTCTGGCCCGGGCGCAGCTCCGCCGAGGGCGGCCGGTCGATCACCCGCTGCGGAATCACACGCCCGAGCGAGTTGCGATAGTTCGCCAGGCGATACACCAGTCCCTTGCTGCAGTCCTTGATGGGCGCGAAACCGCCCGCCATGTCGCCGTAGAGCGTGGCGTAGCCGACCGCCATTTCGCTCTTGTTGCCGGTCGTGAGCAGCATCCGTCCGGTCTTGTTGGAGATGCCCATGAGCAGCAGCATGCGACAGCGCGACTGGATGTTCTCCTCGGTCGCGTCCGGCTCGTGGCCGGCGAACTCGCTCTTGAGCGTCGCCAGGGTGCTCTCGAACATCGCCTCGATCGGCAGCACGCTGTAGTGCACTCCCAGGGTACGCGCCTGCCCTGCGGCATCCTCCAGGCTCATCGGCGAGGTATAGCGCGAAGGCATCATGACCGCCTGCACGCGCTCCTTGCCGAGCGCATCGACGGCGATCGCGAGCGTCAGCGCCGAATCGACGCCTCCCGAGAGGCCCATGACGACCCCCGGAAAGCCGTGTTTGCCAACGTAGTCGCGCACGCCGAGCGTGAGGGCGCGGTACACGCTCGCCTCATTGCTCAGCTCCGGTGCCACCTCTGCGGCACGCGGCACCATCCTGCCGCGCGCATCGCGCTCGAAGCGCGCGACGAAGCTGCCCTCCTCGAAGGGCGGCGCCCGCAGCACCACTTCGCCCTCGGCGCTCATGACGAACGAGTTGCCGTCGAACACCAGCTCGTCCTGCCCACCGATGAGATTCACGTACGCAAGTGGCAGGCCGACGTCAGTGACACGCGCCCGGGCGGTGTCCTCGCGCTCGCGCTGCTTGTGGATCTCGTAAGGCGAGGCGTTGATCACGGCCAGTAACTGCGCACCGGCGGCGCGCGCCAGCTGTGCCGCCTCGGGCTCCCAGATGTCCTCGCACACGAGCAGTCCCACCCGCACGCCCTTGAGCTCAACCACCGTCGGCTGGGCACCGGCGCGGAAGTAGCGCTTCTCGTCGAACACCTTGTAGTTGGGCAGCTCCGCCTTGCGATGGATTGCGGCGACCTCGCCGGCGGCCACGAGTGCGGCGGAGTTGTAGATCCCGGCGCGGGTGTATTCCGGAAAGCCCACCATCACGGCCGCCGCGCCGGCTTCGGCGCTCACGCGCGCGAGCCCAGCCTCGACCTGGCGGCGGAAGCCACGGTGCAGCAGCAGGTCCTCGGGCGGGTAGCCGCTCAGGGTGAGCTCGGGAAACAGCACCAGGTCGGCGCCGAGCTCGGCGCGGGCGCTGCGCGCCGCGGCGATGACCTTGGCGGCGTTGCCCTGAATGTCGCCGACGAGGAGGTTGATCTGCGCGAGCGCGATACCGAGGGTGTCGCTCATGAGCGCCTCAGCGCCGCCGGCCGCCTCCCGGTCGCCGGGCCGCGGGGCGCGCACGCGAGCGTGGGGCGGCGCGCGCGCCGGCCTTGCGCCGCGGCGCAGAAGGCCGTGCCTTGGTGCGCGGGCTGCGTGCCGCGCGGTGCGCTCGCGCCGGCACGGGGGCGGCGCGCGGTGCGGCCGCGCTCCGCGCCGCACGGCGGGACTTGAGGAGCTCTGCCATCGTGGCGCCAAGCTCCGCGGGCGACTTCACGGTACGCGCGCCGGCAGCTTCGAGCGCCGCGTATTTGTGGGCGGCCGTGCCGTGGCCGCCGGCGACGATCGCGCCCGCGTGGCCCATGCGCTTGCCGGGGGGCGCTGTGACACCGGCAATGTAGGCGACGACCGGCTTGGTAACGTAGCGGCGAATGTAGTGGGCCGCCGCCTCCTCGCCGCTGCCGCCGATCTCGCCCACGAGAATGATGCCCTCGGTGCGCGGGTCGCGCTCGAAGAGATCGAGGACGTCGATGAAGCTCATGCCGCCGACCGGGTCACCGCCGATGCCGACGCAGCTCGACTGACCGAGCCCAGCGCGCGTCGTTTGATAGACCGCCTCATAGGTCAGAGTGCCGGAGCGCGACACGATGCCGACCACGCCCTTCTTGTGGATGAAGCCCGGCATGATGCCGATCTTGCACTCCTCGGGGGTGATGACCCCGGGACAATTGGGACCGACGAGGCGCGTGGCGGAGCCCGCCAACATCGCCTTGACGCTCACCATGTCCCTGACCGGTACGCCCTCGGTGATGCACACCACGAGCTCGATCCCGGCGTCCACCGACTCGAGAATCGAGTCGGCCGCACCCGAGGCCGGCACGTAGATCACGCTGGCCGTCGCCCCGGTCTCGCGCACCGCGTCGCGCACGGTATCGAACACCGGGAGCCCGAGGTGCTTCTGGCCGCCGCGGCCCGGGGTAACCCCGCCGACCAGCTTGGTACCGTAGGCGAGCGCCTGCTCGGAATGAAAGGTCCCCTGCTTGCCGGTGAATCCCTGGCAGATGACCCGGGTATGACGGTTGACCAGAATGCTCATGCCTTGCCCTTCGCCGCGAGCGCGACCACTTTGCGGGCCGCGTCGGTGAGATCCTCAGCCGGCGTGATCGCGAGCCCGCTGTTCGCGAGCATGGCGCGCGCACCCTCTGCGTTGGTGCCCTCGAGCCGCGCTACGACCGGCACGCTGACACCTACCTTGCGGACGGCTTTGATCACCCCCTCGGCGATCAGGTCGCAGCGCACGATGCCGCCGAATATGTTGACGAGCACTGCACGCACCCGCGGGTTGGAGAGAATCAGCTCGAAAGCGGCCGTTACGCGCTCGGCCGTCGCGCCGCCGCCCACGTCGAGGAAGTTCGCAGGGGCACCGCCATGGAGCTTGATGAGATCCATGGTCGCCATGGCGAGTCCCGCCCCGTTCACCATGCAGGCTATGTCGCCATCGAGGGAGACATAGTTGAGATCGTGCTCGCTGGCGCGGCGCTCCATGGGATCTTCCTGGCTCGCATCGCGCAGCCGCGCCAGCTCCGGGTGCCGGAACAGCGCATTCGCATCGACGTCGATCTTGGCGTCGAGCGCTAGTAGCGTTCCCTGCCGCGTCACGATCAGCGGGTTGATCTCGACCAGGCTCAGGTCCTTCTCCACGTAGAGCCGGTAGAGCGCCACGGCGAGCGCCTGGAATGGTCCGATGAGCGTGCTCTCGAGCTTGAAGCCGTAGGCGATCTCGCGCACCTGGTAGCCCTGCAGGCCGGCCGCGGGGTGTACGTTGACGCTCAGGATCTTCTCGGGAGTGGCGGCCGCGACCTCTTCGATCTCCATCCCGCCCGCAGCGGAAGCGATCATTGCGACACGGCCGCGCTCGCGATTCAGCGTCATCGACAAATACAGCTCGCGCGCGATGTCGGATCCGGCTTCGACGTACACGCGCTCGACGGGCAGTCCCTCGGGGCCAGTCTGTTTGGTGATGAGGCGCTTCCCCAGCATCCCGGCCGCCGCGGCGCGTACCGCTTCCGTGTCCCGCGCGAGCTTCACGCCGCCCGCCTTGCCGCGGCCGCCGGCGTGCACCTGTGCCTTCACCACCCAGACGTCGCCGCCCAGGGCACCGGCTGCCGCAACCGCCTCCTCGGGGCTCGCCGCCACCTTCCCGGCTGGTACGGGGATGCCGCTCTCGCGGAAGATATCCTTCGCCTGGTACTCGTGCAGGTTCATCGCGCCGTCCGTCGGGGTAAAGTGTGCATTCTCGCGAAATTGCGCGACAGTGACCAGCATGCGATATGGGTCGCGCTCGGCGCCTTAGCGAAGATGCTAGAGTCGCCGGCACCTGCAAGCGGTCCGCGAACGCACTCACCCGCACGCAAAATGCCGGCCAGTATCGCCGCCCCCGCCGTCACGCCCAGCGACCTCGTCTGGCGGATCATCGGGCTCCTCAACCTCTATCGGCTGCTGGTGCCGCTGCTGCTGCTCGCCATGCAAGCGCTCGCCAGCCCGTTCAGCCAGGTGCCAACGCACCCGCAGCTCTTTCTCGGCACCTGCATCGCCTACTTCACAGCGGCGTTGCTGCTCATCATCGCCCGGCGCCTCGAATGGTCGAGCTTGCGCATCGTGGCGTTCGTCAATGCCAGCGTCGATGCCCTGGCGATTGCGTTCATTCTTTACGCGGCTGGCGGCGTCGCCAG
>DASXKA010000287.1:0-14201 GCA_036497085.1 Steroidobacteraceae bacterium | reverse complement strand
CGCGGGCTTGTTGGCAGGGCCCGCTCCGCGCGGGGGCGGCATGATACTACAGCGACCGGTAGCGGGTCGGATCCGCAAGCCCCGCCGCGGCGAAGCCCGCGCGCCGCAGCCGGCAGGCGTCGCAACGCCCGCAGGCGCGGCCGCCGGCGTCCGCCTGGTAGCAGGACACGGTCTCAGCATAATCGACGCCGAGGCGAGTGCCCTCGTGGATGATCTCGGCCTTGGTGAGACCGATGAGCGGCGCTTCGACGCGGCACGGCTTGCCCTCCACTCCGGCCTTGGTCGCAAGCCGCGCGAGCGCTGCGAAGGCAGCGATGAACTCGGGGCGGCAGTCGGGATAGCCGCTCGCGTCGAGAACGTTGACCCCGATGAAAATCTCGCGCGCGCCGAGCACCTCGGCCCAGCCGAGCGCGAGCGCCAGCATGATCGTGTTGCGCGCCGGCACGTAGGTGACCGGGATGCCGCTCGTCGGCTCTTCGGGCACCGCGATCGCCGGGTCGGTCAGCGCCGAGCCGCCGATGCCCGCCAGATCGACGCGCATGATGCGGTGCTCCTGCGCCCCCCTGCCGCGTGCCACACGCCGCGCCGCCTCGATCTCCACGACATGCCTCTGACCGTAGTCGACTGACAGCGCATGACAGGCGAAGCCGCGCTCGCGGGCGATGGCGAGCGCGGTGGCGGAGTCCAGGCCGCCGGACAGGAGCACCACTGCGGGCGATGCGCTCATCAGGGGTGACCGTGAGAGGCGCGCACGTTACTTCCCCGGAACGTTGCCCCAAAGGTATTTGTGCAGCTGGATCTGGAAGCGCACCGGCAGGCGGTCCTCGAGGATCCAGTCCGCCAGCTCGCGCGCCGGCAGCTGCTCGTGGCTGGGCGAGAACAGTACCGTGCAACCTGCGGGCAGCGCCAGCTCGCGCAGCTTCGCTCGGCTCCATTCGTAGTCGCCGCGCCCGCAGATGACGAACTTGACGAGGTCTTCGCGGCGCAGTGTCGCGAGCTCCTGGTAGCGGTTGCGATGCTCTTCGCCCGAGCCGGGCGTCTTGACGTCGACGACCCGCACCACCCGCGGATCGACCGCGCCGAGCGGCATCGCCCCGCTCGTCTCGAGCGATACCCGCAGCCCCGCGTCGCACAGCAGCGTGAGCAGCTCCAGGCAGGGTTTCTGCGCCAGCGGCTCGCCGCCCGTGACACACGCGTAAGGGGTCGCGAATTCCCGCACCCGTGCCACGATCTGCCCGAGCTCCCACCATTCCCCGCCATAGAACGCGTACTGCGTATCGCAGTACTGGCAACGCAACGGGCAGCCGGTCAACCGGACGAACACCGTCGGAACGCCCACGCTATCGGCCTCGCCCTGCAGCGAGTGGAAGATTTCGGTGATCTTGAGGCGCGAGGCGCTCATGTCGAGTTGGCCAGCCGCGCGCCAGGCGCCCGCGCTACTGTGCGGGCATGTGCCGCAGCTTGTCGGCCGCGAGCTTGGCCGCGTCGGTTCCCGGATAGCGCTGCGTCACCGCGGCGAGGGTGCTGCGCGATGCCGCGAACTGCTTCTGCTCGAACTGCGTGTAGGCGAGCTTCAACAGCGCATCCGGCGCCTTGCGCGCGTCGGGCCACTTCTTCAGCACCGTGCGGAATGCCTCGGCCGCGGAGTCGTAGTCGTGGTTCACGTAGTAGGCCTCCCCGAGCCAGTACTGGGCGTTCTCGGCGAGCGAGCTCTGTGGGTAGCTCTTGAGAAAGTCCTTGAAGCCGGTGATGGCGATCGAGTAGCTCCCCGCCTTGAGCGCGTCGAAGGATTGAGTGTAGACCGCCTGCTCGGTTGAGGACGGCTCGTTGCCCGCCGGCGTGTTCGCCGCGAGAGCGGCGCCGGTGCCAGCCGTCCCGCCCACCTCGCCGCCTGCCGGCGCCCCGGGCGCTGCCGAGCCGGCGGTGGCACCAGCTGCCGCGCCGGCCGCCGACAGCACCTTCAATCGAGCGTCGAGGTCCGCGTACAGAAGTTGCTGTTGTTTTCGCAGCGCGGCGTCATCGTGCTCGAGTTGATCGAGGTGGCCGCGCAGCTCGCGTACTTCGGTCTGCGAGGCCTCCTGGTGCTGCGCCAGCTCCACCTGGCTCTGAGTGGCGCGCTCGAGGCGCGCGATGCGCGCGTCGAGGTCGCTCAGCTTCGCCTGCAACACCGTATCCTCCTCGGGAGTCGTGGCGCAACCGCCACCGAGCACCGCGGCCAGCACGGCGAGAGCCAGGGCAGGAGTTGCTGAGCGCATTTGGAGCCTCCCGGTGCTCAGGGCTTGGGCTGACCGGCGGGCGTCAGGTACACGATCTCGACGCGCCGGTTCTTGGCCCAGGCCGCCTCGTCGTGGCCCGGGTCCGCCGGCCGCTCCTCGCCGTAACTCACGATCGTGAGCTGCCCCTCCGAAACGCCCTGCAGCAGCAGCGCGCGGCGTACGGATTGGGCGCGCCGGTCACCAAGACCAATGTTGTATTCGCGCGAACCCCGCTCGTCGGTGTTGCCCTCGAGGCGCACCCGCGCCTGCGGGTTGGCGGCGAGATACTTGGCGTGGGCGGCGACCACGTCGACGCCCTGGCCCTTGATCACGGCGCTGTCGAAGTCGAAATACACGATGCGGTTCGCAAGCAGTCCCGCCTGCGGACCGCCGACCTCCTCCTGGCTTCCCAGGGCGCCCCCGGCCGCATTCGCCGCGTTGGCGCCCTCGGTCGATGCGCCGGCATTCGTTTCCGTCGGCGCCGTCGACGACGGCTTCGGCGGCTTGCTGCCGCAGGCGCCCACTGCCAGCGTCGCCGCCAACAGCAGGAGTGTCACTGACCTGTACATGCCACGATGCTGGGCCATTCCATTTCTCCACACTGTCTCATGTTCCAAACGGTCCCCAGGCGGGGTCGCAGATCACGCCCTGCTGCGCCTTCAGGCGCAGCCCCGTGAGGCCGTCGACTGAAATCGCCGCCAGCGCTCCGCGCGCGCCCTCGCGCTGAGAATAGATGAGTGTAGCGCCGTTGGGCGCAAAGCTCGGTGATTCATCGAGCCGGCCACGCGTCAGCACACGCACCGCCCCGCTCGAGAGGTCCTGCACGGCGATCCGGTAGCTCGCGCCGTCGAGCGTCACCATGGCGAGCTCGGTGCCGTCGGCTGACACCCGCGGGCGCGCGTTGTAATTGCCCTCGAAGGTGATGCGCCGCGGGCGCCCGCCGCCGCTCGCGCTGATCTGGTAGATCTGCGGCGAGCCCGCGCGGTCGGACGTGAAGTAGAGGGAGCGGCCGTCCGGCGCCCACTCGGGCTCGGTGTCGATCGCCGGGTCGTCGGTGATACGCGTCAGGTTCTGGCTTGCAAGGTCCAGCACATAGATGTCCGGATTGCCGTTGCCGCCACCGAGCGTGAGAGCCAGCTTCCTGCCATCGGGCGACCAGGCGGGAGCGCCGTTGATTCCCGCCCGGGCCGACACCAGCCGTCGCTCGCCGGTCCGCACCAGCTGCACGTACACCCCCGAGAGCTTGCTCTCGAAAGACACATAGGCGAGCCACTGGCCATCCGGCGACCAGGCCGGGGACATGATCGGAAAACGGGACTCGAGGATCAGGTGGGGGTTCTCCCCGTCCGCGTCCGCGACGATCAGCTGGTAGTGCTGCGCCGGCGGGCTGCCATCGACTGACACGTAGGCGATGCGTGTCGCAAACGCGCCGCGCACCCCGACGATCTTCTGGTAGATGGCGTCGCTCACCTTGTGCGCGGCGTTGCGCAGCGCGGCTGGCGGGCCGGTAAACCGCTGCGTCGCAAGCCGTACTCCCGTGAGCGTGTTCACCAGGTCGAAGTCGACCGCCAGCATCCCATTGCCGTGCGCCGCCAGGCGCCCCACCACGACGTAGTCGCTGCCGGCGGCCTTCCAGTCGGCCGCGGCGATCGCCTCGGCCTGCCTGGGCTGGCCCGGCATGCGCTCGCGCGGCAGCGCCTTGAAGCGGCCGCTGCCCTCGAGGTCGTGCTGCACCACGCCCGCAACGTCGAGACCCCCGTCGTCCGGGGGTGCGGGCGCGAACGGCACGATGGCGATGGGTATCGGATCGCGCACACCCGAGGTGATCTCGATCTGCAGTGCCGCGTGCACGGCGCGCACCGCACCGGCGCCGATGACGACGGCGAGCAGCAGGGTAAGCGGCGGCCACAGGCGCCGGAGGTTCAGTTGCGTAGCCATCGCCATCAATCCGGCTTGAATCTGATCGTGAGATTACGATCGAACAGGGCCGGATCCGGCGGCGGAGGTAGCGGTGAGGCGCGGTACACCGCCGCCTGGATGGACTCGCGCACCGCCTGATCGCCGTTGCACTCCCCGATGCTCACCTGCGTCACTTCGCCTCCCGGTACCTGTGTTACGTTCAACATACAGTTTATCCCGGCCTTTGCCGTCGGCGGGCGCAGCCACGCGCGCGTGATCTTCGCCGCGATCATCGATTCCCAGCTTGCCAGCGCCGCGCCGTTGCGCGCGACGTCGGCATGCTCCTCCGCCGCGAGGCTGCGCTTGAGATCCGCCTCGCGCTCGCGCCGGTCCTGGTCCTCCTGCCGGGCGCGGTCCGCCGCGGCCTTGGCGGCGGCCTTCTCCGCGGCTGCCCTGGCGGCAGCCGCCCTCTCCGCGGCGGCTCTGTCCGCGGCGGCTCTCTCAGCCGCCTTCTCGGCCGCGGCCCGCTCTGCGGCCGCGCGCTGCTCCGCCGCCTTCTCTTCCGCAGCCTGTCTGCGCGCCTGCTCGGCCTGCTCGCGCTGCGCCCGTTCCTCCGGCGTCGGCTGCGGCGGACCCACGTCCTCGGGCGGCTGCGGAGCGGCCGCCGGCCGTGGCGCAGGCTCCTCGAGGCCCTTGAGCGTGCGCGCGTCGATCACGGTCGCGACAATCGGCGGGGTCGGCGCCGCTCGCCGCTGCTCACGGAACATCCACCAACCGTACACCAGCAACGCCACCAGGGCACCGTGCAGCAGCAGCGACAGCGCGATGGAAATCCAACGGTCACTCGCACGCTGCACCGTCGCTGCCCAAAGGGTCAGCCGGACCAGCGCGCGGGCTGCGGCAGCGGCTCGGTGACCAGGCCCACCTGCTTCGCGCCCGCGCGCTGCAGCAACACCATTGCCTCGACCACCCGGCCGTAGGGTATCGCCGCGTCGGCCTTCACTAGCACTGCGCGCGCCGGGTTGGTGCGCAGCGCGGCCGTGGCGCGCGCCGCCACGGTCTGCGCATCGAGCGCCGCGTGCGGGTCGCCCCCGATGTTCAGGTACAGACGCCCCTGCCGGTCGATCGACAACACGAGCGGTTTGAGCTGCTGAGCCTCCAGAGGTTCCGCGCCGGCGCGTGGCAGCGTCACCTTGACTCCCTGGGTCAGGAGCGGCGCCGTGATCATGAAGATGATGAGCAGCACCAGCATCACGTCGATGTAGGGGACGACGTTGATCTCGCCCATCAGCCGCCGCCCGCGTGTGGTCTGTGCCATGGTCAGCGCTCCTGTCCCGACCTCGGCTCCGGCGCCGGCTTGGCGGCGTTACCGCCTACCGGCACGAGCGCGCCGCGTGCCGCGTGGCGCTGCAGAATGGTGGAGAACTCCTCGATGAAGGCGTCGAAGCGGATCTCGAGGCGGGTCACCTGGTCGGCGAAGCGGTTGTAGGCGACCACCGCGGGAATGGCGGCGAACAGGCCGAACGCGGTCGCGACCAGCGCCTCGGAAATGCCCGGCGCCACCTGCGCGAGCGTCGCCTGCTGGACGTTACCGAGCGAGGAGAACGCGCTCATGATGCCCCACACGGTGCCGAACAGCCCCACGTAGGGGCTGGTACTGCCGACGGTCGCGAGCGTGGCGAGGCTGTGCTCGAGGCGATCGATCTCCTTCAGCTGCGCTACCCGCATCGCGCGCCGGGCGCCCTCGAGCTGCTGGTCCTGGCCGGCGGCTGCCTGGCGCAGGCGGGCGAACTCGCGGAAGCCGAACTCGAAGATGCCCGCCATCCCGTAGGCACCGCCCGCCGACTCGATGGCGCGGTAAAGCTGCGCGAGATCATCACCCGACCAGAAGCGGCTCTCGAAGCGGTCGGCCTCGCGGCGCGAGCGGCCGATGATGCGGCTCTTGCGAAAGATGATCGCCCACGAGCCGAGCGAGGCGAGCAGCAGGATGCCGATCACGATCTGCACCGGCACGCTCGCCTGCATGATGAGCCGCAGAATCGACAGCTGGTCGTTCATGTCCTAAGGAACCTCCGCCGCGCGCATCTCCAGCAGGAACCCCGGCAGGCGCCGCGGACGCAGCGTGCGCGCATCGAGGCACGCCACGCGCACGTTCGCCTCGGCAATGAGCTCGCGCTCCGTTCCCTGGGTGCGGCGATAGATGCATTGTGCAAACCACAGCGACGCCGGGCCCTGCGGGCGCGGCTCGCAGCTGATCTCGAGTTCGTCGTCGAGGCGCGCGGGCGCGCGGTACTCGATCTCGAGGCTCACCACCGTAAAGAGAATCCCGTCCTCGTGCGCCAGCCGCTGCTGGGAGTGGCCGCGCTGTCGCAACCATTCGGTGCGGGCGCGCTCGAGGAAGCGCAGGTAGTTCGCGTAGTAGACGATACCGCCGCCGTCGGTGTCCTCCCAGTAGACGCGCGCCGACCAGGCGAAGGCGTTCATCGCGAATCCTCGAACAGCTGCAGGTTGGCCGCGGCCCGCTCCGGGGGCTTGAGACCAAAGTGCAGGTACGTGGCACGCGTCACCATGCGACCGCGTGCCGTGCGTACCAGAAATCCCTGCTGGATCAGGAACGGCTCGATGACGTCCTCGAGCGTGCCGCGCTCCTCGCCGAGGGTCGCTGCCAGGCTGTCAATGCCGACCGGCCCACCGTCGAAGCGCTCGATGATGGCGCCGAGGAACTTGCGGTCGAGCGTATCGAAGCCCTGCGCATCGACCTCGAGCAGGTCGAGCGCCGCGGCGGCGGTGCCTTCGTCCACCCGGCCGTTGCCGCGTACCTGCGCGTAGTCGCGCACCCGGCGCAGCAGTCGGTTGGCGATGCGCGGCGTGCCGCGCGCTCGCTGCGCGATGCGGCGCGCACCGCCCTCGTCAACCGCGACGCCGAGGATCCCTGCCGAGCGGAACACGATGCGCTCGAGCTCGGCGGCAGCGTAGAACTCGAGCCGCTGCACGATACCGAAGCGGTCGCGCAGCGGCGAGGTGAGGAGGCCCGCGCGCGTGGTCGCGCCCACCAGCGTGAAGGGCGGCAGGCTCAGCTTGATCGAGCGCGCTGCCGGCCCCTCGCCGATCATGATGTCGAGCTGATAATCCTCCATGCCGGGATAGAGAACCTCCTCGACCACGGGAGCGAGCCGGTGAATCTCGTCGACGAACAGCACGTCGCGCGGCTGCAGATTGGTGAGGAGGGCCGCGAGGTCCCCGGGCCGCTCCAGCACCGGGCCGGAAGTCTGGCGCAGATTGACTTCGAGCTCGGCTGCGATGATGTGGGCGAGAGTGGTCTTGCCGAGACCCGGCGGACCGAAGATCAGCACATGATCGAGCGCTTCGCCGCGCGCCCGCGCGGCACTGATGAAGATCTCGAGCTGCGTTTTGACCGGCGTCTGGCCGATGTACTCCGCGAGCCGGCGCGGGCGGATGGCCCGCTCGGCCGCTTCGTCGTCCGCGCCCGGCGCGGTGCTGATGATGCGCTCGGCTGTCACTGCGGTCCGTCTACTCCCGCGCTGCGCCCTGCAACGCGCGCCGGATCAGCTCCTCGGTCGTGTACGTGCCCGGCTCCACGGCCTTCAGCAGCCGCGTCGCCTCGGCGGCACGATAGCCGAGCGCGAGCAGCGCGCCAAAGGCCTCGCCCTCGGCACTGTCGGCTGCCGGGGCCGCCGCGCCCCCCAGCGCTGGGCCGGGCGTCGCCAGCCGGTCGCGCATCTCGACGATCAGCCGCTCGGCGGTCTTGCGGCCCACCCCCGGGACGCGCGTGAGCGCGGCCACATCCTCACTCTGCACACAGCGCGTGAAGGCTGCAACGCTCATCCCGGAGAGCAGCGCCAAAGCGATCCTGGGCCCTACCCCCGAGACGCGGATGAGGCTCCGAAACAGCCGCCGCTCCTCCTCGGTGGCGAATGCGTAGAGCACGTGCGCATCCTCGCGCACCACGAGGTGCGTGAGCAGGCTCACCTCCGCGCCTACCGGAGGCAGGTGAAAAAAAGTCGACATGGGCGCTTCGAGCTCGTAGCCGAGACCGCCGACGTCGACCGTGAGCTGCGGGGGAGTCTTGGAGGCAATCCTGCCGCGCACCGCACCGATCATCACTGCGCCCGCCGGACGCGGGTCGCGCCCTGCTGCGCGGCGAGCGCGCCGAGCCGCCGCGTGTGCGCGTGGCACACGGCCACCGCGAGCGCGTCCGCTGCGTCCGCCGACAGCGGCCCGTGGACACCGAGCAGCATCCGTACCATGTGAGCCACCTGGAATTTCTCGGCCGCCCCGGTGCCGACCAGCGCCAGCTTTATCGCGCGCGGCGCGTACTCGAATACCGGCACGCCGCCCGGCACGGCGCACAGCGCAGCGCCGCGCGCCTGACCGAGCTTGAGCGCGCTGTCGACGTTGCGGCTGACGAACACGCGCTCGACGGCAACCTCGCTTGGGGTGTGCTCGCCGACGAGCGCCGCGAGGCCTTCGAAAATCATGCGCAGGCGCGCCGCCGGGACGGCGGCACTCACGTTCAGGCAGCCGTGCGCGAGCAGCGTGAGCTCCGCGCCGCGGCATTCCAGCACACCGAAGCCGGTGCGACGCGAGCCGGGGTCGAGACCCAGGATACGGACGTTGGGCAGCGGGGCCGCGGCCGGCGGCGCGGCCGCGGCGACTGCCGGATCAAACGCGCGCCACGACCTCGTCCGGTATCTCGACATTCGGATAAGCGTAACTGAAAACAAGGGCTTACGCATTTCCAATTCCCGCGAAGCACGGCCCCAATTGCCTCGCCACGCGTGGCGGCGCAACGCACGCGCTGAGCACAATCTTTTTTCTCACCGCCCGTCGAGCACCTCGCCCGCGATTTCGACGTTCGAATAGACGTCGCGGACCTCGTCGAGGCCCTGCAGTGCCTCGAGCAGTTGCACCATCAGCGCGGCGGACTCGCCCGACAGGGCGAGCGCGCTGGCCGCGCGCTGGGTCACTTCGGCGGTTTGCGGCGGAAAGCCGTGATGCGTGAGTACCGCGCGCACAGTATCGAGCTCCGCCGGATCGGCCAGCACCTCCATGGAGCGATCATCATTCGGCACCACGTCCTCGGCGCCGGCCTCGAGCGCCACCTGCATGAGCTGCTCCTCATCGGTTCCAGGCGGGTAAGTCATGAGTCCCACGGTATTGAAGAGGTAACTCACGGAGCCGCCCGCCCCGAGGTTGCCGCCGTGCTGGAGAAAAGTGCCGCGCACCTGCGCAGCGACGCGCCCCCGGTCGTCGGTCAGGCACTCGACGATCACCGCCGCGCCGCCCGGGCCGTAGCCCTCGAAGCGGACCAGCTGCTGCCCCGCACGTGGCGCGCGGCTGCGTTCCTCCTCGCGGCGGGCCGCCAGCGTGCCGTTGCGACGCTGGATGGCGGCCCAGGTTACATGTCCTGGCATGAGCTTATGCAAAGCAGCCGGCGTCTTGCCCGCCGGCACCCCTGAGAAAACACCGCGGTATCATAGCCACAATCTCCGTCGACGACACAGCGTCGCAATGGAAACGAGTCAACTCTGTCCGCCTGCAGTTCGCGACGCCATCATCGGCGCGCGCGCCGCCCTCGAGCGCGCCAATCTGCGCGCGCCCGCGGATCTCGGTTTCGCCGCCGAGGCCGCCGAGATCATGGGCGGTCTCACCGAGAGCACCGAGCTCGCCAACGCGCTGCTGGCGCGCCCGGTGATCTCGCGCGCCGGACTGACGCCCGAACAGACCGCGGGCATCGTCGGCCAGGGCGCAGCCGAGATCGCGGTGGCGTTGCAGCGCCTCGGCACGCTCGGCTTGCCGCGCGACTGGTCGCCGGCGCGCGGCCTCGACGCGCGGCAGGCGGAGACGCTGCGCAAGATGCTGCTCGCGGTGGTGAGCGATCCGCGGCTGGTGCTGGCACGCCTGGCCGAGGAGCTGGTGGGACTGCGCCACGCGCGCGAGCTGCCGCTCGCCGAGCGCGAGCGGCACGCGGTCGAGGCACGCGTCATCTATGCGCCGCTCGCCAATCGTCTCGGCGTGTGGCAGCTGAAGTGGGAGCTCGAAGACCTCGCATTCCGTTATCTCGAGCCGGAAGAATACCGGCGCATCGCCGCGGCGCTCAACGAGCGCCGTGCCGACCGCGAGCGTTATATCGACAGTCTGTGCCGCGAGCTGCAAACGGGGCTGCAGGCGGCGGGCATCGCGGCCGCGGTGTACGGCCGTCCCAAGCACATGTACAGCATCTACCGCAAAATGCAGCGCAAGCAGCTCGCGTTCGAGCAGCTGTTCGACGTGCGTGCGGTGCGCGTAGTGCTGGCCACCGTTCCCGAGTGCTACGCGGCGCTCGGCATCGTGCACGGCCAATGGCCGTACATCCCCGGGGAATTCGACGACTACATCGCGACCCCCAAGGGCAACGGCTATCGCTCGATACATACCGCGGTGATCGGTCCGCAGGCGAAGAGCGTCGAGGTGCAGATCCGCACCCACGACATGCACGAGCACGCCGAGCTCGGCGTGGCGGCGCACTGGAGCTACAAGGAGGGCGGTCCGCGTGATGCGCAGTACCAACGCAAGATCGAATGGGTCCGACGGCTGCTCGAGCCGCAGGACGGCGCCGCAGGCGAGGATGCCGAGCGCGACTTCGTCGAGGGCATGCGCGCGGAGCTGTTCGAGGACCGCGTCTACGCGCTGACGCCCAAGGGCGAGGTCATCGACCTGCCGCGCGGCGCCACGCCGCTCGACTTTGCCTACAGCGTCCACACCTCGCTCGGCCACCGCTGCCGTGGCGCCAAGGTCAACGGGCGCATGGTGCCGCTTACCCGCCCGCTCGCCAACGGCGAAATCGTCGAGATCGTCACCGGCAAGCACGAGGCGCCGAGCCGCGACTGGCTCGCTCCCGAGCAGGGCTACCTTGCCTCGCCGCGCAATCGCGGCAAGGTGCGCGCCTGGTTCCGCAAGCAGGACGTGGGCGACAACCGCAGCGCCGGACGCGCCATCGCCGAGCGCGAGCTCGCGCGTGTCGGCGGGCGCAGCGAGCAGATCGCCGCACTGGTGCAGGAGCTCAGGGCGCGCGACCTCGATCACTTCCACCAGCTGCTCGGCGAGGGCGAGATCACCGTCACCCAGCTGATGCGCGCCGCTTCGAGGCTGTTCCAGCCGCCGGCGCCGGCGCCGGTGCTGCGGCCGCCGCGCACGACACCGCGCCGCCGCGGCTCGCCGGTCGAGATCGAGGGCGTCGGCGATCTGCCGATCACGCTGGCACGCTGCTGCGCGCCGCTGCGGCCGCAGCCGATCACCGGCTACGTAACGCTCGGACGCGGTGTTACCGTGCACCGCAGCCACTGCGCCAGCCTGCAGCGCATGAGCGCCCTCAAGCCCGATCGGGTGTTGAAGGTGGAGTGGGCGGCCGCGAATAGCGGCGCGCTCGATGTCGAGATCGCGCTGAGCGCCTACGACCGGCGCGGACTGCTCCGGGATATCACCGACGTCCTGGCGACCGAGCGCCTCAGCATCGATGCCCTAACTTCGCGTACCGACCACGAGCAGGGCCTGGCGCACTTCGCCCTCAGCGTCGCGGTCGGCGACCTCGAGCAGCTGGCGCGCGTGCTGCGCCGCCTGGCCGGCGTCCCCAACGTCATCGAGGCCCGCCGGCGTATCTGATATCTAGCGGTTGAGTGAATCGATCGCGCGCTTGTCGGCATTGAGCGCCGCCTCGTGCACGGATTCCGACAGCGTCGGGTGGGCATGAATGGTGCGCTGCAGGTCCTCGCTGCTCGCCGCATACTCCATCGCCAGCACGGCCTCGGCGATCAGCTCGCCGGCCATGGGACCGACGATGTGCACGCCGAGGATCTCATCGTCGTCGCGCGCCGCGACGACTTTGGCAAAGCCCACGGCCTGCTCCATCGCACGGGCGCGGGCGCTCGCCAGGAAGGGAAACACGCCGATCTTGTACTCGCGCCCGCTCGCCTTGACCTGCTCCTCCGTGAGCCCGACCCAGGCGATCTCGGGGGCGGTGTAGATCACGGCCGGAATCACCTTGTAGTTCACCTCGCCATAGCGTCCGGCGATCAGGTCGGCCACCATGACGCCTTCCTCCTTGCCCTTGTGCGCGAGCATAGGTCCGCGCACGCAGTCCCCGACCGCCCACACGCCCTCGGCGCCGGTGCGGCAGGCGTGATCGACCTTGACGAAGCCGCGCTCGTCGAGCTCGACGCCGGTATCGGCGGCGAGCAGCTCCTGGCTGTAGGGACGCCGCCCGATCGCAACCACCAGCCGGTCGACGCTGACGCGCTGCTCGCCCTTTGCGTCGCTGTAGGCAACCTCGACCGCGCCGCCCGTGACCTTGGCGCCCGTGACCTTGGCGCCGAGGCGGATGTCGAGACCCTGCTTCTTGAAGTGCCGCTGCGCTTCCCGGGCGAGCTGCTGATCGGCGAAGGCGAGGAAGTCCGGCAGGGCCTCGAGCACGATCACCTCCGCACCGAGTCGCCGCCAGACGCTCCCGAGCTCGAGCCCGATGACGCCAGCGCCGATGACGCCGAGGCGCTTTGGCACCGCGTCGAAATCGAGCGCACCCCAGGAATCGACTACGTGCGGCTCCTTGAAGGGCGCCGAGCGCAGCTCGATCGGGACGGAGCCGGAGGCGAGCACCACGTGGCGCGCGCTGAGCTCGCGGCGCGCGCCGTCGTGAGCAGTGAACAGCACGCGCCGTCCGGGCAGGAGCTTGCCGTGCCCTTGCAGCGGCGTAACGCCCGCGGCCTTGAAGAGAGCGAGGATTCCGCTCGTCATGCCCTTGACGACGCCGGCCTTGCGCTTCTGCATCTGCGCGAGATCGAGCGTAACTCCTGCGACGCCGATCCCGTGGGTGGCGAACTCCTCGCGCGCGCGATGGTAGAGCTCGGTGGACTCGAGCAGCGCCTTCGAAGGGATGCAGCCCGCGTTCAGGCAGGTGCCGCCGAAGGTCGCGCTGCCATCCTTATTCTTCCATTCGTCGATGCAGGCCACGCGCAGCTGGTTCTGCGCGGCGCGGATCGCCGCGGGATAGCCCGCAGGTCCTCCGCCGATCACGATGACATCGAAGGAGTCAGCTCCGCCGGGCTTGTCGGTAGTCGGCATGGAAGTATTTGTAAAGCCTGGGGTTAGTGGTTCTGCAGGCCGGCGAAAGTAACACAAACGGCACGCGGCCGGTGCGGCGGGGCTCCCCTGCTCTTCGCCGGATGGTCATAAAAGCGACACATCAACGTCATAGCGTCGTCGGGTTTGCGGCACCGCAAGTAAGAACGAGTAGAACCATGAGCAGCACTGCCGAAAGCCTCGTTGCACCCTCGGCATCGCGTCCGGTCCTCGACCGCACGCCGAGCTTCGGCACGCAGATGGTGTTCCTGGTGCTGCTGGTCGTCGGGGTCGGGTACACGGGGTACAGCCTGATAAGCGACATCAGTGGCGTGAGCACGCACGCCGCGACGGTCCTCCCCTACTTTCTCCTCGCGGTCGCGCTACTGATCGCGCTCGGATTCGAGTTCGTCAACGGCTTCCACGACACCGCGAACGCGGTCGCGACCGTCATCTATACCCATTCCCTCCCTCCACACCTGGCGGTGGTGTATTCGGGCGCGCTCAACTTCGTCGGCGTGCTGCTCTCGAGCGGCACCGTGGCCTTCGGGATCATTTCCCTGCTGCCGGTCGAGCTGATCCTGCAGGTGGGCTCGAGCGCGGGGTTCTCGATGGTGTTCGCGCTGCTGATCGCCGCGATCCTCTGGAACCTCGGCACCTGGTGGCTGGGGCTCCCAGCCTCCTCCTCTCACACGATGATCGGATCGATCATCGGCGTGGGCGTCGCCAACGCCCTCATGCACGGACGCGACGGCACCAGCGGCGTCGACTGGACGCAGGCCACCAAGATCGGCTACTCGCTGCTGCTCTCGCCGCTGGTCGGATTCATCTGCGCCGCGCTGCTGCTGTTGCTCCTCAAGGTGTTGGTGAGGAATCGCGAGCTCTATCAGGAGCCGCGCGCCAGTGCCTCGCCCCCCTGGTGGATCCGCGGCA
>DASXKA010000286.1:0-3650 GCA_036497085.1 Steroidobacteraceae bacterium | reverse complement strand
TTGCCTGCCCCCTCAGTATCATGCGGCGGATGTCGAGCCCGAGCCCCGCCGCTCACGCGAGCGCCCCGGACGGCCTGCCGGTACCGCGCCGCTACTGGGCAATCGCCGCCATCGTGCTCTCGATCTGCATGTCGGTGCTCGACAGCACGATCACCAACATCGCGCTCCCCACCATCGCCCGTGATTTCCACGCGAGCGCTGCCGCCTCGATCTGGGTAGTCAACGCCTACCAGCTGGCCATCCTGGTTGTGCTGTTGCCGCTCGCCGCGCTCGGCGAGGTCATCGGCTACCGCCGCGTTTCGCAGGCGGGCCTCTGGGTGTTCACACTCGCCTCGCTCGGCTGTGCCCTGGCGCCTTCCCTGGTCACGTTGAGCGTTGCCCGCCTCGTCCAGGGACTCGGCGCCGCAGGGATCGTGAGCGTCAACGCCGCGCTGGTGCGCTTTACATATCCGCACCGCTATCTCGGCCGCGCCATCGGCATCAACGCCTTCGTGGTCGCTGCCTCCTCGGCCCTGGGTCCCACGATCGCATCGGCAGTGCTGGCGGTGGCGCAATGGCGCTGGCTCTTTGGAATCAACGTGCCGCTCGGCATCATCACCATCGTGATCGCCCGCTACTCGCTCCCCGACGCGGAGCGGGCTCACCGGCCACTCAATCTGGCGGGCGCGGTGCTCTACGCCGGCACCTTCGGGCTGCTGCTCGCGGGGCTGCAGTCGCTCGCGCACCATTCGGCGACGTGGCTCGCGCTGGCGCAGATCCTCGGCGGTGCGGTGCTCGCCGCCGTGCTGCTGCGCCACGAGCTGCCGCGCGCCGCTCCTCTTATCCCGTTCGATCTGTTGCAGGTGCGGCTCTTCCGGCTGTCGCTCGCCGCGTCAACCTGCGCTTTCATCGGCCAGATGAGCGCGCTCGTGTCGTTGCCCTTCGAGATCCAGCGGCTCGGGCACAGCGCAGTGGAGACCGGCCTCTACATGACGCCGTGGCCGGTCGCCCTCGCACTCACCGCCCCGGTTGCCGGCCGGCTCGCCGACCGCTATCCGGCCGGCCTGCTCGGAGGTCTGGGGCTCCTCACGATGTCGGCCGGACTCGCGCTCCTCGCGTTCTTCCCGGCGAGCGGCACCGCCTGGGGCTTCATCTGGCGTATGGCCGTGTGCGGCTTCGGATTCGGGTTGTTCCAGTCGCCCAACAATCGCGCCATCCTCTCTTCGGCGCCGCGCGCACGCAGCGGCGCCGCCGGCGGCATGCTGAGCACCTCGCGTCTCGTCGGGCAGACGCTCGGAGCGGCGGGCGTGGCGATCCTGTTCCGCGCCTATCCTGCGACCGGGTCGAACCTGGCGCTGTGCGCCGCCGCAGCACTCGCGCTATGCGCCGCCCTGGTGAGCATGGTGCGTCTGACGGGCTTGCGATCCTGAGACCGAGCGTGGTCCGGGGCGCTCACTCGCCCACGGCCATCATGGGCAAGTCCACAGTCGCGTCCTGATCCGGTGACCGGCGCGCAACGCCGCGATCGAGCGAACCCTCATTCGCAACGCAAACCCGATCCCGCCCGGCTTCCTTGGCGCGGTACAGGGCATCGTCGGCGAGGCGCAGCAGGTCCTCGAAACCGCCGCCCATGGACGAATCGCACACCCCGTAGCTCGAGGTGAAAGCGGGACCTCTCGCATCGAGCAGCCGTTTCGCCAGGCTCTGGCGGATCCGTTCGGCAGTCTCTGCGGCCCCGGCGGCGTCGGCGCCCGGCAGGACAAGTGTGAATTCCTCGCCACCCCAGCGTGCCGCGATATCCTCGGAGCGCAGCACCGAGCGCACGGTATCGGCGAACAGCCGCAGGGCGTTGTCGCCAGCCGCGTGTCCATGGGTGTCGTTAAGCATCTTGAAGCGATCGAGGTCGCACACCACGAGGGCGTAAGAAATCTCCCGCGCGCGCAGGCCGCGCACCTGTTCTTCTGCAGCCCGACGGTTCCTGAATCCGGTGAGCGAATCGCTCGAGGCCTGCTGCTGCGTGCGTTGGAAGGCGCGCAGTGTGCCGATGCGACTGCCAGCCTGCAGGCCGAGCGTCGTCAGGCCGGCGACTTGCTGGGCGCTCGGCGGCTGTTCGGCCGGTGCGGTCATGTGCAGCACGCCGAGGGAACGGCCCATGAAGCTGAGCGGCATGCAGAAGGCGGAGACCTTTCCCGCTGGCCGGCCGCGCAGGCAGGGGCAGGCGTTCAACGCATCGCTGTCAGGGAAGGTCACAGAGTTACCGCGCCGGACCGCAACGCAATGAAATGGCGACTCGACCTTGCAGCCGGGAGCACCCGCCTTCGGGTGCTGCGCCGCCCGCTCGAGATGTACCCGGCTCGAGTCCGCGAGCAGCAGCTCCATCGGCCGGTCCGGCGCGACGCTCTCCATCACCCGCGATACGACCTCATAGACGGCGCGGTCGCTGTCGGCCATCTCCATCGCCTCTCCGACCTGCTTCGAAAAGCCGTCGCGGTCGGCCTCGGACCGCAGCCGCTCCATCATCGCAGTCAGGTTATCGGCGAGGTGGTTGATGGCGTCGGCGAGCTCGCCGACTTCGTCGTGAGCCCCCGAGGGCGCCCGTACCCGGAAGTCGCCCGCCGCGAATCCCTGCGCGACGTCGCGCACCCTCCGCAGCGACCGGCGAATGGACGCCGTCAGCAGTGCAACCAGTGCGCAGACCAGTACGCTCGTAACCGCGCTCGCGGAAATGAGCCACCACTTGGCATCGACGGAGGCCTGGTCGGCGGCCTCGTTCGCCGCGACGATCCGGCGCGCCAGAATCATCGTCTGGCGCTCCATCGCCTGCTGGACGGCATCGTAAGCTGCGTTGAACGCGGGCAACATGGCCGCCGGCGTGCCCTGGCCTGACGCCAGCCCGTGAACCGTCTCGCGTGCGCGGGCCTGGTAGCGCTCCACGTTGTCGCGAACGACGGAAAATCCCTCGGCGAGATCCTGTGGCAAAGCGAAGCGCTCGAGTCCGCGCAGGTCGCTCTGACCTTCCTTCAGGTCGTCCTCGAGGGATGATTCGACACTGTCAGGTGTCGTGTGTGTCGCGCCGCTCGCCAGCGCAGCGTAGACGCTCGTTCGCAGGCTCGCGTTGACGACCTCGATTTCCTGGTGATACCGGGCTGCGCGGCTGATGAGCGTGAGATCCGCCATCGCCTTGCGCTGTCTGTCGATGGCGCGGAAGCAGATGGAGCCGACGATGATCAACGCCACCAACAACACGACGTTGATCAGCATCAGCCGACCTGTGACGGTCACCCGGCCCAGGGTTGAAGGGGAGGCAGCATTCGACATGCAGGGAAAACCTCTGTATCTAAAGATAGTTACGACCACTTGTCACAACCGTGACATGACTCTCACACGATCGCGCGTGGTACCTCTTCTGTGACGCGAGTCGTGATTGACAGGCAGTCGCAGTCGCGCTATGCGCGCGTCTTCCTGGCTTCTCCTTGGTCTTGAAATTAATTAACTATTTGATTAGTATTTCGAGTATGAACCTTCAGAGAGCCGCGCGCCGCGGCATCGGCCGCCCCCCACAGGACACCGCCATCGACGCCCGGGCGCAGCTGCTCGATGCGGCCCTCACCCTGTTCGCCGAGCAGGGGGTGGCGGGCACCACCCTCGCCGGCATCGCCGCCAGAGCCGGC
>DASXKA010000285.1:0-15492 GCA_036497085.1 Steroidobacteraceae bacterium | reverse complement strand
GTCGGTGAGCGTCATGTGCCGCAGCGCGTCTTCGAACACCGGCTTCGCCTGGGCCACAGCCTGCTCGGCGGCGTGGTTCATGGTCACATGCAGCTCATCCGACTGACCGCTCATGCCGACCATGCGCAGCGCGCGATCCGCCTTCTCGAGTGTGGGCGGCAGCGGGATGGCGACCTTCGGGTCGTTGAGGAAGCCGTTGGTCGCTCCGAGTTGCGCCACCGCAGTGCCGATGCCTTGCGACAACGCGGCGCGCAGACCACCGGCCGCGTCCTTGGAGCTGAGTGCCGCGAGCTGCGCCGACGCCGGCACGGCGACCCCTGCGCACAGCGAGCAGAGAATCAGGAGTGACAAACGCCACCGCAGGGGTGCTGGCTGCATGGGTTCCTCGTCGCGAGGCCTGAGTTTTTCGAGCCGAGGCCGGAGTGTAGACTCTCCGTTAACGATGAGCGACCACAACGGCGACTTCGCACACATCATCGAGCGCGAGCGCGGCCTGCAGCACACGTTGAGTGCACGCCGTATGACCATGATCGCCATCGGCGGCGCGATCGGCACCGGGCTCTTTCTCGGCAGCGGCTTCGCCATCAGCCTGGCCGGGCCCGGAGTGCTGTTGAGTTACGCCATCGGCGCCCTGATCGCGCTGCTGCTCATGGGGTGTCTTGCGGAAATGACGGTCGCGCACCCGACTTCCGGATCGTTCGGGGCGTACGCCGAGCACTACCTGAGTCCGCTCGCGGGTTTTCTGGTGCGCTACGCCTATTGGGCGGGAAACGTGCTCGCGGTCGGCACCGAAGTCACGGCGATCGCGCTCTACATGCACCTCTGGTTTCCCGCCAGCCCGGGCTGGCCGTGGATCGTGGGGTTCTCGGCGCTGCTGATCCTGGTCAATGCACGCAGCGTCACGGTCTTCGGTGCGGTCGAGTACTGGTTCTCCTCGATCAAGGTGACCGCGATCGTGATCTTCATCCTGCTGGCGGGCTACATCGTGCTGCACGCGCCGTCGATGCTGAGCGCGGGCGGCGGGGGCGCCGCGGGCGCCACCACGGTGGGCTTCAGCAACTACACCGCCTACGGCGGTTTCCTTCCCAAGGGGCTGTGGGGGGCGTGGACCGCGGTGCTGGTGGCACTTTTCAGCTACTTCAGCATCGAGATGATCGCGGTCGCCGCCGGGGAGGCCGCCCACCCCGAAGTCGCCGTCACCCGTGCCTTCCGCGCTACCGTGGTGCGGCTGATTCTCTTCTATCTGCTGACGCTCGCTCTGGTGCTCGCGATCGTGCCGTGGCCCCTCGCCGGCATCGACGAGAGCCCCTTCGTCAAGGTGATGCGCGCACTGCGCGTGCCCGCGGCGGCGGGCATTTTCAATTTCGTCATTCTGGTGGCGGCGCTCTCGGCCATGAACAGCCAGCTCTACATCACGACGCGCATGATGTTCAGCCTGGCGCGCGCCGGGTATGCGCCCGCGCGCTTCGGCGCCCTCGATCGGCGCGGCGTGCCGGTGCAGGCGCTGCTGCTCTCGAGTGCCGGGATTGCGCTCGCGGCGGTGCTGAGCGTCACGACGCCCAGGTCGGCGTTCATCATCATGGTGTCGGTCTCCGCCTTCGGCACCCTGTTCGCCTGGATGATGATCTTCGTCACGCACTATTGCTTCCGCCGCGCGCGCGAGCGCAGCGGCGCGCCGCCGCTCAAATTCCGCATGATCGGCTTTCCCTACACCACGCTCCTCGGGGCGGGGCTCATGGCGGCGGTGTTGATCACCACGGTGTTTACGCCGGCGTTTCGCCTGACGCTGGTGTTCGGTGTTCCGTTCCTCGTGTGTCTCGTGCTCGCCTACATCCAGTATCGAGGTCGACTGAGTGCTGGATGAGCGCCGCATTCTCGCACTTTTCATTAACCTGCCACGCTCGCGGGAGTAAGCTCGAGTCTTATCCCCACAGGAGACCGCGGCCATGGCAGTCAAGGCAATTCCAGACGGATACCACAGCGTGACTCCTTACCTGATGATGGAAGGCGCAGCCGGTGCCATCGCGTTCTACAAGGAGGCTTTCGGTGCGACCGAGCTGTTTCGCATGGCTGATGCCAAGGGTCGCATCGGTCACGCCGAGATCAGGATCGGCGACTCGGTGGTGATGCTGGCGGACACGCAGCCGGGCACGACGTGCAGCGGCCCGCGCTCGCTCGGCGGCTCGACCGTCGGGCTGATGATCTATCTCGACAACGTCGATACGGTGTTTGCGCGCGCGCTCAAGGCGGGCGGGAAGTCGCTGCGACCCGTGGTGAACCAGTTCTACGGCGACCGCTCGGGTACGCTCGAGGATCCCTTCGGCCACGTCTGGACCGTCGCCACGCACGTCGAGGACGTGCCGCCCGAGGAGATCGAGCGGCGCGTGGCGGCCCTGAAGTCGTCCGTTCCGGCCACGACCGACTAGTCTTTGGGGTGGCCGGCGCGCCGTTGCGCCGCAGCACCCGGCTGAGGCATCATCCTCGAGGGGCCGCCTGGCGCCCCGGGGGCATGCACACAAGAGCACAAGACCCGCATCGCAAGCGGGCAGGTGTCTTATGGTTTTCAACTCACTCACGTTCATCGTGTTCTTCGCGTGCGTGCTCGTCATGCACTCGCTGCCGTTCAGCTGGACGACGAGGAAGGTCAATCTCCTCATCGCGAGCTATCTGTTTTATTCGGCGTGGAATCCGCCGTTCGTAATCCTGCTGTGGGTGTCGACGGTCGTCGACTGGTACGCGGCGCAGGGGCTCGTCAAGGCGCGCCGCCAGGCCGCGCGCCATGCGTGGATGCTGCTCTCGGTGGTGGCGAACCTCGGCATGCTCGGCTTCTTCAAGTACGGACAGTTCCTGCTCGATAACTTCACCGCCCTGATGTCCGCGCTCGGCATCGCCTACCACCCGGCGCACTACGACATCGTGCTGCCGGTCGGCATCTCCTTCTATACCTTCGCGACCATGTCGTACACGCTCGACGTGTACCTCAAACGTGCGCTGCCCGCGCAGAACCTGCTCGACTACGCACTGTTCGTGACCTTTTTTCCGCACCTGGTCGCCGGACCCATCATGCGCCCGACCGAGCTCGTGCCGCAGTTCGAGACGCCGCGGCGTGCCAGCGCGCAGCAATTGCGCTTTGGCCTCGCGCTCATGACCATCGGGCTCTTCAACAAGATCGTGCTCGCCGACAGCTTCCTCTCGCACGTCGCCGAGAGCGTCTACGACGGCGACAAGATCCCCGGCGCGCTGGATGCCTGGGCCGCGACGCTCGCCTTCAGCGGCCAGATCTTCTGCGACTTCGCCGGCTATTCGACCACGGCGATCGGGGCGGCGCTCTGCCTCGGTTTTGCCATGCCCGACAACTTCCGTTTTCCCTACGCGGCGGTCGGCTTCTCCGACTTCTGGCGGCGCTGGCACATCACTTTGTCCTCGTGGCTGCGGGACTACCTCTACATACCGCTCGGTGGCAACCGCCACGGCGCGCGCCGCACCTATGCGGCGCTGATGACCACGATGCTGCTCGGCGGGCTGTGGCACGGAGCGAACTGGACCTTTGTCGCGTGGGGCGGGCTGCATGGACTCTATCTTGCGGCCGAGCGGGTGCTGCGCGCGCGCTTCGCAAACTATCGGCCGGGGCCTTTCGTGTTCGTGGCGCTCGGCGTTCTCACCTACGCACTGGTGAATCTCACCTGGGTGTTCTTCCGCGCCAAGACCTTCAGCAAAGCCTGGGTGGTGCTGCGCGGCATGCTCGGCCAGAGCGGGGCCGTCAAGCCGATTCTCGATACCTTCAGCCTGGTAACCGTCGCCGTCATCGTCGGCGGCATGGTGGTGACACACTGGATGATGCGCAGCCGCACGCTCGAGTCGGTCATCGCGCGTGCGCCGGCGGCGCTGGTGTGCGTAGTGTGGGCGCTGCTCGCGTTCGCCATCGTCATCGCCCAGGGGGCCGGCAGTGCCTTCATCTACTTCCAGTTCTGACAGCGCACTGACGCTCACGCGCGCTGACGCGCGCGCCAGCACGCCGGATCGCTACGCGCGACAGACGGCGGCGGATCGCCCCGGAATCGCGCAGCCGGTCCCGGTGCGCCCGGTGCCGGAGCAGCCCTGGGGCCGAATTCTGCTCGGCGCGGCGCTGCTTTTCGCGCTGCTCCTCACCGGGTGGGAGGCTTACTGGCGCTCCTACGGCGTCGAGCCGAGCATCGTCAACGACAGCGGCCTGTGGGCCATCCAGCGCCGGCGGATCGATGCGGGGGAGGGGGCTGCGACGGTGATCGTGGGATCCTCGCGCCCGTTGTTCGACATCCAGCTGCCGGTATGGGAGCGCCTCGCCGGCCGCCGCCCCATCCAGCTCGCGCTCGAGGGGACTTCACCGCTGCGGTTCGCGGAGGACCTCGCCGCCGATCCACACTTTACCGGGCGGCTGATCATCGGCATCGATCCTCAGGTGTTCTTCCGTGGGCCCGGCGGCCTTCACGCCGACGTGCTCGCATACACCCGCAAGGAATCGCCCTCCCAGCGGATCGGTCAGTGGCTGTCGATGCACGTCGTGGAGCCGTATCTCGCCTTCGATGACCCCGATTTCGCACTCGAGACCGTGCTCGCCCGACAGTCCTGGCCGCCGCGCCCGGGGAGACTCTGGCTCCCCGCGGCGCGCAGGCTCGCCGACCACGAGGCCGACCGCAACACTCACCTGTGGAGTAAGGTAGCGGACGATCCGCAATACCGCGCGCTCGCGCGCAGCATTTGGCACCAGCGCATGCAGCCCGGCGCGGATCCGCCGCCCGAGGAGCGCCGTAAGACCATCCAGGAGCAGATCGACCGCACAGCGAAGGCCGTCGCGAAGCTGCGCGCGCGCGGGGTGCAGGTGTTGTTTCTGCGTGCGCCGAGCGACGGGGAGTATATCGAGTACGAGCGCCGGGTCTTTCCGCGGGCCGCGACCTGGGATGCGTTGCTCGCGGCGAGCGGTGCTCCCGGCATTCATTTCGAGGATTACCCGGAGCTGCAGGGCTACGACCTGCCGGAGTGGTCACACATGACCCGCGCAGAGGCGGAGCGCTACACGGTCGCGCTCTACGGAGTCATTCAGCGCGATTTCTGGGGGGCGCGAGTCGGTGCGACACCCGCGTCCCGCTGACATGTCTGTGCCGCCGGCGACCGATCGCTACGCACGGCAGACGGCGGCCGATCGTCCCGGGATTGCACAGCCGGTGCCAGTGCGTCCGGTCCCGGAGCAGCCCTGGGGCCTGATTTTCGCCGGCACGATTCTCATCCTCGCGGTGCTGCTCTGCTGCTGGGAGGCGTACTGGCGCGCATACGGCGTGCATCCGAGCATCGCCAACGGCTACGGCCTGTGGGCCGTGCAGCGCCGGCGGATCGATGCGGGCGAGGGCGGTGCGACCGTACTGCTCGGCGCCTCGCGCGTATTCTTCGATATCCAGCTGCCGGTATGGGAGCGCCTCGCCGGCCGGCGTCCGATCCAGCTTGCGATCGAGGGTACCTCGCCTCTGCCTTTCCTCGCGGATCTCGCGGACGATCCTCACTTCACCGGGCAGGTACTGGTGGGGGTCGCGCCCGACGTGTTTTTTTCGGGATACCAGTATCGGGGCGGCGTGCTCTCCTATATGCGCAAGGAGACGCCGTCACAGCGCATTGGCCAGTGGCTGTCGATGCGGCTGATCGAGCCTTTTGTCGCCTTCGACGACCGGGACTTCGCGCTCGCGACCGTGCTCGCACGCCAGCCGTGGCCGGCGCGCCCCGGCAAGCGCTGGTTTACCGAGGTGCGCAAGCTCGCGGACTCCGAATCCGACCGCAATACGCACCTGTGGAGCAAGGTCGGAGACGATCGCGTGTATCGCGAGATGGCGCGCAACATCTGGCGCGAGGGTTTCGTGCCCTCCGACGACGACCCGACACCGGAGGAGGTCGCGAAGGCAGAGCACGAGCAGATCGAGCTGGCCGTGAAAGCGGTGACCAAGCTGCGGGCACGCGGCGTGAGAGTGCTGTTCGTGCGCATGCCGAGCACCGGTGAATATCTCGCTTACGAGAATCAGCAGTTCCCACGCGCGCGTACCTGGGACGTCCTGCTCGCCAGGACTGGCGATCCGGGGATCCATTTCGAAGATTACGCGGAGCTGTGCCCCGACGTGGAGGGCTACTACCTTCCCGAGTGGTCGCACATGACGCGCGCCGATGGCGAGCGCTTCACGGCGGCGCTCTGGAAGATCATCCAGCGGGACTTCTGGGGTCCGGGCGCCTCCGCGCCGGCCGTGGCGCCGCCAGGTACGCCCGCTCACTAGCCGCGCAAGCGCTCGCGGGGGGGTGCTGTCGCCATTGCGCGACCAGGCCCCGGCTTCCCCGGCCCCGCAGCATGCGCCGTTCGGCTCATGCCACTCTGTCAGCAACTGCAAGCCCCTCTGCCAAGCTGTCCCACGGGGATGCGGCGGTCTCGCCGCTCGCCACGGGAGAAGTGATGGAACAGGCCTGGGAATCCTTCAGCGGCTTCACGCTGTTCTCAGTCGTGCTGATCTCGTCGATCGCCCTGCTGCTGCACATCAGGTGGTCGCGGCGATCCACGGCACTCGGCCCCGCGATCCTGACGACGCTCGGCATCTTCTTCTGTTTCGCAGGCATCGCCTGGGGGCTGCTGCATTTCGATCCGCACGACGTCCGCAGCAGTGTGCCGCTGCTGCTGCAGGGAATCCGCACGGCGTTCTGGTCATCGGTGGTCGGGATATTCTGGGCGCTCACGCTCAAGATCCGGGTCGTGCTGTTTGGCGACGCGCGTGTTGCGCCAGCGGGCGCGGAGGAAGGATCCGGCGTGGACGACCTGGCCCGCCTGCTGTTGCAGGTTGACCGGTCGGTCGCGGTCGGCAACGAGCGGCTCGACGGGCTGACCCAGGCGCTCGACCGGTATGAGCAGAAAATTGCGGAGGTGAATTCGAAGGCGCTGGTCAGCGCACTATCGGTGGTGGTGCGGGACTTCAACACGAAGCTCAACGAGCAGTTCGGTGACAACTTCAGGCACCTGAACGCCGCCGTCGCGCGGCTCGTTTCCTGGCAGGATCAATACGAGAAGCAACTCGAGGCCTCGATAGCGCAGGAGAGCGCGGCCCGGGACAGCATGAACGAAGCGACCTCGCGCTTCACGGATGTCGTGAACATGACGTCCGAGTTTGCCGCGGTGGCCCGCTCGCTGCACGGCACCGTCGACACGCTGCACAGCCAGAGTGAGCAGCTCGCGCGGGCGCTGATGCTGCTCTCCGGGCTCATCGTCGAGGTGGAAGAGGGGCTGCCGGTCATAGAGAAGAGAATCGTCCAGATCATCGCCCGCGCCCGCCAGGGCATTCAGCGTGAGCAGGAGGCCCACGGCGGAGAGTCGCGCCGTGCGGCCGAGTCCCTGCGGGCCACGAGGGCATAGCAATGAGCGACGCTCTGTCGGCGGATCGCATGGTGGCATCGGAGGATCATTGGATCCCGCTGAGCGATCTGATGACCGGGCTCATGGTCATGTTTCTGCTGATCGCAGTTTGCTACATGGTACAGGTCGAGGCGGACGCGGAGCGGATAAAAACCGTCGCGGTTGCCTACACCGACACCCGTGACGCCCTCTATGAGGCGCTGCGCAAGGAGTTCTCACCGGATCTGCCGCGCTGGCACGCGCAGCTCCTCAAGGAAGACCTGACGCTCCGTTTCTCGGAGCCGGAGATTCTGTTCGCCGAGGGCAGCAGCGACCTCAAGCCCGCCTTCAAGCAGATTCTGGACGACTTCTTTCCCCGCTACGTACGCATCCTGACGTCGCCGAAGTTTCGGTCCGTGATCAGCGAGGTCCGCATCGAGGGACACACATCGTCGGACTGGTTTCGCATCCGGTCGGCCGACGATGCTTATCTGCACAACATGGAGCTGTCGCAGGCGCGGACGAGATCGACGCTGCTCTACGTGCTGGCACTGCCGCGGGTGCGCGGCGACGTCGACTGGCTGCGCCGCCTCGTGACCGCGAACGGGCTGTCCTCGTCGCGGCCGATACTCGACGCCTCCGGACACGAGGATGCGGCGCGCTCACGGCGCGTGGAGTTCAAGATCCGCACCGACGCGGAAACGAGGATCGCGAAGATCCTCGAGGTGGCGCGCTAGAGCCGGTGCGCTCGCGGTCCGCTCACGAGGGGTTCTTCACCCAGCCGCGCGGCTTCCTGTTGAAGCCGATATGCACGTCGACCAACCTTTTGCCGCAGCGGCAGCGGAATCTGGCGATGATCTTCGCGACCGGCTCATCCCAGCCGGCGCGGCAGTGACGCGCGAGAAATGCCGGTGTCAGCTCGCGTGAATGGCGGCAATGGCGGCAGGTCACGACGATCACATACTCGCCGAAGTGATCGCGCAGCCGCTCGATGGAATTCCAGGGGAGCATGGCGCAGTGTGGCGAGGGGGTCCGCCGCCCGTCCAACCAGTGTTACATTGCGCGCAGTACTGTTCGCGGTTATCCCGGCGCGCCTAAGCTCATGTGCGGCAAGTACATCCTCGCCCAGGCGGCCAAGGCCGAGCGTGCCCTCGGTATCCGGTGCGGGCGCTGGGAATACCCGCCGAGCTACCGGGTGCTGCCTACCGAGGAGGTGCCGGTCGCCGTATCACACCAGGGCGAGCGCACCGCGGCCATGATGCGCTGGGGGCTCATTCCCTTCTGGGCTCACGGTGTGCCGCTCAAAGCCTCCACCATCAACGCGACGGTCGAGCGCCTGGCGACCGCACCGAGCTATCGCGACGCCTGGCAGCGCGACCAGCGCTGCATTTTCCCCATGGGCGGCTTCTACGAGCCGCACGTGAACGAGGACCGCTCGCGCGATCAGTTTTTTCTGCACCTCGCCGACCGTGAGGTGTTTGGCGTCGCGGGGCTGTGGGACCGCTCGCGGCGCGGCGACGGCACCTGGATCCACTCCTGCGTGCTGATCACAGTGCCCGCCAACCGCCTGCTGGCCCACATCCACAACGAGAAGCAGCGCATGCCCGCAATTCTCGGCGAGGAGGATCACGCCGCCTGGCTCGCCGGCGGCAAGCTCGAGGCGCAGGCGGCGCTCAAGCCCTATCGCGACGAGCTCATGGTCGCCTGGAAGGTCAGCCGCCGCGTCAATAATCCGCGCCTGCCGAACGATGCGACCCTGATCGAGCCGTTCGCCGGTTGAGGGAGCCGCCGCGATGGCCGTTCAGAACCCGTTCAGCGGCCGCAGGGTGTCATGAGTGCCCTGGGCGGCGGCATAATCCCCAAGCATTGTGGCGAGCCAACGGCTCTCGAGGAGTGATCCATGCGAATTCTCAGTCCGATCCTGATTATGTCGGCTCTGGCGGCTGCCGCCTCTGCCAACGCGCAGAACGTCAGCGTCAACGCCGTCATCACGGGCCAGGTCGTGCCCGGCGTTTACGGCCAGGTGGTGCTCGGCAACGCACCGCCGCCGCCCGTCGTGTACCAGCAGCCGATGGTGGTGGCTCCGGTCGTCGGGGCGGCTCCGATGGAGCCGATCTATCTGCACGTCCCGCCGGGACATGCGAAGCACTGGCGCAAGCACTGCGCGGAATACCACGCCTGCGGCCGCCCGGTGTACTTCGTGCGCTCCCCGGAATATGAGCCGGGCTTCGACCGCGAGCGCTGGGAGCACGAGCACGGGCACCACGAGCACGGTGAGCACGGCGATCACGATCACGGTGATCACGATCACGGTGATCACGACCACGAGCGCTGACGCTTCGTCCGCAGGGACGCGGTGTGCACACAAGTACACACCGCGTCGACCGGACTGGGTGAGTTGAGCGCCACAAGCGCTGCCCGATCCGGATGCCGATGGCACGGGGTACCCGCCAGGGTGGCCAGGGGCGACCTTTAGAATCGACTGATCCGGCCGTGCCACTTGCCCCCTTCCTTGTGGCGAACTTAGCATGGCACCGATAAGAAGCACGAGGACGCGGGTCCGTGGGCCCTTACCGACGCCGTCTCATCGCATTCGCCATCGTCGTGGTGCTCGTTGGTGCCTATGGGGCCGCGGGCTTTCTCGCGGCGCCGCACTTCGCGCGCCAGGGCGCGAGCGACTTCGTGCGTACCCACTACAACCGCGCGCTGACGATCAGGGAGCTGCGCTTCAATCCCTTCACACTGAACTTCGACGTCGCCGGGCTCGCGCTCCCGGACGCGGACGGTCAGACGATGCTTTCGTTCGAGCACCTGCACGTCGGCCTGCAGCTCTCGAGCCTCTGGCGTCTCGGGCCGAGCTTCGGTGAGATCCTGCTCGAGCGGCCGTACGTGCGGGCCGTGATACGGCCGGACGGTGAGCTCAACCTGGCTGACCTCGGCAAGGGCTTTGCGCCACCGCCGCCACAGCCGGAGAAGAAATCGGGTCCGATGCGGCTCTACATCGGTCGCCTTGCCGTGATCGACGGCGGCACCGCCTTCGAGGACCGCACGCGCCCGACGCCCTTCCGCGCCGACTTCAAGCCGATCGCCTTCGAGCTGCGCGACTTCAGCACGACGGCGGCGACCGGCGATGCCTACACGCTGCATGCTGCTTCCCCGCAGGGCGAGCGGCTCGACTGGAGCGGCACCGTGCGCCTCACGCCGCTCGCCTCTCACGGCAGATTCTCGATCACGGATCTCAAGGCGCGCACGCTCTGGAGCTACCTGTCCGCGAGCCTGCCCTTCGAGATCGACTCGGGCGTCATCGCGCTGAGTGGCGACTACGACGTCGGCGCCACCGCCGCCGGCCCGGTCGCCGTCAGGCTCAACGTCCACAACACGACCGTGACCAGCCTGGGCGTGCGGCCGTCCGGCGCATCCGACGACTACGTCTCGCTCGCGCGCATCGAGGTCGACGACACGCGGCTCGATCTCGGCCGGCGCGCCGTCGAGGTCGCGAAGGTGCAGCTCTCCGGTGGCGAGATCAGGGCCTGGCTCGACGAGCGGGGACGCATCAATCTCCTCGAGCTGACGGGATCCGCGCCCACGGCGGGTGCTAAGGCAGCGGCCGACACGGGGGTTGCCGCCAGCAGCGTACCCGCGGCCGCGCCGACGCCCGCGGCGGCAGGCGCGCCATCCGCCTGGACGGTGTCGATACCCGATATCTCCGTCAGGGGCCTGAAGGTGTCGGCCGAGGACCGGCAGGTGAAGCCGGCGGCAGTGGTGGTGGTGGATCCTCTCGACGTTCAGGTCGCGGGATTCAACCTGGCGCCGGATGACACGCTCGACATCAAGCTCGATGCAACCGTCAACGGCTCGGGCAAGCTCGCGGCGCAGGCGCAAGTGACGCCGGGCTCGGGGGCCGTCACGGCACACGTCGAAGCCGGGCATCTGGGGCTGCCGGCGCTGCAGCCGCTGCTCGCGAAGTACACCTCGGTGACGCTTCTCAAGGGTGAGCTCGGCGCCCGCATCGACTTCGAGCGGCACGCGGACGGATTCCTCGGCGTGAAGGGCGATACCCGCATCGCGGACCTGAGCACCGTGGACAACGCGCTGCAGAAGGACTTCGTCCGCTGGAAGGATCTGCGCATCGCGGAGGTCAGCTACCGCTCGCGGCCCGCAAGCCTGCGCATCGGCAGCGTGACCGCGCTCGAGCCCTATGTGCGCATGATCATCGCGCCCGACCGCAGCGTGAACATCAAGGAAGTGCTGACACCTCCGGGTGCGAAACCCGCGCCGGAGCCGCCGGCGGCGAGCACTCCCGCCGCTACCGCCACACCTGCCGCCGCACCTGCCGCGGCGCACCCCGCGCCGCCGACCCCCTTCCCGGTGTCAATCGGCGCCGTGCGCATGGTGAACGGCGCGGCGGATTACACCGATCTGTGGATCAAGCCGAGCTTCGCGCTCGGCATGCGGGCGCTCAACGGCGCCGTAACCGGGCTATCCTCCGATCCGGCCTCGCGCGCGCGCCTGCAGCTCGACGGCAAGCTCGCGAGCTTCTCGCCGCTGCATATCGCGGGCGAGCTCAACCTCCTGTCGGCAGCGCTCTACACCGACGTCACTCTCAGCTTCAAGGATCTCGACCTGACGATCGCCAATCCGTATTCCGGGTACTTCGTCGGCTACCGCATCGACAAGGGCAAGCTCTCGGTCGACGTGAGCTACAAGATCGAGCAGCGGCAGCTGAACGCCGCGCAGCACTTTGTCGTCGATCAGCTCGAGCTCGGGGACCAGGTCGAGAGCCCCGAAGGCAGGCACTTGCCGCTGAAGCTGGCGGTGGCGCTGCTCAAGGACCGCAACGGTGTGATCGATCTGCCACTGCCGATGTCGGGCTCGCTCGATGACCCGACCTTCAGGATCGGGCCCATCATCTGGAAGGTGTTCGTCAACGTCATAGAGAAGGCTGCGACCGCCCCGTTCGCGCTTCTCGGCAAATTGTTCGGTGGCGGCGAGCAGATGAACGTCGTGGAATTCGCCGCGGGCGAGGCCGAGCTCAGCCAGGCGGCCCAGAATCAGCTCGCCGCGCTCGAGCGGGCGTTGAAGGAGCGGCCGCAACTAAAGCTCGACGTGCCCATCGTCTCCTCCAACGGCCTCGACCGGCCACAGCTCGCCGCGGCACGGCTGCGCGCGGCGCTCGCGGCGCGTGTGGTGAGCAGCCGTCCGGCGAGTAAGCATCCGCAGGAGGCGGCGGAGCTCGCGCTCGCCGACCCCGGCAGGCATCTGCAGCTGCTCATCGACGAGTTGCACGCGGAACTTGGCAAGGACGCGCCGCTCCCCGCCTCGTCCGAGGCCGTGCAGGCCGGCAAGAAGAAGGAACCGGCCGATGTCGATGCGGCGATCGGCGATCTCGAGAGCACGCTCCTCGGCCACATGCAGGTCCCGGACGCCGATCTCGAGTCACTCGGCCGCGCGCGCGCCGAGGCGATCCGCAAGGCGCTGCTCGCGGACGGGCAGATTGACCCGGCGCGCGTGTTCGTCGTCAATGCACCACCCAAGCCCGACTCCGGTGACACCGTAAGGGTCGAGCTGGCCGTGCGAGGTAGCGCGTGAACGTTGTGCAGTCCGACAAAGCCGAGCGCTTCCGTGCGCTGCACGAGCGCGGCGGTACCTTCGTCATTGCCAACGTATGGGACGGCGCCTCGGCGTGCGTCATGGCGGGACTTAAGTTCGCGGCGCTCGCCACCTCGAGCTCGGCGTGCGCGGCCACCCTCGGCAGACTCGACGGACAGATCACGCGCGACGAGGCGCTGGCACATGCGCGCGTCATCGTGGACGCCTGCGCGCTGCCGGTCTCGGCCGATCTCGAGCAGGGATTCGGCGACTCCCCGCAGGTGGTGGCCGAGACCATCCGCCGGGCCGCGGCGGCCGGGCTCGTGGGCGGGTCGATCGAGGATGCGAGTAGCGCTCCCGGCGCGCCGATCTATGACTTCGGGCTCGCGGTCGAGCGCGTCACGGCCGCGGTCGCAGCCGCCCGCGAGCTTCCCTTTCCGTTCACGCTCACGGCGCGCGCCGAGAACTATCTCCACGGCCGTCCCGACCTCGACGATACGGTGCGGCGTCTGCAGGCCTTCGAGCGCGCCGGCGCGGACGTGCTGTTTGCTCCCGGGCTGCCGGACCTCGGCGCGGTGCGCGCCGTCTGCGGCGCGGTGAAGAGGCCGGTCAACTTCATGGTCGGAATCCGCGGGCACTCCTTCAGCGTGGCGGAGCTCGCCGCCGCCGGGGTGAGGCGCATCAGCCTGTCCACCTCGCTGTACCGCGCCGCCATCACCGGCCTGTACGCCGCCGGGCGTGAGGTACAGGACTCCGGGACCTTCGCCTACCTCGAGACCATCATGAGTGGCAAAGATCTGGCGGGCTTTCTCGAGCGCTAGTCTGAAGCCGGCACGGTGTCGCCCGGCGCCGCGTGCCGGGCCCACTCGAGAAAGGGCGCGACGCCCGGGTCGCCTTCGGCCGGCGCCCAGTCGGCAAACTCCGAAGCAGTCGCCGGATCGTAAGGCCCCTGCTTGATCTCGAGGAACGTGGTGGCGTCTGCCCTGACGACTACGGTGTGCCAGATTCCCGGACTGTTCTCATAAGCGATGTTGCCCGCGCCGGTCCCGAAGCCGTAGCGAGCCGTGATGCGGCGCGCTTCGTCGAAGACGATGAGATCCAGCTCACCGCGCACTATGAGCGCCAGCTCGGCACGCGTCGTATGACGATGGGGGCGGAAATAGGAGCCGCGATTCGCCACCACGAGATAGCGCTGCACCAGGTCGGCTGGGGAGCCGTGCAGGTTGTAATGGGTACGCTTGCGCGGGCTGGCCGCGGCCGTCGCCGCCAGCTCGTCCAGCAGGCTCGCGGATATGAGCTTCATGTCTCGGGCACCGCGTGCTTCGCGACGGCCGGCGGCTCAGCGGAGTCTGAGCGATGCTTGACGTCGGGGAGGAATCCGGCGAGCAGGCCGATGAGCGGCAGGAAGGCGCAGATCTGGTACACGGCATCGATCCCGAAGTGGTCGGCGAGCCTGCCGAGCACCGCGGCGCCGACGCTTCCCATGCCGAAAGCCAGCCCGAAGAACAGGCCCGCTACTGCACCGGTGCGCCCGGGCAGCAGGTCCTGGGCGTAGACCACGATCGCCGGAAAGGCCGAGGCAATGATGAGTCCGATCGGTACGGTGAGTACGCTGGTCCAGTAGAGATTGGCGTGCGGCAGCAGCAGAGTGAAGGGCAGCACGCCGAGGATCGACACCCAGATGATCCTCTTGCTGCCGATACGGTCGCCGATCGGACCGCCGACGAAGCCGCCTACCGCGGCCGCGGCCAGGAACACGAACAGGTGAAGCTGCGCGCTGCGCACCGACTGGTGGAAATGGTCGATGAGATAGAAGGTGTAGTAGCTCGTGATGCTGGCGAGGTAGAAATACTTGGAGAAGATGAGCGCCAGCAGCACGGCGATCGCGCCCGCTACCCGGCGCGGCGAGGCCTCGATGGCGCGGGTGCGGGCCGCGTGCTTGAGAAGGGCGATGCCGTGCGCCTTGTACCAGTGCCCGACGTTGAACAGCACGAACATGCCGAGCAGCGCCACCACCGAGAACCACGCGATGCTCGACTGCCCGTATGGCAGCACGATGAAGGCCGCGAGCAGTGGTCCGCACGCGGAGCCGAGATTGCCGCCGACCTGGAACACGGACTGCGCAAGCCCGTGCTTGCCGCCCGAGGCCATGCGCGCCACACGCGAGGACTCGGGATGGAACACCGACGAGCCGGTGCCGATGAGCGCTGCGGCGACGAGCAGCAGCGGGTAGCTGCCGGCGAAGGCGAGCAGCAGCAGCCCGGCGAGCGAGAAGGCCATGCCGGCGGCGAGCGAATAGGGGCGGGGGGTGCGGTCGGCCATCGCCCCAACCATCGGCTGCAGCAGCGAGGCGGTGAACTGGAAGGTGAAGGTGAGCAGTCCGATCTGCCCGAAGCTCATCAGATAGCGGCTCTTCAGCATGGGATACAGCGCCGGCAGGAGCGACTGCATCATGTCGTTCAACAGGTGGCAGAAGCTGATCGCCGCGAGGACGGCGACGGCGGTGCGGCCCG
>DASXKA010000284.1:0-5528 GCA_036497085.1 Steroidobacteraceae bacterium | reverse complement strand
CACCGGCATCGTGATCTCGATCGGCGGGGAGTTCGGCGTCGCGCTGTGCACGATCCTGCTCGAGGCGGGACTGGTACCCGAGCGGCTCGGGCAGCCGCTGCTGATCGCGATCGGGCTGTCGATGGTGCTGTCGCCGCTGATCCTCAACAACAACAAGCGCGTGGCGCGCTTCCTGCTGCACGAGAGTGCACCGGCCCCGACGGCGGTCGAGCGCGAGGACGCGGCCACCGGCGGCATCGCGCGCCGCGAGCACGTGATCCTCTGCGGCTTCGGGCGCGTCGGCCAGAACGTGGCGCGCGTGCTCGAATCGCAGGGCTTCGAGTACATCGCGCTCGATCTCGATCCGGCGCGCATCCGCGCCGCGCGCCAGGCAGGGGATCCGGTGATGTACGGCGACTCTGCCGACGAGGAGCTGCTGGTGAAGGCGGGCCTCGGCACGGCCAGCGCCGTGGTCATCAGCTTCTCTGATCCGGCGACCTCGATCGGCATCCTGCGCAGCGTGCGCCGCGCGCGCCCCGAGGTGCCGGTGCTGGTGCGCACCGCCGATGATTCCCGCCTCAATGAGCTGCAGGCGGCCGGCGCCACCGACGTCGTGCCCGAGACCTTCGAGGCGAGCCTGATGCTGGTGTCGCACGTGCTGATGCTGCTGAACGTACCGGTGGCGCGCGTCGTCCACACCCTCGACGACATCCGCAGCAGCCGCTACGCCGTGTTGCGCAACATCGTGCGCCGCGGCGACGCGCGCCCGGTCGACGAGTTGGGCGAGCACCGCGAGGAGCTCAAGTCCGTGGTGGTGCCGCCGGGGGCGTGGGCGGTGGGGCGTACACTCGATGAGGTGCGCGGCCGGGGCGTCGAGGTGACCTTCACCGGAGTGCGGCGCCAGGGAATTCTGGGGCGCGAGCCGGCGGCAGGCACCGTGCTGCACGAGGGCGACATCGTCGTGATCTACGGCCAGCCCGAGGAGCTCGAGCGCGCCGAGTCGGTGCTGCTGGCCGGTTGAACGGTTCGGCGCGGCAGGACCTTTATCAGCCGGTCGATTGGGCCGTGAACACTGCCAGTTGAGCCTCGAAGGCACGCTGGTACGCGGGCCGCGCTTCGCCGCGGGCTACGTAGGCGGCGAGGCTTGGATATTCGGCCAGCATCCCCGATGGCTTCAATCTGAGCAGCACCGCCACCATCATCAGGTCACCGGCATTGAACTCACCGTCGAGCCAGTCGGCCTCGCCAAGGCGAGCGGCGAGTTCGCCCAGGCGCTTGCGCAGGCGTTCCTCGACGACCGGCAGGCGCTGCTCGTACCAGGGCTGGTCGCGCTCCATGAGCCGGGCGGTTCCGAAATCGACGATCGGGGGCTCCACCGTGTCGAGGGCGGCAAACATCCACGCGATCGCGCGCGCCCGGGCATTCGCATCGCCTGGCAGCAGACCCGCGTGGGTCTGCGCGATGTGGAACACGATCGCCCCCGACTCAAACAGGACGAGATCGCCTTCTTCATAGGTCGGAATCTGCCCGAATGGATGCAGCGCGAGATGCGCGGGTTCCTTCATCGCCTTGAACGAAAGAAGTCGAACGTCGTAAGGCTGGCCCACTTCTTCGAGCGCCCAGCGAACGCGCGTGTCACGCGCCAGTCCCCTGCCACGATCGGGCGACCGTTCAAAGGCAGTAATGATGGGGGTCATAGGAAGGCTCCACTATCCTACAATGCGCACTCCGGGCCAAGCACGGCCGCCGCCGCTCGCGGAGTCTCTCGTATGCACAAGAGCCGCCTCGCCGGATTCATCATTGACTGTGAGACCGGGGATCTGGACGCCGCCGCGCGCTTCTGGAGTGAGGCCCTCGGGCTCGAGCTGCGGTCGTCGCCGCAGCCGGCCGAATCGAAGTACCGCACCTTCGCCACCGCGGCCGACCAGCCGCATCTCGAGGTGCAGCAGGTCGAGCATGCGAGCCGCGTGCACCTCGACATCGAAGCCGACGATATCGAGGCCGAAGTGACTCGTCTCGAGCGCCTCGGCGCGAAACGCGTCGGACCGGTGCGCAGCTGGTACGTGATGCAGGCCCCCACCGGGCAGCGTTTCTGCGTCGTAGTCCCGCAGCGCGCCGACTTCGCGCAGCGCGCCAACACCTGGGACTGAGGGTGAACCGCAGCGACATCCAGTTCCCCGCCCGGCACGAGCCGCTGCGCGACGACGTACACGCGCTCGGCGCCCTGCTCGGCGAGATCCTGCGCGAGCAGGGCGGCGAGCAGCTGTTCGAGCTGGTCGAGCTCGACCGCGTGGCCGCGATCCGTGCCCGCGCCGGCGAGAGCGCGGCGCGCGCCGAGCTCGCCGCCTGCGTGCGCGAGCGGCCGGCGGTGCTGGCGCGCGACCTGGTGCGCGCCTTCGCCACCTGGTTCCAGGCGGTCAACCTCGCGGAGCGAGTGCATCGCATCCGCCGCCGCCGCGACTACTTCCTCAAGGACAGCCAGCGGCCGCAGCCCGGCGGGGTCGAGGATGCGGTCGCCGCGCTGAAACAGGACGGCTGGGCGCTCGGCGAAGTGCTCGACCTGATCGCCAGTCTGTCCATCGAGGCGGTATTTGCCGCCCACTCCACCGACTCGAACCGCCGCACGCTGCTGCGCAAGCAGCAGCGCGTCGCGCACCGCCTGCTCGAGCGCCTCGACCCGGCGCTCGCGCCGAGCGAGCAGCGCAACCTCTGGAACAGTATCCGCATGGAGATGACGGCGGCGTGGCAGACCGAGGAGCTGCCGCGCGAGCGGCTCACGGTCGCGGACGAGCGCGAGCAGATCCTGTTCTATCTGCTCGAAGTCCTCTACCCGGTGGTGCCGGCCTTCTACGAGGAGATCGCCCAGGCGCTCGCCAAGGTCTACGGTGCGGAAGCGGCCGCGGTGCGCTTGCCGCCGCTGCTGCACTTCGGCAGCTGGGCGGGCGGCGACACCGACGGCAATCCCGACGTCCACGCCAAGAGCATCCGCGAGAGTCTGGCACGACAGCAGCAGGTGCTGGTCAACAGTTACTTCGCCGAGTGCCAGAGCCTGGCGCAGCGCCTGTCACAGAGCGCGAGCCGCGTCGGCATCTCCGCCGAGCTGGCGAAGCGCATCGAGCGCTATACGGCGCTGCTGCCGGCGGCGAGCGCCACCCCGCGCCTGCATCATGAGCGCATGCCTTATCGGCTGTTTCTCGCGCAAGTCGGCGAGCGGCTGCGCCACGCCTACGACGGACGCGCCTCGGGCTACGAGGGTCCGCAGCAGTTCCGCGCCGACGTCGCGCTGATCGCCGCCAGCCTCAAAGCCAACAAGGGTGCGAACGCCGGCCTGTTCTACGTCGAGAGGCTGCTGCGGCGCATCGACACCTTCGGCTTCCACCTGGCGGCGCTCGATGTGCGCGTGCACGCGAGCGTGCTGCACGAGGTGATCGCGCGTGGCTTCGACGATCCGGCCTGGCGCGCGCGCCCGAGCCACGAGCGCCACGCGCTGCTGACGACGGCGCTCACCAGGGACCGCGGCCCGGCGCGCGAGCTCGACGCGCTCGGCAAGCGCTCGCTGGCGGTGTTCGAGGCCATCGTGCAGAGCCGCCACCGCTACGGCGCCGAGGCCATCGGCTATTTCATCGTCAGCGGAGCCAGCGCTGCCGACGACGTGCTGGCGGCGCTGCTGCTCGCGCGCTGGGCCTCGGCCTACGACAAGCGCACCGGCGAAGTGGCGCTCGACATCGCGCCGCAGTTCGAATCCGAGGAGGCGCTGGCCGGCTGCGGCGCCACCATGCAGGTGCTGCTGGCCGATCCGCTCTACCGGCGCCATCTGCAGGCGCGCGGACGCCGCCAGTGCGTGGTGGTGGGCTACTCCGACAGCAACAAGCAGGCCGGTGCCTGCGCCTCGCGCGTCATCATCCACGAAGCGCAGCGCGAGCTGGCGCGCGTGCTCGGCTCCGCGGGCGAGCAGACGGTCGTGTTTCACGCGCGCGGCAGCAGCATCGCCCGCGGCGGCGGGCGCATCGAGTCGTTGGTGAAGGCGGCGCCGAGCGGCGCCGTGGACGGGGTGTTGCGCATCCGCGAGCAGGGCGCGACGGTGAAGCAGGGCTACGGACTGCGCCCCATTGCGATGCGCACGCTCGAGCGGGCCTTCAACGCGCTGGCGCGCGCCACCGCCGCACAGCGGCGCGGCACGCTGCGGCCCGACGATGCGGCGCAGCTCGAGTGCGCCGCGCTGCTCGCCGCCGAGAGCCGCAGCGCCTACCGGCGCCTCGTCTACCAGGATGGCGACTTCTATGAATACTTCCGCGCCGTCACGCCGATCGACGTAATCGAGCGCATGCAGATCGGTTCGCGCTCGATTCATCGCGCCGAGGGTGCCGGAATCGATAGCCTGCTGCCCGTGCCATGGGTGTTTGCCTGGTCGCAGACGCGCTACATGTTGCCGGAGTGGTACGGCGCGGGCGCCGGCCTCGGCGCCGCTCTCGATCGCTTCGGACTGCCGCGGCTGCGGGCGATCTACGCCGAGTGGTTCTTCATGCGCAACCTCCTCGACGACATCGAGACCATGCTGGCGCGGGTCGACCTCGACATCGCGCAGCACTACGACGCGCTCGCCCCCGAGGGACTGCGGCGCTTCGCGGGCAGCATCCGCACCGAGTACCTCGCGGCCTGCCAGCGGATCCTCGCCATCAAGGACAGCCGCGCGCTGCTCGACTCCGATCCGACGATGCAGCGCTCGATTGCGCTGCGCAACCCCTACGTCGACCCCATGAACCTGATGCAGGTGGACCTGCTCAAGCGCTGGCGTGCGCGCGGACGCGAGGACCGGGAGCTGTTCGAGGCGCTGCTCGCGAGCGTCGGCGGCATCGCGCAGGGACTGCAGGCGAGCGGCTGACGCGCGTGAGTCCCGCCGCCAGCGCTCGCACCCTCGGCATCCGTCGCGCCGCCGTGGCCGACGTGCCGCACATCCTGGCCTTCATCCGCGAGCTCGCCATCTACGAGCACCTCGAGCACGAGGTCGTCGCCACCGAGGCGGACCTGCACGCGGCGCTCTTTGGGACGCGGCCCTGTGCGGAGGTTGCCCTCGCCTGCCTCGACGGCGAGCCCGTAGGGTTTGCCCTGTACTTTCACAGCTTCTCGACCTTCGTCGGCAAGCCCGGGATCTACCTCGAGGACCTGTTCGTGCGGCCCGCGGCCCGCGGCCTTGGCGCCGGCAAGCGCCTGCTCGCCTATCTCGCGAAGACCGCGGTCGAGCGCGGCTGCGCACGGCTCGACTGGGCGGTGCTCGACTGGAACGAGCCGTCGATCGGCTTCTACCGCAGCCTCGGGGCCGTCGACCAGAGCGAGTGGACTACCTATCGGCTCGATGGGCCGGCGCTCGTGCGGCTCGCGGAGAGTTATCCATGAACCCAAGGTTCCGCGATCCCGTCGCAACGGGCAAGCCCTGATGGCGAGACTCCTCGTGCGCAGCTTCGCGATCTCGCTCGACGGCTATGGCGCCGGTCCCGGGCAGAACCTCGAGAACCCGCTCGGCATCCGCGGCACCGAGCTCATGGAGTGGT
>DASXKA010000283.1:0-5746 GCA_036497085.1 Steroidobacteraceae bacterium | reverse complement strand
TCACGGTGACCTTGATCGAAGGCGTCACGCTTGCGCTGAACTCGAGCACCAGCGGCTTCCCGGCCGGCAGGGTGAACTCGACGATCTTGTACGGGGTGCTGCAGCCGATCCGCCCCTGGGTGTCCCGCGACTGCAGCACCGCGCCGCCGACCACCACGTCCACCCACGCCGGCTGGTCGAGCGCGAAGCGGTACACGCCCGCGGTCTCGACCGTGAGCCGCGCGAGCCCCGCATAGGTCGCTTCCTGCGGCCAGGTGCGGCTCGGGGGCGCGCTGAAGCTCACCTCCGGTTGGGCGCGCAGCTCGAGCTCGTAGAGCCGGTCGGGCGTCAGCACCGGCGCATCGGCTGAGGCACGGCCGCTCGCCAGATCCACGGGCTGGCCTCTGAAGAGATCGCGTTCGTGGTGCACGTCCCAGGAGAATGAAGCGCACGGGTCGTCCGCGGCATGCGTGGGCGCGAGCGGCAGCGACAGTAGCGCCAGCAGCGGCGCGCGCACGCGCGACAGACTCATACGGCTTACCCCGGGCGGTCATTCCCTGCAGCGCCGGGAGTATAAGCGAGCGGGCGGCGCCGGGCCTAAATCGCGATCTGCCGTCCGAGATCGATCAGTTGCTCGCGCGGCACGTTCAGGTAGTCGGGGGCGTGCATCGAGTTGCGCAGCAGGGCGCTGAATATCGCCTCCATCCAGCGCGGCAGGCCGCCGCCGTCCTCGCGCGGCACGATGCGCTCGGAGCCGACGAAGTAGGTGAGCTGCTCCGGGGTGACGCCGCAGCCGCGCGCGGCGAGCTGCCGCATCAGGTCAGGCAGGTCGGGCCGCTCCATGAACCCGTAGCAGGCGCTCGCTACCCAGAAGTCAGGGACCGGCTGCGTGAGCCGCACGCGCGCGTCCGGTGCCACGCGCGGGACCGACGCGGTCTCGAGCGTCACCGCGATGACTTTCTCGTGCAGGGCGTGACTGTGACGGACGTACCAGAGCATGACCGGCGGCGTCGCGTCCTTTACCCGGGTGAGGAACACGGCGGTGCCCGGCACGCGGGCGACGCCGTCGCGGGCGATGCCCGCGAAGAAGTCCACGACCGGCACCGCGTGCTCGTGCACGCGCTCGCGAATCGCAACGAGGCCGCGGTGCCAGATGAACATGACCGCGTAGACCGCCGCGGCCAGGAGCAGCGGCACGTAGCCTCCGTCGAGAAGCTTCAGCAGGTTGGAGGCGAAGAAGCTGCCGTCGACCACGAAGAACACGGCGGCCACGGCCAGGCTCGCCGCCAGGCCCCATTTCCAGATGTCGCGCATGGCGGTGAAGAGCAGGGCCGTGGTGAGCAACATGGTCGCCGAGACGGCGATGCCGTAGGCCCCTGCCAGATTGTCGGACTTGCGGAACGCGAGGGCGAGCGCGATGGTTGCGAGCATCAGCAGCCAGTTGACCGTGCCGACATAGATCTGTCCGTAGCCTTCGTCCGAGGTCTGCACCACCTTCAGCCGCGGCATCCAGCCGAGCTGGATCGCCTGGCGAGTCAGGGAGAAGGCGCCCGTGATGATCGACTGGCTGGCGATGATCGTCGCCACCGTCGAGAGCGCCACCAGCGGCACGAGCCACCCGCCCGGGCACAGGCGGTAGAAGATGTTGCCTTCGGTCGGCGCGCCGGCGAGGACGATCGCGCCCTGTCCGGCGTAGTTGAGCACCAGGCTCGGAAAGACCAGCCAGCCCCAGGCGACTTTGATGGGCCGCGCTCCGAAATGGCCCATGTCGGCGTACAGCGCCTCGGCGCCCGTGACGCACAGGAAGACCCCGCCGAGCACCGCAAATGCGGCGCGTCCTCCGTGCCGCAGGTAGTCGAGCGCGTGCCACGGGTTGAGCGCCCACAACACGGCCGGATGACGCGCCACGCCGAGGATCCCGAGCACCGCGATCGCGGCGAACCACAGCGCCATCACCGGCCCGAAAGCGCGCCCGATGCGCGCCGTGCCGAGCGGCTGCACCAGGAACAGCGCGATGAGCACCGCCACGGTGAGCGGCAGCACGTAGGGCTGCAGCGTGTGCTCGACGATCGTCAGGCCCTCGAGCGCGGACAGCACCGAGATCGCCGGGGTGATCGCCCCGTCACCGTAGATGAGCGCGGCGCCGAACAGGCCGAGCGCGACGATGAGCGGGCGCTGGTAGCGCTTGACGCCGAGCAGCGCCATCAGGGCCAGTATCCCGCCCTCGCCGTCGTTGTCGAACCGCATGGCGAAGCCGGCGTACTTGATGCCGGTGACGATGATCAGTGTCCACACGAGCAGCGACACGATGCCGAGTATGGTCGCGACGTTGTTGCCACCGGTCAGATCCAGCACCGTCTTGAAGGTGTATAGCGGGCTCGTTCCGATATCGCCGAACACCACGCCGAGCGCCCCGACGGTGAGGGTGAGTGACAGCGGATGCGCGTCTGTGTTCCGTGGCATGCGAGGGTGACCGTTCGGGCTTAGACTCCCCACTCGGGGACGGCAAGAAGAAAGGAAACGCCATGTCAGGTTCGCGCCGCGAGTTTCTCATGACTTCCGCTGCCACGCTCTTCGCGCCCGGGGTGGTCTCGGCCGCAGAAGGGCAGCCGACACCGCCAGCCACACCGCCACCCGCGCAGGCAACGCCGGGCTCACCGCCGGCACTCGGCACCGCGCCCGCGGTCGGTCCCGAGGTGAACCCCGCGGTTTTTGCCGAGGCGGAGAAACTCGTGATGGTGGAGCTGACCGCGGCCGAGCGCGCCCAGGCCGCGCAGAACTGGCGCAGCGGCATGGCGACCGTCCACGAGCGCCGCAGCGGCCCCCGCAAGGTGCCGCTCGCAGCGGCACTCGCACCGTACTCGACCTGGGATCCCGTGCTGCCCGGGCACGGGCAACTCCCGCAGAGCGACCGCTTCATTCGCAGCGAGCGCGATCCAGGCCCGCTGCCGGCTGCCGACGCCGATATCGCCCACGCGCCCCTGTGGAAACTGTCGCGCTGGATCGAGTCGCGGAAGCTGAGCTCCGGGCGGTTGACGCGCATTTATCTCGAGCGCATCGCCAGGTTCGATCGGCAACTGCGTTGCGTCATCACGCTGACGCGTGACCTCGCGCTCGAGCAGGCGCAGCGCGCCGACCGGGAAATTGCCGCCGGGCACTATCGCGGACCGCTGCACGGAGTTCCGTGGGGCGCGAAGGATCTGCTCGACACCGCGGGAATCCGCACGACCTACGGCGCGGAGCCTTTCGAAGACCGTGTGCCGGACACCGACGCCGCCGTGGTGCGCCGGCTGCACGACGCCGGTGCGGTGCTGATAGCGAAGCTCAGCCTGGGCGCGCTCGCGCTCAACGACGTGTGGTTCGGCGGACAGACCATGAATCCCTGGCTGCCCGAGGAGGGCTCTTCGGGGTCGAGCGCCGGGCCCGGCGCTGCGACCGCCGCGGGGCTCGTCGGCTTCTCCATCGGCAGCGAGACCGAGGGCAGCATCGTCAGCCCGAGCATGCGCTGCGGGCTCACCGGCCTGCGCCCGACGTTCGGCCGCGTCGCGCGCAGCGGCGCGATGACCTTGTGCTGGTCGCTCGACAAGCTGGGTCCGATGGCGCGCAGCGTCGAGGACGTCATGCTGGTGCTCCGGGCGATCGCCGGACCCGATCCGGGTGATCTCGGCAGCGCGCCGGCCGCTCTCGAGTTCGACGCCGCGGGCGTCGTCCGGGGACTCAAGGTCGGGTATTTCCCGCCCTGGATGCGCGAGGAGCCCGCCACCGGGGTCGATCGGCACGTGCTCGAGAGCCTTCCGGCCCTCGGCCTCGAGCCGGTCGAGGTCGCGATCCCCGATTGGCCGTACGACGATCTCAATACGATCCTGTTCGCCGAGGCCGCCGCCGCCTTCGAGGAGCTGACGCTGAGCGGCAGGGCCGCGGCCCTGAAGATGCAGGTCGTGGACGCCTGGCCGAACACCTTCAGGCAGTCGCGCTTCCTCTCGGCAGTCGACTTCGTGCAGACCGACCGGCTGCGGCGCGCGGTAGCGCAGGAGATGCAGAAGCTCATGGCGCGGGTCGACCTGCTGCTGGTGCCGTCACTGCGCGACGAGATGCTTACGATCGGAAACTTCACCGGCCTGCCATCGCTCACGTTGCGCGCAGGCTTCGTCGAGGTGAGCGAAGCGCGCAGCGACTGGGCGCCGGATCCGCAGTGGCCGCCGCCGAAGTTCCATCCGCCACGCCGCGTGCCGCACGGCGTTACCCTCATCGGCCGCCTGTTCGACGAGGGGACCATCGCGCGCGTCGGGCTGGCGCTCGAGCGCAGCCTCGCCGTGGCGGACGAGCGGCCGCCGGGCTTCTAGGCGAGCAGCGGCGGCGGCCGCTGGCTCACCCAGCGGGTTTCGAGATCGTAAGCGTGGCCGAGCTGCAGCACCGCGAGGTCGGCGTGACGGCGGCCGATGAGCTGCATTCCCATGGGCAGATCGTGCGCACCGAAGCCGACCGGTACGTTGAGGACCGGACCGCCGAGCAGACTTGCCGGCACCACTACCTCCATCCAGCGGTGGTAGGTATCCATCGCGACTCCGTTGACGGACCGCGGCCAGTGCGTCGCGGCGTCGAAGGGAAAGAGCTGTGCGCTCGGCAGCAGCAGGAACTCGTAGCGCTCGAACAGCTCCCTTGCGGCCGTGTACCAGCGTGAGCGCGCCACCGAAGCGCGATAGACGTCGAGTGCGGTGAGACGCTCTGCGCTCTCGACCTCCCAGCGTGCCTCGGGCTTGAGGCGTGCGCGGTTGACGGACTCGCGGTAGAGGGCCTCGAGGTCCCCGGCCACCAGCCAGTGCCGCAGCGTGACCCAGGCCTCCCAGAGCGCCGCGGGAGAGCAGGGGAGGCTCGCTTCCTCGACGCTGCAGCCGAGGGTCTCGAAGACCCGGCACGCGCTGCGGCACAGCTCGAGGACACCCGGCTCGATCGGCAGGTAGCCGCCGAGGTCGCCGAGCCAGCCGAGGCGCACGCCCTTGAGGCTGCGCTCGAGAGGCGCAAGGAACTCTGCCGGCTCCTCGCCGGTGGCGAGTGGCGCACGCGGGTCGAGGCCGGCGACGACGCTCATCAGCATGGCGACGTCCGGGATGCTGCGGCCCATGGCGCCCCACTCGGAGAGATGGTCGAGGAACAGCTCCTCGCCGGCGGCGGGCACGCGCCCGCTCGATGGCCGGAAGCCGAACACGTTGTTGTAGGCGGCCGGGTTGCGCAGCGATCCCATCATGTCGCTGCCGTCGGCCACCGGCACCATGCGCAGAGCAAGCGCGACCGCCGCGCCACCGCTGCTGCCGCCCGCGGTCTTGGCGGGGTGGTAGGCGTTCAGGGTCGTGCCGAACACGGCGTTGTAGGTCTGCGATCCCAGGCCGAGCTCCGCGGTGTTGGTTTTTCCGATGAGGATTGCGCCCTGGTTTTTCAGGCGCTCGACCAGGATCGAGTCGTGCTCGGGTACGGCATCGAGCAGCGGTGAGCCGCGCGTCGTGCGGATGCCCGCGGTGAAGGCCAGGTCCTTGACCGCGTGCGGCAGGCCGTGCATCCGTCCGAGGCATTCGCCGCGGGCGAGCTGTGCGTCGCGCACGCGCGCCTGCTGCATCAGGGCGTCCGGCTGCTGCAGCGACACCAGCGCGTTCACCCTGGAATTCAGGCGACCGATGTGGTCGAGGAAGGTGGCCATCACCTCGGCACACGACACCTTGCGCGCGCGAATCGTGCGCACCAGGTCCACCGCGCTCATCATGACGAGCGGCGA
>DASXKA010000282.1:0-5537 GCA_036497085.1 Steroidobacteraceae bacterium | reverse complement strand
CGATCGCGCGCACATCACCATGCACTCGCAGACCGAGTCGCTCTCCGAGCAGGACATGGCGGACGTCGCCGCCTACCTCGCCGGCAAGCCCCTCGCCGCGAGCGGCAAGCCGCCGGGTGCGGTACCACAGGCCGCGCAGCTATGCGTCTCCTGCCACGGCGAGAACGGCATCGCGGTGGCGCCGATCTACCCCTCGCTCGCCGGACAGCACGAGGACTACCTGGTACGCGCGCTCAACGAGTACAAGCACGGCGGACGCAAGAACCCGGTCATGAAGGGCTTCGCGGCCACCCTCAAGGACGAGGAAATCGCGCAGATTGCGGCCTACTTCTCCGGCATGAGCCCATCCCTCAGCACCGAGCCCCGGCCTTACACGCGCCTCGGCGAGTGACCGGGAGCGGCTGCCGCCCGCGGACCCGCTGCCCCGACCGCGCCGCGCCCAAACCCCGACGCTGCCTGCGGCCCGTAGGGGGCGGATGAGCCTTAAGACTCCGTTAAGCCGGCCCTTCTATCGTTCGCCGCAGCAGCTTTTTCCCTTTTTCGAGGAGCCATCCATGCGTTTCGTTTCCCTGGTCCGCAAGCCGCTCGTCATCGCGATGCTCGGGGCGGCGACCGTCGCCGTGCCGATCGGCGCACTGTATTTCTCGGGTGCCGCGCACGCCGCGCCGAGCACCACCGCGCAGGCCGTCACAGTCCCTGCGCGCGCGCCCGCCCCCGCGGCCGCCAACCCCGTCGCGGCGCTCCCGGACTTCAGCGGCATGGTGCAGAAGTACGGGCCGGCGGTGGTGAACATCAGCGTCACGACCAAGGTGTCGGCGTCGTGGCAAGGGGGCGCCAACGGTGATGAAGGCGACGAGGGCAACGGCAACGGCGGCGGCAGCGAGAACCCGTTCGGCCCCAACAGCCCGTTCGCGCCCTTCTTCCACAACTTCGGTTTCCGGACGCCGAACCCGCAGCCGATGCACGGCGAGGGCTCCGGCTTCATCATCCGCGCCGACGGCCTGATCATGACCAATGCGCATGTCGTGAAGGGCGCGAGCGAGGTGCGGGTGCGGCTCACGGACCGCCGCGAATATTCCGCCAAGGTAGTCGGCATCGACGAGCGGTCCGACATCGCCTTGGTCAGGATCAATGCCAAGAACCTTCCCACGGTGCAACTCGGCGATTCGCGCACGCTCAAGGTCGGCGAATGGGTGCTGGCGATCGGGGCTCCCTTCGGCTTCGATAACAGCGCCACCGCCGGCATCGTGAGCGCCAAGAACCGGCCGCTGAACGGCGACGCCGTGCCGTTCATCCAAACCGACGTGCCGATCAATCCCGGCAACTCCGGCGGGCCGCTCTTCAACATGCGCGGCGAGGTGGTCGGCGTGAACTCGCAGATCTACAGCCGCAGCGGCGGCTACATGGGCGTGTCGTTCTCGATCCCGATCGATGTGGCCATGAAGGTCGGTAACCAACTCGAGACCTCGGGCCACGTCACCCGCGGCAAGCTCGGCGTAGTGATCCAGAACGTCACCCAGGACCTGTCCGACTCGTTCGGACTGCCGCAGCCCGAGGGCGCGCTGGTATCGAGCGTCGAGAAGGGCGGCCCGGCCGCCCGCGCCGGCATCGAGCCGGGCGACGTCATCCTCAAACTGAACGGCGAGCCGATCAACAGCACCACCGAGCTCTCGGAGAAGGTTGCGGAGCTCGGTCCGGGTGCGACCGCCGATCTCGAGCTATGGAGGAGCCACGCCGCGCGCAGCCTGAGCGTGAAGCTCGGCACCCTCGAGGCTCAGCACACCGCGGCTAACCGCGAGCAGCAGCACGAGGGCGGCAAGCTCGGCCTCGCGGTGCGCCCGCTCACCGGCGAGGAGCAGCGCCAGGGGAACGTGCAGGGCGGGCTCCTGGTCGAGCAGGCGTCGGGCCCGGCGGCGGATGCCGGCATTCAGCCCGGCGACATCGTGCTCTCGGCCAACGGCGCGCCGGTGTCGAGCGCCGCGGCTCTCAAGAGCGCAGTCGAGAGTTCCAGGGGCCACGTCGCGCTGCTGATCCAGCGCGGTGATGCGCGCATCTTCGTGCCGGTGCGGGTGGGCTGACCGCTCAGTAGCGAGGGAGTCCAGGGTCCCGCGGCCGCCGCGGGAGGGCCGCGCTTGTAATCTGCGCGTCACAGCGCGAGTCCAGCATGCGGAACTCGCCACGCGGGGCGGATCGCGATGCAGGCCCGGTAAATGTCGACGCGCGCTTCCATGCTGCTGAGCGACTCGCGCAGCGAGCAGGCGCCGCTGCCAGCGGTTCACGTGCTGCAGGTCCGTCCTCCGGGCTACGTGCACGCCGAGGCGTTGACTGAGTTCGCCGAGGGCGTCTATCACGGCTTGCGTCGGCTGGGGGTGAGAGCGTTCTATCGCGAGACCCCTCAGTGCCCGGCGCGACCGATCGTCTTCGGGGCACACCTCCTCGATCAGCGCCAGCTCGAAGTGCTCCCTGCCGATGCCGTCATCTACAACAGCGAGCAGGTGGACGAAACGTCGCCATGGCTGTCCGGCCCATACTTCAAGGCGCTCGTGCGCCGCACCGTGTGGGACTACAGCGCGGAGAACGTTCGACGCCTCACTGCGCTCGGCGCGCGCTCGGTGCGTCACGTGCCACTCGGGTATGTGCCAGAGCTCGTGAGGATTGCGCCCGCTGTCGAAGACATCGACGTGCTCTTTTACGGCTCACTCAACCCGCGCCGCCGGCAGATCCTGGATGCTCTCACGGCGCGCGGCCTCAAGGTGACCGTGCTCTTTGGCTCCTATGGCGAAGAGCGCGATCGCGCCATCGCGCGCGCCAAGCTGGTGCTCAGCGTGCATTTCTACCCCGCCAAGATCTTTGAGGTGGTGCGCGCGGCCTACCTGCTCACCAACTCGAAAGCTGTCGTCGCCGAGTGCGATGACGGCACCTCGCTCGATCCGGATCTGCGGGAAGCGTTGTGCAGCGTTCCCTATGCTGGGCTGGTCGACGCGTGCGTGCGGCTCGCCGGAGATGCCGCCGCGCGAGCGGCCCTCGCGCAGCGCGGACATCGCATCTTCGCTCAGCGCCGCGCGGAAGACATCCTGGCGGAGGCACTCGAGCTTGCCGTGCCCGCTGCGGTTGCGCCGCAGAGTACCAGACCCGCTGCACAGCCTTTGCCGACCGTTCTGCACCTCGGAAGCGGCAAGGACTACCGCCCGGATTGCTTCAACATGGACATCAATGGGGCCTGGCGGCCAGACGCGGTCTGCGACCTGTCCTCGCCGGCTTTGGTCGGCTCATGGATCGAGACCCGGCGCTTCGGCGCCGTATTGCTCCAGGAAGACAGTTTCGAGGTCGCTATCGCCAACGACGTGCTCGAACACATCCCGGACCTCGCCGGCGCTATGACCAACGTGCTGAGGCTGCTCAAGCCGGGAGGCGTCTTCGAGATACTCGTGCCCTACGACTTGAGCCACGGCGCCTGGCAGGATCCGACGCACGTGCGCGCTTTTAACGAGCGCAGCTGGCTCTATTACACGGACTGGCACTGGTATCTGGGGTGGGTTGCAGCGCGTTTCGATCTCCTGCAGCAGGACCTGCAGCTGAGCCCCCTCGGGACGGCGCTGCAGCGCGATGGCAGGAACGCGGAGGAGATTCTGCGTACGCCGCGCGCCGTCGAAGCATTACAGGTGCGGCTGCGCAAACGCTATTTGCAGGAGTCGGAGCGAGGCGAAGCGCTCCGCCGTCAGCCAGGGCGCGTTGGGCAAATGGCACCCGACGCCCACACCGCTCGAACCACGGGTGCGCCCCTGGGGCAATGACCTGAGGGCCTCAGGCGGCGGTCCCGTTCGTCACCATCGCGGCGACGAACTCGCTCACCGGCAGTGCATCGAGCTGCCGCGGCGCCAGCGCGAACAGGGCCTTGATGCGCTCGGCCTGCTTCGCCGGGAAGTTGGCAGCCACGGCGGCCTGGAATTTCCTGACCAACACCGGCATACCCTCGGCGCGGCGCTTGCGGTGGCCCAACGGAAAATCCACCTGCACGCGCTCGGAGGCGCTGCCGTCGCTGAAGAACACCTGCACGGCGTTGCCGATGTAGCGCTTGTCCGGGGCGTAATACTCCTCGGTGAACTTTGGATTCTCGCGTACCTGCATTTTCGCCCGCAGCGCGTCGATGCGCGGGTCACGCGCGACCGTGTCTTCGTAGTCTGCGGCGGTGAGGCGGCCGAAGATGAGCGGGATCGCCACCATGTATTGGATGCAATGGTCGCGGTCGGCGGGGTTTGCGAGCGGCCCCGTCTTGTCGATGATGCGTACGCCCGGCTCCTGGGTCTCGATGACGACGCGCTCGATCGCGGCGATGCGATCGCGTACCGAGGGGTGGAGCGTCATCGCCGCCTCGACCGCGGTCTGCGCATGGAACTCCGCCGGATAGGAGATCTTGAAGAGCACGTTCTCCATCACGTAGGAACCGAAGGGCTGCGGGAGCGCGAGCGGCTTGCCCTCGAAGAGCACGTCGCAGAAGCCCCAGGTCTTTGCCGACAGCGCCGAGGGGTAGCCCATCTCGCCGCTCAAGGCGATGAACGCGAGCCGCACTGCACGGCTCGTGGCATCGCCCGCCGCCCAGCTCTTCCTCGAGCCGGTATTGGGCGCATGACGGTAGGTGCGCAGCGCCCCGCCGTCGATCCAGGCGTTCGAGACCGCGTTCACGACCTGCTCGAGGCTGCCACCGAGCATCGCGGCCACGACGGCCGTCGAGGCCACGCGCACCAGCAGCACGTGATCGAGACCCACGCGATTGAAGCCGTTCTCGAGCGCCAGCACGCCCTGGATCTCGTGCGCCTTGATCATCGCGGTGAGCACGTCGCGCATCGTGGGCGGCGGCTCACCCGACATCACTGCGAGACGGGCGCGGTAATCGGCCACCGCGAGGATGGCGCCGAGGTTATCGGAGGGGTGGCCCCACTCGGCCGCTAGCCAGGTGTCGTTGAAATCGAGCCAGCGGATCATGGCGCCGATGTTGAAGGCCGCCTGTACCGGGTCGAGCTCGAAGGAGGTGCCGGGGACGCGCGCGCCGCCGGCCATCACCGCACCCGGGACGACGGGTCCCATCAGCTTGCGGCACGCCGGGTACTTCAGCGCCATGAAGCCGCACGCGAGGCTGTCCATCAGGCAGTAGCGCGCCGTGGAATACGCCGCTTCGCTCGTGACGGAGAAATTCCTGGCGTATTCGGCGATGGTCGTGAGCACGGCATCCGGGGCCGGGCGCTCGGCGGACTTCACATCGTGGACGGACATGGCGGCCTGCAGGCTCCTGTAAGCGGAGCGTTTGCGGTTTTTTTACCTGCGCTTTTCGATCGGCACGAACTTCAGGTTCTCCGGCCCTACGTAGTTGGCGGCCGGGCGGATGATCTTGCCGTCGGCGCGCTGCTCGATGACGTGCGCCGACCAGCCGGTGGTGCGGGCGATCACGAACAGCGGCGTGAACATCTCGGTGGGGATGCCCATCGCGTGATACGAGACCGCCGAGAACCAGTCGAGATTGGCGAACATGTTCTTGGTCT
>DASXKA010000281.1:0-17881 GCA_036497085.1 Steroidobacteraceae bacterium | reverse complement strand
CTTGTAGCTAAGGCACTACACGCGTGCGCGATGCGTCAGGGCACGAGTCCGCGGCTCGCAGCCTCCGCGGCGATCTTCGGGGAGAGCGCGGTCGCCGCGGCGACGTCGGCGTCGCCCGCCGCCGCCTGCCCGAGGTGCTGCTTCGCAAGTCCGCGCCCGTACAGCGACCAGGCGGTCTTCGGGTTCAGCGCCAGCGCGGCGTCGTAGTCGGCGACCGCCTTGGCGTACTTGCCCTGCCGCAGGTACACGAGTCCGCGGCTGTCGAAGAACGCCGCGACCTTCGGGTCCTTGCGCACCGCGAAGTTGCAGTCCTCGAGCGCTTGATCGAGCCCCTGACCGGTGAGCGCCCGTGCCCGGCAACGCGCGTTGTGGGCGCGCGGCATCTGGATGTCGTCACCGTGGTGAGAGTTGATCCAGTCGTCGTACTGCGCGATCGCCGCCGGATAGTTGCCCACGCGTTGGTACAGACTGCCGAGCTCGAGGCGCATCTCCGCTTGCTTTGCTGCGGCGTGGTCGGCGGCGTCGAGGTCCGGGCCGATGGCCTCGGCGGGCTCGTGGCGCAGCGCGCGAATCTCGGCGCGCGCCATGAGCGCCCGCACGTCGTCGGGCTTGAGCTTGATCGCCTGGCTGAAGTCCTCGAGTGCCTTGTCCGCCTGTCCGTTCGAGGCGTACGCCCGGCCGCGCTCGTAGAAGTGGTCGGCGTTGGCCGGTTCGAGCTCGATCGCCCGGGTGAGATCGGCGAGCGCGGGCTCGTATTCGCGGCGCGAAGCCGAGGCGCTGCCGCGCCGCGCGTAGCCTGCCGCATCGAGCTGTTCCGGCTGCACCGGCTGCGTGGCGGCATTCGCGCCTGCGGGCACACCTGGGGCGGTGGCATCCGCCGTGGCGGTGCCTGCCGGCGCCGGCATCGTCGCGAGGTTGAACACCGGGCCGCCGTTATAGGTGAAGTAGAGCTTGCGCTGGCTGGTCGCGACCAGGATGTGATGCGAGAGGAAGAAGTCCGGCCCGATCAGCATATCGGTGCGGGTCAGCACCTCATCGCCGATGCGCAGGTGAGTGTTGCGGATTTCTTCGTCGCCGATCTTGAAGCTCGCGAACGGTGCTATCCAGGTAGCCACCGCGCGGCGTCCAATGCCGTACGACATGCCTGCGGCCCTGACTCCGGGGCTCTCCAGGGTAATCCCGGCGCGCTTGGCGGCGTCGAGCGTCAGGATCGAGGCGCTGGCACCGGTATCGAACAACACGCGGATCTTCCTGCCGTTCACGTAGGCCTCGCCCGTGGTGTGCGGGTTGTCGGCCCTGGCAAAGTCGATCTCGATCGTCGAGTAGGGAAGACCCTTGGCGTTGGCCCAGTAGGCGAGCGAGGTCTTGCGGCAGTCGCCCTTCGTGCGCAGGATGCCGATCATGCCGCTGGCGAGGTCGTATTCGACGTCGCCCAGGCTGAAGACGTTCTGACCCAGCACTCCGATCGCTCCGTGGTCAAGGTCGTTGCCCAACACCAGGAACGGCACCTTGGGCAGGTCCAGCCCGAAGATGGTGAATTTCGGCACGCTCGTGATCCAGACCTGGGCGGAGCCACCCACGCCGGCCACGTTGAAGCCGGGGTTAGCAGGCTCGAGCGATAGGTTGAGCTCGTGGGCGGCAGCGGGCGTCAGGATGCTGAAGAAGGCGCCGCTGTCGGCGATGAAGATCTCGTCCTTGCCGTTGATGGCGGCGTGCACCAGCGGCCGCATTCCCTCCATGGTGACCGGTAGCTCGGCCGCCCGGCCCAGCTTGCACGGCTCGGTTGCTGCGGCGGGTGCGAAGGCGGCGAGAAACACAAGGCTCAGGAGGAGAGAGACCGCGCGGGACTGCAGCGGCCCGCCCGACGCGAGAGCCGATCGTGTGCGCAGGCGCATCGCCGACTCACTATAGCAGCAGCTTGCCGGGGAGCGGATCGTCTAGAATTTCCTCCATGCGCGTACTCGCCATCGAATCCTCCTGTGACGAGAGTGCCGCGGCGGTGCTCGACTCGGCGGCGGGACTCCTGTCGCACGAGCTCTACAGCCAGGTAGAGTTGCATCGCCCCTACGGGGGCGTGGTGCCGGAGCTCGCCTCGCGCGATCACGTGCGCCGGCTCCTGCCGCTGGTGAAGGCGGCGCTGGCGCGCTCGGCCACCGGCCCCGGGGATCTCGCCGGCATCGCGTACACGGCCGGCCCCGGCCTGATCGGCGCGCTGCTCACCGGAGCCTCGCTCGCCGCGAGCCTCGCCTACGCCTGGCGAGTCCCGGCGATCGGCGTGCATCACCTCGAGGGACACCTGCTCGCGCCGCTGCTCGAGAGCGATCCGCCACCCTTCCCGCACGTGGCGCTGCTGGTCTCCGGCGGGCACACCCAGCTGATCGAGGTCGACGCGATCGGCAGCTATCGCCTCCTCGGCGAGACGCGCGACGACGCCGCCGGCGAGGCCTTCGACAAGACCGCCAAGCTCTTAGGCCTGCCTTATCCCGGCGGGCCACAGCTCTCTGAGATCGCCCGCCGCGGCACGCCCGGGGCTTATGTGTTTCCGCGCCCGATGCTCGATCGCCCCGGCCTCGAGTTCAGCTTCTCGGGCCTGAAGACCGCGGTGTTGCATGTGGTGCGCGCCGCGCCGCTCAGCGAGCAGCGGCGCGCCGACATCGCGCGCGCCGTCGAGGAGGCTATCGCGGGCACGCTCACCGCCAAGGCACTGCGCGCGCTCGATCACACCGGCCTCAGCACGCTGGTGGTCTCGGGCGGCGTCGGCGCCAATCGCGCCCTGCGTGAGCAGCTCACGGGCGCCGCGCGCGCGCGCGGGGCGCGCGTGTACTATCCGCGCATCGAGTTCTGCACCGACAATGCGGCGATGATCGCGGTGGCCGGGCTGGCGCGCCTCGGGGCCGGGCAGCGCGCCGGACTCACCATCGAGGCGCGCGCGCAGTGGCCGCTCGCGTCGCTCCCGCGGCTGGCGGCCTGACAACACCAACACTCCACGCGAGCCCTCATGACACAGTGCTCCGGCGACCGGATCTTCCTGCACGGCCTGACCGCCGACTGCATCATCGGCTTCATCGACTGGGAGCGGCGCGTCCGCCAGACGGTGGTGGTGGATCTCGAGATGCCGGTCGATTGCCGGCACGCCTCGCTCACCGACGAGGTGGCCGACACGCTCGACTACAAGAAAGTGGCCAAGCGCGCGCTCGAGTTCATCGGCGTCTCGGAGTTCAAGCTGGTGGAGACGCTCGCGCACCGGCTCGCGCTCCTGGTCCTCGAGGAATTCGGCGTCGAGTGGGTGCGTATCTCGCTCAACAAGCCGGGCGCGATCCGCAACTCGCGCGACGTCGGGGTGGTGATCGAGCGCACGCGCGCCGACCTGCCGCGCTGAGGGCCGACCCGTGCCGGAGGTCTACGTCGCGGCGGGCAGCAACGTCGAGCCCGCGCGCCACATGAGCCGGGCGGTCACGGAGCTCGAGCGCGCCTTTCCGGGCGTGCGCTTCTCCTCCTGGTACCGCAATCGCGCGGTCGGCTTCGACGGCGAGGACTTCATCAACCTGGTCGCTGGCTTCGCTACCACGCTCCCGGTGCGGGCGCTCCTCGAGCGGCTGCATGCGATCGAGGCACGCTGCGGCCGCCCCCGGGAGGCGCCGCGCTGGGCGCCGCGCTCCATGGACCTCGACGTGCTGCTCTACGGCGACCTGGTCTGCGAGGAGCCGGGATTGAAGCTCCCGCGCCCGGATCTGGTGAAGCGGGCCTACATGCTCGGTCCCCTGGCCGAGCTCGCCCCCGAGGTCAGGCACCCGACCACGGGGCTCAGCGTCGCCGAGCTGTGGCGCCGCTTCGACCGGGACGCGCACCCCCTCGAGCGGCTGGCGCCGCCGATCGGCACCGGGAGCTGAACCGTGTCACCAGCCGATGCTGCGCCCGCCGTCGACCGCGAGGACCTGGCCGGTGACGTACGGCGCCTCGCTCGCGAAGAACACGCACACCCGCGCCACATCGACCGCAGAGCCGGGGCGCTTCAGCGCGGTGCGCGCGAGGATCTTCGCCTGGAGCGCGGAATCCATCCCGTCTTCCGGCCACATGACGGGACCCGGAGCGATGGCGTTGACCCGCACGTGCGGGCCGAGCTCGCGCGCCAGGGAAAGGGTCAGCATGATGACGCCGCTCTTGGCGAGGCTGTACACCGGGTAGCGGCGCAGCGGCCGCATGCCGTGGATGTCGGCCAGATTAATAATGAGTCCGCTGCGCTCGTGGAGCGCCGGGGCGGCAGCCTGCGCGAGGAACAGCGGCGCCTTGAGGTTCGTGCCGACCAGGTCGTCCCAGTCGGTCTCGGTAATATCGCCTACCGGGGTGGGGTAGAAGGTCGAGGCATTGTTCACCAGGATGTCGAGCGCCCCGAAGGCCTCGACCGCGGTGGCGATGAGTCCCGAGTGCTGCGTCACATCGAGCAGGTCGCATTCGGCCAGGGCCGCGGACGCGGCGCGCGTCGCGTTGAGCTCGGCGACCAGCCGCGCGGCATCCTCGGCGGAGCTGCGGTAGTGAACCACGACGTTGGCGCCGGCCCCGTGCAACACGCGCACGATCGTCGCACCCACGCGGCGCGCCGCGCCGGTGACCAGCGCCGTCTTGCCGGCGAGCACGTTGCTCGGCGCCGGCAATGCCTCGGCCGGCTCGGGATCAGCTCGCGCCATGGGGGCCGATTATGACCCCATCGGCCGCGCGCTCAATGCTTCCCGCTCTCAGCGCCGACGAGCAGCGCCACAGCGAGGCCGTCGACGCGCTCATCCGCACCGAGCTCGTCGCCGCTGGCGGCTGGCTGTCCTTCGAGCGCTTCATGGAGCTCGCGCTGTACGCGCCGGGACTCGGCTATTACAGCGCCGGCAGCTGGAAGCTCGGCAGCGGCGGCGATTTCGTCACCGCCCCCGAGGTCTCGGAGCTCTTCGGCCGCTGCGTTGCCGCGCAGTGCGCGCCGGTGCTGCGCGCCACCGGCGGGGAGATCCTCGAGCTCGGCGCCGGCACCGGAGCGCTCGCCGCCGCAGTTCTCGGCGCGCTCGATGCCGAGGGCGTGCTGCCGGAGCGCTATGCGATCCTCGAGGTGTCGGGCGATCTCGCCGCCCGGCAGCGCGCGCGCCTCGAGCTGCTCGCTCCGCGGCTGCGCGCGCGCGTCGTATGGCTCGAGCGGCTGCCGCAGACGCCGCTGCGCGGGGTAATGCTCGCCAACGAGGTGGCGGATGCGCTGCCGGTGCGGCGCTTCGTGTTGCGCGCCGGGACGATGCAGGAGCTCGGCGTCGCGCTCGCACCGGGCGGTACGCTGCACGCGGCCGCAGGCCCACCCGACGCCGCACTGACCGAGGCCTGCGCGGCGCTGTTCGGAACGCCGCCACACTCACTTCCCGACGGTCACTCACTTCCCGACGGTTACACCTCGGAAGTCAATCTGCGGGTCGGGCCGTGGATCGCGACACTCGCCGGCTGCCTCGAGCAGGGGATCGTGCTGCTCTTCGACTACGGCCTGCCGCGGACTCACTACTACCACGCACAACGCGTCTCGGGGACGCTGCGCTGCCACTTCCGTCAGCGGGCCCACGACGACCCGTTCGTCAACCTCGGTGTCCAGGACATCACCGCCTGGGTCGATTTCACACGCGTCGCCGAGGCCGCCGCGCGCGCCGGGCTCGAGGTGTCGGGCTTCGCCACGCAGGCGGCGTTTCTGCTCGCGCTCGGGCTCGAGCGGGCAGTGGCCGCGGCGCCCGACGCCGTGAGCCGGGCGCGCCTCGCCGGCGAGGCGCGCCGCCTCGTCATGCCGGAGGAAATGGGCGAAGCCTTCAAGGTCATGGCGCTCGCGCGCGGCTACCAGGCGCCGCTCGAGGGCTTTGCGCTTCAGGATCTGCGCCGCCAGCTGTGACTCGCGGCGCACGCCGTGCGGACGCGCGCCGGTTAAGATGACGGCCCCCGATCCGACCAGGAAGTCACCCCGTGTCCGACACCCTCAACACAGTGATCCTCGGGATCATCGAAGGCATCACCGAGTTCCTGCCGATATCGAGCACCGGGCATCTGCTCATTGCAGAGCGCTGGCTGGGGGAGCGCAGCGAGCTCTTCAACGTCTCGATCCAGGCGGGCGCAATCCTCGCGATCGTGCTGATCTACTGGCGCCGCCTGGTGGATCTGCTGACGCACTTCAACCAGCCGCCGCAGCGCGACTACCTCGTTAAGCTCATCGTCGCTTTCCTCATCACCGGCAGCGGCGGCTTCATCGCGACGCGTCTCGGGTGGAAGCTGCCGGAGTCGGTGCTGCCGATCGCGCTCGCCACGCTCATCGGCGGCATACTGATTCTCGTCATCGAGGCCTACGTCGCGCGCCGCCCGCAAAGCCCGGCGCTCACCTGGAACGTCGCCATCTGGGTCGGCCTCTGTCAGATCCTGGCGGCCGTGTTTCCCGGCACCTCGCGCTCGGCGTCGACGATTTTCGCGGCCATGCTCGCCGGGCTCACCCTGCGGCCCGCCGCCACCGAGTTCGCCTTCCTCGTGGGGATCCCCACCATGTTCGCCGCCACCGGGTACGAGCTCCTGAAGGCGCGCGGGCAAGCGGGGAGCGAGGACTGGAACGCAGTCGCGGTCGGGTTCGTGGTCTCACTGGTAGTGGCGTTCATCGCGGTGAAGTGGCTGCTGCGCTACGTGCAGTCGCACCGCTTCACTGTGTTTGCCTGGTACCGCATCGCGCTCGGGTCCACGTTGCTCGTGCTCGTGGCGACGGGGACGATGCGCTAGCTACCCTTGACCGCGCTCACGGCCGCGAGCCGCCGCCGCTTCATCTCGGCGCCGATGGCCGGACCCTTCAGGCCGCGCCGCTCGGCCTCCGGGATCGTGACGGCCGCCGCCGCGGCGCGCGCCGCCTGCAGATACGCCGCCTGCGGATACGGCTGCGCCTCGAGCCCGGTGCGGCCACGGGCGTCCGCTTCGCACGCCTGCAGCAGCTCCGCGAAGCGCTCCGGTCGGCGGAACGCGTCGCACTCCTGCAGCAGCTTCAGCACGGTCTCCGGCCGCAGCTCGAGCGCGCGGTGCACCAGCGTGTGCTCGCGTGCGGCCAGGATTGCCAGCTCGCGGTGCGTGCCCGGAACGCGCAGGCGATCGGCGACGGCCTCGACCAGCGGCACGCCGGCTTCCTCGTGACCGTGATGTTTCGGCCAGCGCTCGCGCGGCGTGCGCGCCTTGCCGAGATCGTGCATCAGCACCGCGAAGCGCACGGCGGTGGAGGCGCCGCTGCGCGCCGCGCACGCGAGCGCGAGCATCACGTGCACGCCGGTATCGATTTCCGGGTGCCACTTGGGCGGCTGCGGCACGCCGTAGAGCGCGTCGATCTCGGGGTAGATGACCCGCAGCGCGCCGCATTCGCGCAGTGTCGCGAAGAACACCTCCGGACGCTCCTCGGCGAGCGCGCGCTCGGTCTCCTGCCACACCCGCTCGGGGGTGAGCGCGTTCACTTCGCCGGAAGCGGTCATGCGGCGCATGAGCTCCACGGTCTCGTCGGCGATGCGGAAGCCGCGGCCGGCGAAGCGCGCCGCGAAGCGCGCCGCGCGCAGCACGCGCACCGGGTCCTCGGTGAAGCTGTCGGACACGTGGCGCAGCACCTGGGCGGCGAGATCGGCCTGGCCGCCGTAGGGATCGATGAGGTCGCCCGTGTCGCTCTCGGCCATGGCGTTGACCGTGAGGTCGCGGCGCTTCAGGTCCTCCTCAAGCGTCACCTCCGGCGAGAACTGGGTGGTGAAGCCGCGGTAGCCGGGCGCCACCTTGCGCTCGAGCCGCGCCAGCGCGTACTCCTCGTGAGTGGCGGGATGGAGGAACACCGGAAACTCGCGTCCCACCGGCAGATAGCCCTGGGCTTCGAGCTCCTCGGGGCGGGCGCCGACGACCACCCAGTCGCGCTCACGCACCGGCAAACCCAACAGGCGGTCCCGGACCGCACCGCCGACCAAGTAGACTCGCATGGTGCGCATGTTAACCGAGACCTCCGCTGGCAGCGCGCCGCGGCGCCACAGGGGCGCGCGCGGTGTGCGCAGGTTCGCGCGCCCGGTGCTCGGCGGCGCGCTGTGCCTGCTGCTCAGCGGCTGTTATCTCACGCAGGCGGCCAGCGGAGAGTACCGACTGCTGCACGCGCGGACTCCGATCACCCGGCTGATCGACGATCCCAGCACGCAGCCCGCGCTGCTTACGCGCCTCAACGGGGTACGCGCGGCACGCGATTTTGCCTCGCGCGAGCTCGGGCTTCCCGATAACGAGAGCTACCGCAGCTACGCCGACATCGGCCGCCCGTTCGTCGTGTGGAACGTGGTGGCGGCGCCGGAGTTCTCGCTGCAGCCGCGGCGCTGGTGTTTCCCGGTGGCCGGCTGCGTCGCCTACCGCGGCTACTTCCACGAGCGCCGCGCACGCGAGCTGGCGCTCGAGCTCGAGGCGCGCGGCTTCGATGTCGTGGTCGAGGGGGTGCCGGCCTACTCGACGCTCGGCAAGTTCGCCGATCCGGTTGTCTCCAGCATGCTGCGCTACGACGACGACGAGCTCGCCGCGACCATCTTTCACGAGCTGGCGCACCAGCTCATCTACGTGAAGAACGATTCGGAGTTCAACGAGGCGTTCGCGACCACGGTCGAGGAGGTCGGGCTCAGGCGCTGGCTCGAGCACCAGGGCGCGGCGGAGCGCAGCGACCGCTTTCACACCGAGCAGGAGCAGGAGGGGGCGCTGCTCGCGCTGCTCAGGCCCGCGCGCGCGCGGCTCGCCGTGCTGTACGTATCGGGGGCGCCGGCCGGGGAGTTGCGCGCCGGCAAGCGCCGCATCCTCGGCGAGCTGGCCGCGGACATCGGCGAGCTCGAGCGGCGCCAGGGTGTGCACTATCCGGTCTACGACCAGTGGATCGCCGCGGGGCTCAACAATGCGCAGCTCGCGGCGGTGGCGACTTACTACGACTGCGTGCCGGGATTCAAACGGCTGCTCGCCGCCGAGAGCGGCGACCTGGTGCGCTTCTACGCCGCGGTGCGCGCACTGGCGCAGGCGCCACGCGCCGCGCGCCACGCGCAGCTGTGCGGGGCGCAGCCGGCCGCAGCCCGTGCCACGGGCTCCGACTAGCGATCCGCGCTCCGGCGCAGCAGCGCGAGCTGCGTCTCGGTGTCGTCGTCGCCGAGGTAGGTGGGCAGCACCGCCAGCATGTGCTGCGGCCGGATCGCGAGCCGCGCGCAGCCGTCCTCGCGGCACACGCAGTCGACGGTGAGCGAGCGGAAGTTGTCGAGCGAGAAGGGCTTGCCGGGCAGCAGTCCCATCAAGAGTCCCTGCACCCGTGCCGCCAGGTCGGGCAGCGGCACGATGTGGCAGGGGAGGCGGGCGATGCGCGCGCTCAGGCGCACGATCTCCGCGAGCGTCATCACTTCTGGTCCGCACAGCTGATAGGTCTGGCCGAAGCTCGCGCGCGCGCCGAGCGCGCGCCGGAAGGCTTCCGCCACGTCGACCACGTGGATGGGCGCGAAGCGGGCGCGTGCGCGCGCCAGCGGCAGGAAGCCGGCGGTGAGGCGCAGCAGCCTCGTGAAACGATTGGTGAGCGAGTCCCCGGCGCCGAAGATCACCGAGGGCCGGAAGATGGTGATCGCCGGCTGCGGGTGCGTCGACGGGGGCGCCGCGGCACTCAGCTGCGCCTCACCCGCGGCCTTGGTGCGCAGGTACTGGCTCGGGGCGTGCGCGTCGGCGCCGAGCGCGCTCATATGCAGCACCTGACGCACCCCGGCGCCGCGCGCCGCGGCGATGATCCTGGCCGGCAGCTCGGCGTGCACCGCCTGAAAGCTCACCGCCCGCCGCGGGTTGAGAATGCCGACGAGATTGATCACGGCGTCGCAGTCGGTGAACAGCTGGCTGAGCGCAGTGGGTGCGTGCACGTCAGCCACGCTCAGCTCGATGGTCTCGAGCACCCGCAGACGCTGCGCACGCGCCAGGTTGCGGGTCGGCACCCGCACCCAGTGACCGTCGAGTGCCAGGCGGGCGACGAGCTCGGTGCCCACGAAGCCGGTCCCGCCGAGCACACAGATGTTCACGGCGCCTCCTTCGGTCCCGGGACGGCGGCTATGACCGCCGTCACCCGCATCGGCTTGCCGTCGCGCGTGAGCCCGACGTCCATGCTGTCGCCGACGCGCATCAGGCCGATCGCGTTGCGCAGCTCGCTGTTGGATTTCACCGGCTGGCCGTTCACCGAGGTGATGACGTCGCCGACGCGCAGCCCGGCCTTGTCGGCCGGTGAGCCCTCGACCACCTGCGACACCAGCGCCCCGACCGCGCTCGCGAGCCCGAGCGAGTGGGCGATGTCGGGGGTGACGGTGTACATCGAGACCCCGAGCTGACCACGCTTCACCGCGCCGAATTTGATGAGCTGGTCCATGACGGTGCGCGCCATGTTGACCGGAATCGCGAAACCGATGCCGACGTTGGCGCCGTTGCTGGAGATGATCTCGGTATTGATGCCGATCAGCTCGCCGCGCAGATTCACGAGCGCGCCGCCGGAGTTGCCGGGATTGATGGAGGCGTCGGTCTGGATGAAGTCCTCGTAGCCGTCCGGATTGATGCCGGTGCGCGACAGCCCGCTCACGATTCCCGAGGTGACGGTGTGCTGCAGCCCGAAGGGATTGCCGATGGCCACGACGAAGTCCCCGACCTCGAGGTGCGAGGAATCCCCGAGCGGCATCTGCGCGAGCCCCTCGGCACCCACTTTGAGCACGGCGACGTCCGAGGGCTGGTCGCTCCCGACCACCTCGGCCTTGAGGTCGCGCCCGTCCTGCAGCGTCACGGTGATCTCGTTGGCATTCTGGACGACGTGCGCGTTGGTGACGATGTAGCCCGCGCGCGCGTCGACGATGACGCCCGAGCCCGCGCTGCGGAACAGGTGCTCGCGCGGCGCCCCGCGCCGCTGCGTATCGAAGAAGCGGCGGAAGAAAGGATCCTGCAGCAGCGGGCTTTGCGCGCCGTTGTCGCGCACGGTGCCGCGGGTGGCGACGTTCACCACCGCGGGCGAGACCTTGCGGATCATCGGCGCGAGAGTCGGCAGCGGCGTCTCGGCCACCGCCGGAGGAACGCCGGCCTTAGCCGGCGGGACGTGCGCCAGCGCGCACAGTCCGAGGGCGAGAATCGCGGCTCTCATGCTGAGGGGAATTCTAGCCCGGGCGTGGCCGCCGGGCTCGAGCCGCGGAGAAAAGCTCGAGCCGGCGGCGCCGCGCGGGCGCCGCCGGTGGAGCTTTGCGGAGGCTTTACTTAAGCGGCCGCGTCAGGCGGCCTGGACTTCGATGCGTCGCGGCTGGGCCTGCGGACGCTTCGGAATGCTGACCTCGAGCACGCCGTTCACGTGCGTCGCCTTGATGGCCTGGGCGTCTGCGCTCTCGGGGAGAGTGAAGCGGCGCAGGAAAGTGCCGCGCGCGCGCTCGACGCGCTCGTAGCCCTCGCCCGCGGTCTTCTTCTCGGCGCCGCGCTGGCCGCGGATCGTGAGCACGCCCTGGTCGGCCGTGATCTCGATGTCCTTGCCGTCGACACCCGGCAGGTCGGCTGCGACCACGAAGCGCTCGCTCTCCTCGCGGACGTCGACGTGCGGAAGCCAACTGATGCTCGCATCGGTAGCGGTATCGCCGAAGGCCTGATCGAGCTGGCGCTGCAGACGCCCGAAGAGCGCCCACGGCTCGTAACGAACGATAGTCATTGAAATGTCTCCTCTCGGATTTGAAGCTGGTTGGAAAACTCGGCGCGCACTGCGCTTGAGTTCCGATGTGCGGATGGGCGAGCAGGGTTTCAAGAGCGGCGCCGGCTCTGTCGGAAAACGAACCGCCAGGGATCGGGGCTCGGCGGTTGAGAGCTCTTCCTGCGTGAGTCAGGCAAGTGCCTGACCACTGTCAAAACCGCCCTCTAGCTTGGCCTGTGGGCAAGTCTGTGGAGAACCTGTGCCTGGCCTGAGCACAATATATTGGGGTTGGGGGTTGGCTTCCCAAGGCACGCCGTTCGTCAGAAATTATCGTGCACTTTACGGCGGAGAATTCTGTAACACTATGAAATTAATATATAAAAGTGAGGCGACAAAATATGGTTTTCAATCTTGACGCACCCGGGCACGCTCATTAGGCTTTTGACCCCGACACAAGATCTTGTGTTCGCAGAACAGAGCGACGAGGGTCACGCAGTCGGGGGGGGATTCAGGGTCCTGAGCTGTTCGCTCCGATTAAGAACAGTCGGGTACCGGTCAGGCTCGCGGTTCCTTGAGCGCCGCAACGCGCGTCTGGCTGGTTTTTCCCTGTAATCCGTTGGACTAGGCGTCTGAAGACTTCCGGAGCGCCGCGGATTTCATGAACACCGTAGTGAAGATCGACCCCAGGGACGTCGATGCCATTCCTTTTCAGCAAGCATCGCTCGATATCTGGGACAAGAAGTATCGGCTGACGGCCAAGGATGGCACGCCCATCGACAAGACGATGGACGACACCTACAAGCGCGTCGCGCGTGCGCTGGCCGATGTCGAGAACGCCGAGGCGCGCGAGCACTGGTACGAGCGTTTTCTGTGGGCGCTGCGCCGCGGAGCGATTCCCGCCGGGCGCGTGACCTCCAACGCCGGCGCGCTCGAGCACAAGCCCTCGACCTCGACGATCAACTGCACTGTGTCCGGAACCATCCACGATTCGATGGAGGACATACTCAAGAAGGTCTACGAAGCGGGGCTCACGCTGCGTGCGGGCTGCGGCATCGGTTATGAGCACTCGACGCTGCGGCCGCGCGGCGCGTACGTGTCGGGCGCCGGCGCTTACACCTCGGGCCCGCTCTCGTTCATGGATATCTACGACAAGATGTGCTTCACCATCTCCTCCGCCGGGGGCCGCCGCGTCGCGCAGATGGGAACCTTCGACGTCGGTCATCCGGACGTCATGGATTTCATCCGTGCCAAGCGCGAGAGCGGGCGGCTGCGCCAGTTCAACCTGTCGCTGCTCATTACCGACGAGTTCATGCAGGCGGTGCGCGAGGATCGCCCATGGAAACTCGCTTTTCCGCTGACGCTGCGCGAGTCCGAGGCCGAGCGCCCGGATCTGCATGACGCCGAGAAGTTCGTGTGGCGCGAGTGGCCCGTGCAGGAGGGCTACGTCGTCAATGACGAGGGCCTGGTGGCCTGCAAGGTCTACAAGACGCTGCCGGCGCGCCGCATGTGGGACGTAATCATGACGTCCACCTACGATTTCGCGGAGCCGGGCTTCATTCTCATCGATCGCGTCAACGAGATGAACAACAACTGGTGGTGCGAGAACATCCGCGCCACCAACCCGTGCGTCACGGCGGATACGCGGCTCGCGACCCGCTACGGGCTCGTGCGCATCGGTGATCTTTACGACGCGCGCGTCGATATCCAGGCAACCGTCGACAAGCGCGCCTTGGGCGAGGGAGAGGGAGTGACCGCGCGCCCGGCGGTGCCGGCGTTCATGACCTCGCCGTCGGCGGACGTCTACCGGGTGACCACGGTGGACGGGTACGAGATCAAGGCCACCGAGTGGCATGACTTCTACACCACGCGCGGCAAGATCAAGCTGAAGGATCTCAGGCCCGGCGATGAGCTGCTGGTGCAGTCCGGCAAGGGGCAATTCGGCGGCTGCGGGAGTGAGGAGCTTGGGACTCTGCTCGGCCTGATCACCGGCGACGGTCATTTCACCAATCGCGGCAAGGGCGAGCACGCGGCGGTCGTCAATCTCTGGGGTGAGGATCGCAGCTACGCTGATCAGGTCGTCACGTACGTCAACTCTCTGCTTGCGGAATGGGTCCGAGCTCCGCGCGGTTACCGCGTGAGCGCCGTGGCAGTGCCCGAGCGTAATCTCGTCATGATTCGCTCGGTAATTCTGGCACGCGTGCTCGAGCACCACAGTTTTACCGCAAAAGCTAAGACTCAGGTGCCGGAGATCGTATGGCGCGGGAGCGAGGCCTGCGTCCGCGGCTACCTGCGTGGGTTGTTCCAGACCGACGGAACGGTACAGCGTGACGATCAGAACGCGTACTGCACTGTCCGACTCGCCTCGAGCCAGCGCTCCTTACTCAAGGATGTGCAGATGCTGCTGGCGAATTTCGGCATCTTCTGCCGGGTTCTCAAGCGGCGGGCTGCGGGCCAGCGAGTCTTGCCGGACGGCAAGGGCGGCAGGCGCCTCTACGAATGCAAGGCTGACTATGAGCTGATCATCGGGTCGGAGTCGCGCGACCGCTTCATGGACGAGATCGGCTTTATCACCGACGCTAAGAACGGGAAGTACCGCGCGTGGCGAGAGCAGCGTCGGTCGGCGAAGAAAGAGAAATTCGTCAGTGGCATCGCGAGCATCGAGCACGTTGGCAAGGAGCCGGTATTCGACAGCACGCAGCCTGACAAGAACAATCTGATCTTTAACGGCCTTGTCACAGGGAACTGCGGCGAACAACCGTTACCGCCCTACGGCTCGTGCCTGCTCGGCTCGGTGAACCTGACGCGCTTCGTGCGCCACCCGTTCACGGATTTCGCCGAATTCGACTGGAACGAGTACCGCGAGGTGGTGAAGGTCTTCACGCGCATGCTCGACAACGTCGTCGAGGTCAACGGCCTGCCGCTCGAGAAGCAACGCGAGGAGATCCTGCGCAAGCGCCGTCACGGCATGGGCTTCCTCGGCCTCGGCAGCACCATGACGCTGCTGCGCATGAAATACGGCTCCGCCGACGCAGTGCAGTTCACCGAGGACGTGTCGCGCGAGATGGCGCTCGCCGGTTGGGAGGCGGGGCTCGAGCTCGCGCGCGAGAAGGGACCGGCGCCGATCATGAACGAGGAGTTCACGGTCACGCGCGAGATGTTGCGCAAGCGCCCGGAGATGGCGCGTGACGGCTGGCGGCCGGGCGCGAAGATCGCCGGACGGCTGCTGCACGCCCGCTACAGCCGATACATGCAGCGCGTCGCCGAGGTGGCGCCGCGCCTGGTGCACGAGCTCGCCGAGATCGGCGCGCGTTTCACGCATCACAGCTCGATCGCGCCTACCGGCACCATCTCGCTGTCGCTCGCCAACAATGCCTCGAACGGCATCGAGCCGTCGTTCGCGCACCACTATTTCCGCAACGTCATCCGTGAGGGAAAGAAGTCCAAGGAGAAGATCGACGTCTACTCGTTCGAGCTGCTCGCCTTCCGCGAGCTCGTCAATCCTAACGCCGCGCCGGGGGGCACGACCGATGCTGAGAAACTACCCGACTACTTCATCGCCTCCGAAGACATCACCCCCAAGGAACATGTCGAGGTGCAGGCTGCGGCCCAGAAGTGGGTCGATTCATCGATTTCTAAGACGGCGAACGTGCCTACGGATTTCCCCTACGAGAGATTCAAGGACATCTATCTGTATGCGCATGAGCAGGGACTCAAGGGCTGCACCACCTTCCGCTTCAACCCCGAGGCGTTCCAGGGCGTGCTGGTGAAGGAGCAGGACCTGAAGAACACCGTCTACAGGTTCACGCTCGACGATGGCACGGTGGTCGAGGCGCGCGGCGACGAGGAGATCGATTACGACGGTGAGTTGCACACGACCGCAAATCTTTTCGATAGCCTGAAGGAGGGTTACTTCGGCAGGTACTGAGATATCTGTCGCGGTGCCGCCATGGTCAGTGATTCCGACAAGCCCGCGCTGGCTCGCCGCATGCGCAGCGAAGGATGCCTGCAACGCGAAATTGCCGCGGCGCTGGGTATCAGCCTGGGCCTTTCTTTACTGAAGAGACCGAGGTTCGTGAACCTCAGGTCATGTACTGCATGGCCGCCTAAGGTGCGGCCGGGAAAACAGCCATGCCTATCAAGATCGAGCGCAAGATCGTCAAGTACCAGGTGGTGAAGCCCGAGGACAAGGCTGCCGCAAAGGCGCCGCCGGAGATGAAGCTCGTGCCGACGGCGGCCGAGTCCGAGGAGGTGCGCGACAAGAGCGGGCGCACCGCCAAGGTAATCCGCATGCACGAGAAGCTCGAGCGGCCGGAGATGCTCATCGGGCAGACCTACAAGATCAAGACGCCGATCTCCGATCACGCGATGTACGTGACCATCAATGACATCCTGCTGAACGAGGGCACCGAGTTCGAGCAGCGCCGGCCGTTCGAGATCTTCATCAACTCGAAGAACCTCGACCACTACCAGTGGATCGTGGCGCTCACGCGCATCATCTCCGCGGTGTTCAGGAAGGGCGGCGACGTCACCTTCCTGGTGGACGAGCTGAAGGCGGTGTTCGATCCGCGCGGCGGCTACTGGCAGCCGGGCGGGAAGTTCATGCCCTCGATCATCGCCGAGCTCGGCCATGTCATCGAGAAGCACCTGCAGGCCATCGGGCTGATGAGGAAGCCGGAGCTCGACGTCCACCAGCGCAAGCTCGTCGACGAGAAGCGCGCCGAGTACGAGGCGCGCGCCAAGCAGGCCGACGCCTTTGCCAAGCCGCACTTCCCCGAAGGGGCGCAGTTGTGCGGCCGGTGCAGTACGGCAGCCGTCGTCATGATGGATGGCTGCATGACGTGTCTCAATTGCGGTGACTCCAAGTGTGGTTGAGCGACCCCGTAAGATGACCAGCCAAACTGACTGACAGAGCGTTAGGTCCACGAGGCAGCCATATGGCTGCCTCTTTTTTGCCCCGCGCGCGTGCGGCGTGCCGCGCTACTCGAGCGCAGCGGCGAGCGCCGCGGTCTGCGGGGCGGCGAGCCCGCCGAATCGGCGGTCGGTCTCTTCCAGGAGCCTGCGCGCCTCGTGGCTCTTGCCGGTATCGATGAGCGAGCGGACGCGCAGGAGCTGCGCCGCCAGACGCCGATCCAGGGCGTCGCGGCAGCCGGCGAGCCGGGCCGCGTCCGGTTGTACGTGAGACTGGAGCGCACCGAGCGCATGTGAGAGCGCCGCCGGGCTCGCCAGCTCGTGACCGGCGCCGGGCGTGATCTCGGCCGCGGTATCGAACACGCACCACTCACGCATCGATTCGAGGCTCGCCCGGTCCATCGACAGGTGCAGCGCGTCGTGCTCTCCCGTGACGAGCACGATGCGCGTCGACTGCTGGAAGCGCGCGAGCAGCTCACGGGCGGCGGGCTCGGAGGGCCGGCGTCGAGCGGGTCGCTGCCGGCATTGAGCAGCGCGCCGCGGAACAGATCCGGATAGGCGAGCCCGAGTCGCAGCGCAACCCGCGAGCCGCCGGAGAAGCCGCCGACGTACACACGCTGCGGGTCCACCCGGTAACGCTGCATCACGTTCCAGGCGGCGAGCAGGGCGAGCGGCTCGCGCCGGCCGATGACGTCCGCGGAGTTTCCCGAGTGCGCGGCGCTCACGAAGATCACGCCGTAGCGGTCGAGCACCGGCGCCCAGCCGTGCGGCAGCTGCGCCTCGTCCCACGGTGGAACGAACGCGAGCAGCGCGTAGCCATCCGCCGGCGCATGCGCGGGCACGTACAGCACGAAGCGCTCGGTCTCGAGGTCGATCGACTGCTCACTCAGGCGTTCGCTCGAGCTCGCGAGCGAGCGCTGCACCTCGGCCGCGGCGAGCGGGCTCAGCAGCCGCCGCACGATCTCGGCGCTCGCCGAGAGCGGGGAATAGGCATCGAATTGATGCTGGGTCTGCAGACCGAGCGCCGGTGTCGCGGGCACATCTCCTGTGTCGGCGGCCGCGCCGGGCGTCAGGACTGCGATGGCCCCGACCGCCGGCAGCAGCGCGCGCACCACGCGGGCTCCGTGCCCCTGCATGGGCGCGATTCTGCCACTTGTCACTCGCGCGCGTTTCACCGAGGATCGGGCGGGCAAAAAAAACCCCGCTTTCGCGGGGTGTCGGTCGCTTGCTTGTGTGGAGGAGCGTCTTCTCGTTGTTGTTATCTGGTGCGCTCAGTGTCCG
>DASXKA010000280.1:0-9980 GCA_036497085.1 Steroidobacteraceae bacterium | reverse complement strand
ACGACGGCGCTCATCAGATAGCGCTCGCCCAGCGCCGCGGCGCAGGCGCGCAGCAGCTGCTCCTTCAGGCGCGAGAACTGCGCGAGACCGAAGGCGAAGCCGGCGTCGTTCCCCAGCGCGCCGAGGTCTCCCAGATGGTTGGCCACCCGTTCGAGCTCGAGACAGAGTGCCCGCAGCCAGGCGGCGCGCGGGGGAATCGCGACGCCCGCCAGACTCTCGAGTGCCTGGCAGTAGGCCCAGGAGAACGCTACGGCCGAGTCGCCCGAGACGCGCGCCGCGAGACGATGTGCCTCCAGGATCGGCAGCTCGGTGAAGCGCCGCTCGATGCCCTTGTGCGCGTACCCTAGCCGTTCCTCGAGCCGCAGCACCTTCTCCCCCACTACCGAGAGTCGAAAATGTCCGGGCTCGATGATGCCGGCGTGCACCGGGCCGACGGGAATCTCGTGCACTCCCTCGCCCTCGACCCGCACGAACTCGTACGCATCGATCCCGGGCTCGGGGGCCGGGAGTTGCGGCGGCGGGTCGAGCAGCGGCCGATAAGCTGCCGGCCACGCGTTGTGCCGCAACCAGGGCCGGGTGTCGGGATCCGACGCACGTACTCCCGAGAGATCCGCCGCCGCCCGCTGCATGCGGGCGGCGCATGGGAAGAGCTCCTCGAGCCCGGGATACGGCGCGCCGGCATCCTCGAGGGGCAGGCTGAGAAGGAGCGCGCCGGTGCCGGTGAAGAACGCTGCGCGCACGGCCGGCGCGCCGCGCTCGCCGCTGCTCGCCCAGAGCGCCGCGAGCCGTGCGCCGCTGCCCGCAAGCTCCCGGGCCGAGTGGGTCCAATCCGCGGGCGAGACCTCGCGCGCGCGCCAGCCCGGCGCTCCCGGGAGCGCCTCGCTCTGCGCACTGAAGTCCCGCTGCGCCATGTCAGTTCCCACCGCCGATCAGACGCGCCGCCGCCCGATACCAGTCCGCAAGGTAAGGCGGTATGTAGAGTCCGAGCCCGAGAACCAGAGCCAGGTGCACGAACACCGGCACCAGCGCCGGCGGGTGCGGCAGACGCCTGGCGGTCGTCTCGCCGAATACCATGGGCTGCACCCGGCCGAAGATGGCGGCGAACGCCACCGCGAGCGCGGTCAGCAGTATCGGCGTTGCCCACGGCTGCTCGCGCATCGCGGTGGTGAGGATCAGGAACTCGCTCGCAAAGACCCCGAAGGGCGGCACGCCGAGAATCGCGAGCGATCCCATCATGAGGCCCCAGCCGATGGTCGGGCTGAGGGTGATGAGGCCACGGATCTGATCCATGAGCTGCGAGCCGGCCTTCTGCGAGGCATGACCGGCGGCAAAGAAAATCGCGGACTTGGTGAGGGAGTGGACCGTCATGTGCAGCAGCGCGGCGAAGTTCGCCACCGGTCCGCCCATACCGAATGCGAAGGTAATGATCCCCATGTGCTCAATAGACGAATAGGCGAACAGCCGTTTGATGTCACGCTGGCGCCACAGCAGAAACGCCGCGAGCACCACCGACAGAAGCCCGAAGCCCATCATCATCTGCGAGGGGAGCGCGGAATGCAGCGACCCTTCGACCAGCACCTTGCAGCGTACGACGGCGTAGATCGCCACATTCAACAGCAGTCCCGAGAGCACCGCGGAGATCGGCGTCGGACCCTCGGCGTGCGCATCCGGCAGCCAGTTGTGCAGCGGCGCGAGCCCCGCCTTGGTCCCGTAACCGACCAGCAGGAACACGAAGGCGAGCCCGAGCACCGCGGGCTCGAGCTGCCCCTTCACGCCGTTCAGGTGCGTCCATAGCAGCGCGCTCACGCCTTCGGCGCCGATGACGTGCTCGGCCGCGATGTACAAGAGGATCGTGCCAAACAGCGCCTGGGCGATGCCCACCCCGCACAGGATGAAGTATTTCCAGCCGGCCTCGAGGCTCGCGGCGGTCCGATAGAGCGTCACGAGCAGCACGGTGGAGAGCGTCGCGGCTTCCATTGCCACCCACAGCAGGCCCATGTTGTTGGTCGTGAGCGCGACCAGCATCGTCGACATGAACAGCTGATACATGCTGTGGTAGAGGCGCAGTTGGGCAGCCGCCACCCGGCCGTGCTCCATCTCCACACGCATGTACGGACGCGAGAAGATCGCGGTGGTAAGCCCCACGAACGCGGTGAGCGCCACGAGAAACACGTTGAAGGCGTCGATGAAGAACTGCTCGCGGGCCACGATCAGATGGCCCGCAGTGACAACGCGCACCGCGAGCGCGCACGCAGCGAGGAAGGTGAGGAGACTGAAGCCGATGTTGAGCTCGGGCGCGAAACGCCGCGCCCCAAAGATCCCGAGCGCCAGGGCACCGGCGAGAGGCGTGGCGAGGAGCAGCAGCAGCTCCATCCTAGTTCCTCCCCTCGCCGCCGGCTTCTTCCCGCAGCGACTCCAGGTGATGGAGGTCGAGGCTGTCGAACTGCTCGCGAATCTGGAAAAAGAAAATGCCGAGCACCAGCACCGCGACCAGCACGTCGAGCGCGACGCCGAACTCCACGACCATCGGCATGCCGTAGGTCGCGCTCATGGCGCCGAAGAACAGCCCGTTCTCCATCGACAGGAACCCCACCACCTGCGACATGGCCTTGCGGCGCGTGATCATCATCAGAAAGGAAAGCAGCACGACGGCGACGGCGATGCCAATTGCGTTGCGGGTCGCGGTGCTGGCGAGCTGCGAGATCGGCTGGGCGAGGCCGAAGGCGAATACCACGATCAGCACACCGACGAGCATCGTCCCGGAGATGTTGAGGAGCGGCTCGGCATCCCAGTAGACCCCGAGCCGGCGGATCAGACGATGCAACAGCCAGGGCAGCAGGATTACCTTGAGACCGAGCGTGAGGGCCGCAGAGACGTAGAGGTGATGCTGCCCGGTGCGCACCGCCAGCAGCAGCGTCGCGAGCAGCAGCGCACTCCCCTGTACGGCGAGCAGATTGACGAGATTCACGATGCGGCGCTGTGACAGCATGGCGAACGACAGCAGCAGCAACAGCGCGGCACAGAAGTTCAGCAGCTGCACGGTCAGGGGAACACCGCTCACGGCCTCAGGCTCCCAGCAGCAGGTGCACGAGCAGACCGAGCACCGCAAAGAGAAACGCCGTGGCGAGGAACTCCGGGGCGCGGAACACCCGCACTTTGGCGGATACTGTCTCGATCAGGGCCAGCACGCCGCCCGCGGCGATGAGCTTCGCGGCCAGCACCGGAATGGAGGCGAGCAGCGCGAGCGGACCGCCCTGGACGGTCGACACGCCCCAGGGAATGAAGAGCGCAAAGCCGATGCAGGCGTAGTTGAAGAGTTTGAGCGCGGCCGCCCATTCCATCAGTGCCAGATGACGCGCCGAGTACTCGAGCAGCAGCGCCTCGTGGATCATGGTCAGCTCGAGATGGGTGGCGGGGTTGTCGATCGGGATGCGCGCATTCTCGGCCAGCAACACCATGGTAAAGGCGACCGCCGTGAAGGCCAGGCTCGGGTAGAGGCCGAGCGTCTGCGTCGCCAGGTGCTCGGTGATCGCCGGCAGCGCGGTGCTCGCCGAGATGAGCGAGGCGACGAAGATGACCATGAGCAGCGCCGGCTCCGCCAGGAACCCGACCATCATTTCACGGCGCGCGCCGAGCGTGCCGAAGGCGGTCCCGACGTCCATGGCGGCGAGGGACATGAAGACGCGTGCGGTCGCGAGCAGACCCACGAGCGCGATCGCATCGGCGATGCGGGTAACCGGCAGCCGGGTACCCATTGAGGGAATGATGCCGGCGGCCAGCACCATCGCTCCGAACACGATGTAAGGGGCCAGACGAAAGAGCGCCGAAGCGCGCGTGGCGATCACGGCGTCCTTGTGGAACAGCTTGCGGATGCCGCGATAGGGGAGCCAGATGCTCGGTGCGCTGCGGTTCTGCAGCCAGGCGCGGCATTGGTTGATCCAGCCGACAAAGAGCGGTGCCGCCACGAGCGCCGCCGCGAGGTCCAGCAACTGGGTGATGATCTCGATCGGCCTCATAGCACCAACGCCAGGAGCGCCACGAGCGTCACGAAGCTGTAGAGAAGATAGGTGGCGATGCGCCCCTGCTGAACCCAGGCGAAGCGGTCGGCAATGCGCTGGACCAGCCCGCCAAGCGGGCCATAGAGCCGCTCCCAGATCCGGTCCCCGACGAGCACGCGGTAGCGCGGGGCCCGATCGAAGGGCGTTGGCAGCTCACGCCTCAGCAGAAAGAACTGCCCGAAAATGTGCCGGATCGGCTGACCGAAGCCCTCCGCCGTGTCCTGCATGCGGGCATCGAGCCTGGCAAACCCGCAATCCCAGGGATCGGCGCGCCGCACCCGCCGGTGATAGAAGAGCCGTACGCCGACAATCGTCAGCAGCACGATGGCCGTCACGGCCAGCAGGAACCCAAGGGCCGAATAGGAGGCCTGGCGGCCGGGAATCGGCTCGAGCAGCCACCAGGGAGCGGTCTGCCCCGGCAGATCGGCGCCGCTCAGCTGTTTCACGACGCCGCGCAGGCCGTTGATGATCTGCGTGGGAAACAGGCCGAGCGCGACGCAACCCGCCGCGAGCCATGCCAGCCCGAGTCGTTGCAGGACTCCCGCGTCGTGGGCGCCAGCGAGCCCGGGCTCCCGTGGCTGTCCAAGGAAGATCACCCCGAAGAACTTCACCATCACGTAGGCGGCGAGCGCCGCCGCCAGCACGACGACCGCGGCCGCCATCGGCAGCAGCATGTTGACGAACGTGTGAGGCACCTCGTGGGCGAACAGGAAGGCCTGCAGCAGCAGCCATTCCGAGACGAAGCCGTTGAGCGGCGGGAGCCCGGCGAGCGCCAGGGCACCGACGAGGGTGAGCCATGCCACCCAGGGCATGCGATGTATGAGACCCCCGAGGCGGCCGAGACTGCGCTCGCCGGTCGAGTGCAACACCGCCCCGGTGCCGAGGAACAGCAGGCTCTTCATGAACGCGTGGTTGAGGCTGTGGTAGAGGAGCGCGATCAGCGCGAGCGCCGCGAGCATCGACATGCCGACGCCGCGAAAGACGATCGCCAGTCCGAACGCGGTGAAGATGAGGCCGATGTTCTCGATCGAGGAGTACGCCAGCAGCCGCTTCATGTCGCTCTGCGCCGCGGCGAACACCACGCCGTACAGCGCCGTGAACAGCCCCACGGCGAGCGCCACGACGCCCCACCACCACACCGGCTGTCCGAGAAGATCGAAGGTGACCCGCAGCGCTCCGTACACGGCGGTCTTGAGCATCACGCCGCTCATCAGGGCCGAGACCGGCGAAGGCGCCGCCGGATGCGCCTCTGGCAGCCACACGTGCAGCGGCACGAGGCCGGCCTTGGCGCCGAAGCCGAACAGCGCCAGCAGAAACGCGGCAGCGGCCCAGGGTGCCGGCAGCCGCGCGCCGCGCATCGCGTCGAAGGTGAATTGCCAGCTACCGCCCTGCATGACGCCGAAGGCCAGCAGGATCGCGATCGCGCCGACGTGGGCGATCAGCAGATACAGGAAACCGGCGCGCCGGATGTCCGGCAGGCCGTGCTGCGTCGTCACGAGAAAGTAGGACGACAGCGCCATGGTCTCCCACGAGACCATGAACGCGTAGGCGTCGTCGGCCAGCATCACGAGCCCCATGCTGGCGAGAAATAGGTGGTACTGCAGGCACAGGAGCCCGGCGGAGGTGCCGTGCCCCCGGCGGAAATACCCGGCGGCGAACACCGAGATGCCCGCCGAGGCCGCTCCGAGCAGGAACAGAAACACGCCGCTCAGCGCGTCGCGCCGCAGGTGCATCGGCAGATCGGGCAGCCCGATGGCGAGAATCGCCCGCTCAGGCGCCACCCCGAGGCTCCACGCGGCGACCGCGGCCAGCATGAGGCTGGCGAGTGCGCTGAGCGGAAAGAGGCTGCGGGCGACGAATCGCAGGCTGGTCGGACGCAGGAGCCCGGCAAGGCCGATGGCGCCCCAGAGGACGAGAATCGCCAGGCAGGCGTTGAGGGGCGAGTGGAGCGCGGACGTCACAGCCGATACCGCCGAATGTGCATTGGATTATAATGACATTCGATGCCAAGTCACATCAGCGGAGTGGCTACATTTGCCGGTTGAAGTTCGCACCGCACGGCTGACGATTCTGGTGGACCCACGCAAGAAGGCCCTGTTCGAGCGCCTGTGTGCCGAGGAGGACGCAAACCCTTCGCAGGTCATGCGGCGTTTGATCCGACGCTACATCGAGGAACGCACCGGTCGGCCGTGGAATCCGCTGGACAAGAGCCCGACGCGCCGCGCTAGGCGCACCTGAGCTCTAATGCGGTAACCGCATGAAGGGGCGGCGCTTTCGAGCGCGCCAAGACGCCTGGCGGCGCGCATCGGTACTTTTCGCTACTTCCCTGCCGCGCCTGCTTTGCGTAGGCTCCCTGCGCGCGCGCTTGCGCGGTCGAGGAGAATCGCATGAAGCCGGTGTTCGATGAGTCCCGCCGCCAGCTCCTGAAGAAGGTCGCTCTCGGCACGGTTCTGATTCCGCTCGCCGTGAGGACGGCGAACGCCGCCGACCTGCCCCTGGTCGGCATGGACGATCCCACCGCTAAAGCGCTCAAGTATGTCGAGGACGTGAGCAAGGCCACGGCCGCGAAACCCGGCAGCAAGTGCGCCAACTGCGCGCTCTATCAGGGAGCAGCAGGCTCCGCCCAGGGCGGCTGTCTGCTGTTCCCGGGCAAGGCCGTCAAGGCCGGCGGCTGGTGCAGCTCCTGGAGCCCCAAACCGCCGAAGTAGCCGTCGCGGCCATCGGGTTGGCAGCAGTCCCGATGGCGCTGCCGAACGGGGCGCGGGTGGGTTAGGCTCGCGCCCACCCATCCCCTACCCCGGCAGGCAGACTCATGAAGCGCTCCGGCCTCAATACCCTGTGTGTGCACGCCGCGCACGCGCCCGATACGGCCGTCGGCTCGATCGCTGAGCCCATCTATCTCAGCACCACGTTCGAGCGCGACGCGGACGGCAGCTACCCGCGCGGCTACCGCTACAGCCGCGAAGGCACCCCGAACCGCACCGCCCTCGAAGGCTGCGTGGCGGCACTCGAGGGCGGCGTTGGCGCCGTGGCGTTCGCGTCCGGCCTCGCCGCCAACATGGCGGTGCTGGACCTGCTCGGCGCGGGTGAGCGGCTGGTGGCGCCGGCTGAGGCCTACTACGGCTCGGTGAAACAGTTCCGCGACGTCAGCCGGCAGCGCGGTGCGTCGCTCGAGCTCATCGACTTCCGCAACCCGGGAGCAATCAAGGTCGCGGTCGCCGGTGCGCGCCTCCTGTGGATCGAGACCCCCACGAATCCGCTGCTCAACGTCACGGACCTCAAGGCCGCCACCGCGATCGGGCACGATGCCGGAGCGCTGGTCGTCTGCGACAACACCTTCGCCACGCCGGTCTGCCAGCGCCCATTCAGCTTCGGCGTCGACCTCGTGGTGCACAGCGGGACGAAATACCTGGGCGGTCACAGCGACGTGTTGAGCGGCGTGGTCGTGGTGCGCGAGGATCAGGAGCTGCTCGAGCGGCTGCGCGCCTGGCAACGAACGGCGGGGTCGCCGCTCGCGCCGTTCGACAGCTGGCTGCTGCGCAGAAGCATTGCGACGCTCGGCCTGCGGGTACGGGCGCAGTGTCACGGGGCACTCAAGGTGGCCGAATTTCTCGTTGCACATCCCGCCGTGGAGCGCGTCTTCTATCCCGGGCTTGCCTCGCACCCCGCGCATGCACTCGCCGCGGCGCAGATGCCCGGCGGCTTCGGCGCGGTGCTCTCGGTGTGCATCGCGGGCGGAGCGGACGCGGCGCTGCAGACCGCGAGCCGCACGCGCATCTTTACGCGCGCCACCAGTCTCGGCGGGGTGGAGAGCCTGATCGAGCACCGCGCCTCCATCGAAGGGCCCGGCTCGCGAACGCCCCAGAATCTCCTGCGTCTGTCAGTCGGCATCGAGGAGCCGGAGGATCTGGTCGAGGATCTGGCGCAGGCCCTTCCCTAGTTGCAGAGGCGCTGGTGCACGTTGCGGGGCGGTAGACGCCCGCTCAGCTCACCGTTTCCGCGCTATACCGGGCCAGCAGGCCGGTACGTACTGCGCGGCGGTAGACACGCACGAAACAGTAGCCGGCCAGCGCGATCTCGAGCGCAGTCAGCGTCAGCGCGCACAGCGCCGGCAGCAGCGCAAACGGCCGGCCCTCGAGCAGCGCGCGCATGCCTTCGAACACATACGAGGGCGGCAGCAGATATGCAACACTCTGCATCCACCCCGGCAGCACCGTGAGCGGATAGAACACCGCGCAGAACGGCGACAGCAGTGCCGGTATCGGCCACACCAGCCACTCGGATGCCGGGCCAAAGCGCAGAACCATCGCGCTCGCCACTATCCCGAGTGATACTCCGAATCCGTACAGCACCAGCAGGAACAGCGCGAGGTGTGCGCCGAGCGCTAGGAACGACAGGCCAAAGACCGGAACCGCCAGCACCAGCATGACCGCCAGCCCTATCATGCTGGTCGCGATGCTGGCGATCACGAGGCCGGTGACGTACTCCGGGATTCTGAGCGGGCTCGCGAACAGGTTGAGGAAATTGCGCGACCACACGTCCTCGAGAAAAGCGGTGGTCAGCCCCTGCATCACGCGTCCACACAGGTCCCACAGCAGTACCGCGCCGAGGAACACCGCGGTGAAATTGATGCCCGCGGCGGTGACGCTGTTGAGGAACCGTGAGATGAATCCCCACAACACGATGTCGATCCCCACCCAGGCGAACATGGGCAAGGCACGCACCGGGCTGCCGCGCAGCAGGTACCACTGGCGCAGAAGAATCGCCGCCACGGGCTTGAGCCTCATGCAAGCTGCTCCGCGGGGTGCGCGAGCGGCTCGCGCGCCAGCTGGATGAACAGCTCCTCGAGATTGCGCGCGCCGTGCGCGGCTGGCAGCGCCCGCGGGTCGCCCGCGAGCAGGATGCGCCCATGCGAGAGGAACAGCACCCGATCACAGACCTCCTCGACCTCATACATGTTGTGCGAGGTCCAAAGGACCCCGCAGCCGGTGTCGCGCGCGAGCGCGCGGATGGCAGCGCGTGTGTCGCGCGCCGCGGCCGGGTCGAGTGATGCCGTCGGCTCATCGAGCAGCAGCAGGCGCGGGCGGTTGAGCAGCGCCTTTGCCAGCGCGACGCGCGTCAGCTCGCCCGAGGACAGCACGCCGCACTTGGTGTCGCGCAGCGCCTGGAGAGTGAACTGACTGAGCAGTTCCTCGATGCGGCGGCTGAGGGAACGCACTCCATAGATGAGGCCGAAGAAGCGCAGGTTCTGCGCCACGGTCAGGTTGCCCGGCAGACTCGCGTACACGGCGGCGAAGTTGGTGCGCGCCAGCGCGAGCGAGCGCTGCCGGGCGACATCCACGTTGCCGATGCGGATCGACCCGGAGCTCGGCGCCAGTACGGCGAGCACCGTGTTGATGATGGTGGTCTTGCCGGCGCCATTGGGACCGAGCAGCCCGACGATCTCGCCCGGGCCGACCTCGAAGGAAACGCCGTCGACAGCCTGCAACTCGCCGTAGTTCTTGCGCAGAGCGCGCACGCGCAGCGCCGCCGGCGCGCCGGAGTCGCTCGAATAGTGGTTGCGCGCGTTCAAAGGCGCGGGTGGGCTCAGCTCCTGAAAGGGCGACTCAGGGACGCGGGTCGGAATGCGGCGGCGGCGCAGGCCGCGAGCCCGGCGTCTGCGTCACTTCGTACCAGATGGCGTTGAGCACGCCGAACGTGAGCGCCAGACCAAGTCCGAGAATCCAGCTGAAATACCACATGCTGCGCTCCGTGTACGCCGCTCAGTAAAGGCCCGAGTGCTGACGGACCGATTCGAGCGTGATGCGGCCCCTGAGCACCCCGAAGACCCACGCAGTGTAAGCGAGCACGATGGGCAGGAACACCAGCACCAGCACCAGCATGATCGCGAGAGTGCGGGCGCTGCTCGAGGCGTCCCACACC
>DASXKA010000279.1:0-3565 GCA_036497085.1 Steroidobacteraceae bacterium | reverse complement strand
CTTCCCGCTCGATCACAAGAACGGCAGGCTGGCACGGGGACCGCCGAGATCCTCTCCGGGACGGGCGCGAGCGCCGCTGTGCCGCTGCCCGGCGCCGGCCCGTTCGACCGGCGCGTGATCTGGGTTGGCGGAGTCGTCTTCGCCGTGCTGATGGCGTTGTCGGCGCGGTATGGCTTTGACCGCGACGAGCTGTACTTCCTGGACTGCGCCCGGCATCTGCAGGGCAGCTATGTTGATCAGCCGGTGTTCGCGCCGCTGTTAGCGTGGGTGTCACTCAAGCTGTTCGGCGTGTCGCTGCCCGGGCTGCGACTGTGGCCCGCGCTCGCGGCGTGGGCCACGGTCGTGGTAGGCGCGCTGACCGCCCGCGAGTTCGGCGGCGGCAAGCGCGCGCAACTGCTGGCGGCGATCGGCACCGCGACGATGCCGGTGCTGCTTGGCTCCGCTCATTTCGCCAACACGACCGCCTACGAGCTGCTGGCGTGGGCGGGCCTGGCGCTGGTCGTGGCCAGGATCGGGCGGACCGGCGATTGCCGCTGGTGGCTGGCCGGGGGCCTGGTCGCGGGCCTCGGCGTGGCCGGCGCGGGCATCGCGCTCGCCACCCAGGGGGTGTTGAGCAACGTGGTCGCGGGCCTCTCAATCATCTTCGCCAAGCCCTTCAAGGTGGGCGAGTACATAGCGATCGCCGGAGTCGAGGGGGCGGTGGAGAGCATTACGCTCTTCAGCACCACCCTCATGCACGCGGACCGCTCGCGGGTCGTAATTCCGAACCGCAAGATCGTCGGCGAGATCCTCCATAACTACGGCCGGATCCGCCAGATCGACCTCACGGTCGGGGTTGCCTACGACACCGATCTCCCAGCCGCGCTTGCCATCATCCGCGAGGTGCTGGCGGCCAACCCGCGCGTGCTCGCCGACCCCGCGGCGGTCGTCGCACCGCTGCAGCTCGGGGAGTCGGCGGTGGCGCTCGCCGTGCGCCCCTGGGTGCTCGTCGAGGATCAGGGCGCAGCCGGCGGTGAGGTGTGCGCGGCGGTGCTCGAGGCATTCCGCGCCCGCGGCGTCGTCATGCCCCTGCCGCAGCGCGAAGTGCACCTCCGGGGCGGTCCGGCCTAGGTCGATCCGGGGCTGCGCGGCGACCCGCCGTGGCGGCCGTCCGATTCCTCCCATATAGGGTGGGGGGGTATGGTAAATAGCGATTGACTTTGCGCGCCGTGCGTCCAACAATCGCGCCCGCGGCGGATGCCCGGCGCCCGCTGTCACAAATAAGTCACACAAAGCCACAACCCTGAGCCCGCTGCCGAGCTTGTCGCCATGGAAACGCACGACCATCTGCCGGATGAGAACGGGCAGGCTCCGGGCGCGGGTGAGCCGGGGCACGCGCATGAACACACTCCCAGTGCGCGCGGCCGCGCCTTCTTCTGGGGAGGCATCGGCGCCGGGCTGCTGCTCGTCCTGCTGCTTCTCACCCACGGGTTCGGGTTATGGGGCCGGGGAGGGAGCGCGGCGGAGGAGCCCGCGCTGGTTCACGCGGGCGAGCGGATCTTCGTCCCGGAGAAGTCGGCCTTGCGGCAGCGGCTCACCGTGGCGCCCGCGGCTGCCGAGGAGCGCGGCGCCATCGTCACAGCGCCCGGGATCGTGGAGTCGGACCCGGCGCGCACGGTGAGCGTGCTGCCCCCGGGGGCAGGCAGGGTCCGCGAGGTCAAGGTGGCGCTCGGCGACCGGGTGCGGCGCGGCCAGGTGCTGGCGACCATCGACTCGCCGGACCTCGCCCAGGCGTACTCCGACTACGACAAGGCCGTGGCCGCCGCGGTGCTCGCGGCGAAGAACCTTAAGTATCAGGAGGAACAGTTCCGCATCGGCGCCGCCGCGCAGCGCGACCTCGAATCGGCGCGCAACGACAACCAGCAGGCGGTGGCCGAACACGAGCGCGCGCGTGTGCGGCTGCGCGCCATGGGCGCAGCCGAGGATGCGCAGGGGGATGGTCGGCTCCTCATGGTGCGCGCCCCGGCGGCCGGCAGCATCACCGCCTTCGCGATCGCCCCGGGCGCCACCATCAATGACGACACCCAGTCGATCATGACGCTCGCCGACCTGTCGGTGGTGTGGGTGACGGCGCTCATCGCCGAGCGCGACGTCGGCGGCGTGACACGCAACCAGGACGCCGAGATCACCGTGGACGCCTACCCGGGGAAGACGCTGCACGGCAAGGTCCTGTTCATCGCCGACGTGATCGAGCCCGACTCGCGCCGCGACAAGACGCGCATCGCGCTGCCGAACCCCGACGGCGCCCTCAAGCCCAACATGTTCGCGCGGGTGACGCTGCACGGGCCCGCGCTTTCCCGGGTGGTGCTGCCCAGCTCGGCGCTGCTCATGAACAACGACCGCACCAGCGTCTTCGTCGCCGTGGCGCCCTGGACTTTCGAGCGGCGCACCGTGCAGCCGCTGCTCGAAGAGGGCACGCAGGTCGCGCTCGAGTCGGGCGTTGCCCCGGGCGAGCAGGTGGTGATCAGGGGCGGAATCCTGCTCAATGATTGACCAGTTCGTCGGCTTCTGTCTGCGGCGCCGCATCGCGGTCATCGTGATCGCGGTGCTGCTCAGCATCTTCGGCGTCTACGCCTGGGAGACGCTCAGCGTCGAGGCATATCCGGAGCTGGGCGACGTCGCGGCGCAGGTGACCACGCAGGTGCCGGGCCTCGCCGCGGAGGAGGTCGAGCAGCTCATCACCGTGCCGCTCGAGCGCCAGATCAACGGCACGCCGGGTCTCCTGCTCATGCGCTCGGAGAGCACCTTCGGACTGTCGCTCATCACCGTGCTGTTCCGTGACGGCTACGAGGATTACTGGGTGCGGCAGCGCCTGCTCGAGCGCATCGGACAGGTGACGCTCCCTGCGGGGGCCAGCCCGTCTCTCGACCCGGTCGCAGGGCCCGGTGGGGAGATCTACCGCTATACCCTCGAGTCCGCCACACGCAACCTGCAGGAGCTCTCCGAGATTCAGCGCTGGACGGTGATCCCGGCGCTCAAGTCGGTTCCCGGTGTCGTCGACGACACCAACTTCGGCGGCTTCACCACCGAGTACCAGCTCGACCTCGACCCGAGGCAGCTCGAGCACTATGGGTTCGGGATCACGGATGTCATCAACGCCATCAACAACAACAACGCCAACGCCGCCGGCGGGCGCGTCGCGCGCGGCGACCAGAGCTACGTGATCCGCGGCGCCGGGCTGATCCGCGACCTCGCCGACATCGGCTCGACAGTAGTGAGCCAGGTCAACGGCGCGCCGGTACTGGTGCGCGACCTGGGGCGCACCACCCTGACTCACCAGGAGCGCGCGGGGATTCTCGGCAAGGACAGCAACCCGGACACGATCGAAGGCATCGTGCTGATGCTGAAGTACCAGAATCCGTCGGACACGCTGCGGGGCGTCCACGCCAAGGTCGCGGAGCTCAACCGGCGGCTGGCCGGCCAGGACGTGCGCATCGTGTCCTACATCGACCGCGACGATCTGGTGCACGCCACCGTGCACAAGGTGGGGCGCACGATCCTCGAAGGCATCAGCCTGGTGTTCCTG
>DASXKA010000278.1:0-35625 GCA_036497085.1 Steroidobacteraceae bacterium | reverse complement strand
CTTCCTGTCGTGGAACCGAGCCCTCAAGGCGGGCGCGGCGCCCGAGGTGAGCGCGCAGCGCACCCGGCGCGTGCGGCTGTGCCTGATGCTCGAGCTCACCGCCATCGTGGTGATGCTGGCGTGCGCGGCGCTGATGGCGCGAGGCTTCGGTTACCTGCGCTGAGAGCCGTCACGTGTCAGGATCGGTGTCGACCCCTGAGTCGCGATCCTTTGCCGGCTCGTCTCGCTGCCGATTACGGCCCGGCTCCTGCTGCGCCGCCTCGTCCGCCGATATCCCGCCTTGCTGTTCGCGAAGCTTCAGCCAGTCTTCCCGCGCCCGCGCACGAGCCTCGTCGGGGTCCGCGCCTGAGCCCTGCAGCTGTTGCTGTCGCAATTTGAGCCATTCCTCGCGCCCCCGCCTTTGCGCTTCCAGCACGCCGCGGCTGCGCATGGAACCCAACCGCATATCCGCCGACGATCAGATACCTAACCCGGTGGGCGTTTAATGCGGACAAGAGATCTTTGAAGTCTGGGAACATCGGGGAGGCCCTTAAGGGCATAAAGCGCCAGAGTCAGATCCATCACCGCCCGCAGTCGCTCGTGCGGGGGTACGCGCTGCCACGCCGGATACTCGGCTCTCTTCATGGCCTCGAGACTTGTGAAACGTGTGATGCTCATCGGTACCCGATGATGAATCAGGTATTTACGCCCTGTGCGGCCGGATCAGCCACGCCGCGAGCGCGGGCAGCAGAATGATCGCGGCGAGCATGTTCACGAGGAACATGAAGGTCAGCATGATGCCGATGTCCGCCTGGAACTTCAGCGGCGAGAACACCCAGGTGGCGACCCCGATGGCAAGCGTGATGCCAGTGAAGATGATGCTCGCCCCGGTGACGCGCAGCGTGCGCTCGTACGCGTCGCGCACCGCGAGCCCCTGCTGCAGGAACTCCTGCATGCGACTGAAGAGATAGATGCCGTAGTCGACGCCGATGCCGGCGCCGAGCGCCACCATCGGCAACGTCGAGACCTTGAGGCCGATGCCGACGAGGGCCATCACCGCGTACACCAGCACCGAGACGAGTGCGAGCGGCACGACCACCAGCACCATGCCTGTAACCGAGCGGAAGGTCAGCAGGCACATGACGATCACCGCCCCGAACACGCCCGCCAGGATGAGCAACTCCTTGGCCTTGACCGTCTCGTTGGTGGCCGCCATGACCCCGACGTTACCTGCGGCGAGCCGCACTTCGGCTCCCGGCAGCGGATTTCGTGCCCGCCATTCCTTGACCGCCGTGACGGCGCGGGCGATCGTCGCAGCGCGGTGATCGGTGAGGAAGATCAGCACCGGCACGACGTCGCAGTTCTCGTTGAGAAGCCCGGTGCTGGTCTCGATGTAGCGCGTCGACTGGGTGAGCTGAGTCTGCTCACGCGGAATGCTGCGCCACTTCAGGCTCCCTTGGTTCCAGCCGGCGATCGCCACCTTGGCAATGAATGGCAGCGTGATGACCTCCTGCACGCCGGGAACGTTGCGCATGTGCCAGGCGAAACGATCCACGCCCGTCATGAGGTCGTGACTCACGCACAGCGGCTGCTGCGACTCGATGATCGCCGTCAGCACGTCGACGCCGATTGAGAACTTGGTGGTGATGACGTCATTGTCGCGGTTGTAGCGCGAGTTCGCGCGCAGCTCCGGCACCCCCGCCTGCGTGTCCCCGATCGGGGTCTCGCGCCCCTTCCACCAGCCAGCCACTCCGAGCAGCGCCGCGATCACGATGATGACGAGCGCGGGGCCGCGCTCGGTGAGCCCGGACATGTGGCGCCATAGCGTGGCGAGGCGCCGCTGGCGCCGCTCGACACGCGCGCGGTAGCCCGCACCGAGGCGCACGTAGGACACCAGCACCGGCAGCAGCACCAGGTCGGTGAGGATGACGATCGCGACCCCGATGCTGGCCGTGATGGCCATCTCGCGGATCACCTGGACCGGGATCATGAGGATGGTCACGAAGCCGACCAGATCGGCGAGCAGCGCGATGACGGCCGGCATCAGCAGCTGGCGGAACACCCGGCGGGCGGCCGCCTCGCTGTCGAGCCCGGCGAGCGCGGCATCGGCTGCGGCGCTGATCTTCTGGACTCCGTGGCTCACGCCGATCGCGAAGATCAGGAACGGCACCAGGAGGCCAATCGGGTCGATCCCGTAACGCAGCACCACCAGCGAGCCGAGCTGCCAGATCACCGCCACGACCGAGCACAGCACCGGCACGAAGGCGATGCGCCACGATTGGCAGTAGACGCGCACCGCCAGCAGCGTCAGCACCAGCGTGATGCCGGCGAACATCACCACCGAGGCAGCTCCGTCGGCGATGTCGCCCACCACCTTGGCGAAGCCGATCATGCGCACGTCGATCCCCTGGCGCGGAAATGCGGCGGTCTCGACGCCGGTACTCGCGCGTGCCTGCACATCGACGGCAGCAGGCGGCAGCGGATGCTCGATGGCCTGCCGCACCTGGCGCTCGAGCGCGTGCGCCACCGAGATCGGATCGACGGGCCTTCCCTGCGCGTCCTGATCGAGGACGATTGCGCTCACCAGCGCGCCCGAAAAATCGTTGGCGACCAGGCGGCCGATGATGCCGGCCTTGCGGATGTTGTCGCGCACCCGCGCCATGTTCTCAGGCGTCGGCGTGAAACCCGCCGGCATCACGTCCCCGGCCTCGATACCGTCCTCGACCACCTCGAGGTAGCGCACGTTGGGAGTGAAGATCGACTGCACGCGGGTGCGGTCGATGCCGTCCATGACGATGACCTCGTCGGTCGCCTTGCGCAGCGCCGCGAAGAACTCCGGCGTGAACATGTTGCCGTCGCGCGCGATGAGCGCCACCAGCACCCGATTGGCGCCTTGGAACTCGACCACCTTCGGATCGAGATAGGTGCGCATGTACTCGTGGTGCACCGGCAGGGTCTTGGTGAAGGAGGTATCGATGCGCAGCCCGCGCAACGCCACCGTCCCGAGAATCACCGTACCCAGCGCAAACAGCGCGAGGATCAGCTTCCGCTGTCCGAAGATGAGACGCTCGAGGGCGCCGCCTAATCCCGGCAGCGCCCCGTCGTCGCCCGCACCGTTGGTGATCACTGCCCCGCTCCGGCGCCGGTAGCTGCACCGCCGCCGAGTCGAAGCAGCCGGGCGCCGCCCTCGCCCACCACGACGATCGCGTCCCTGCCGACGGCGAGAGCCGCCGAGAGGCCGCTGCGGTCGCTTTGCTGCTCGAGGCCGAACGACTGGCTGCCGTCGCGGCTCACCAGCACCACCCCCGAGAGACCGACGACCGCAACCTCGCCTCCGGCAAGCAACGCCGCGCCGTCGAGCATCGCCACGGTGCCGGTCTCGAGGCGTCGCCAGCTCGCGCCGGCGTCCTCGGAGCGGTAGAGGTTGCCGCGCAGGCCGCAGGCGAGCAGCGCATCGCCCGCGAGCGGCAGCACGTCGAAGAACGATCCCGCATAAGGCGAGGTGAGCTCCTGCCAGTACGCGCCGGCATCGTCGGAACGGTACAGGTGTCCGGCCTCGCCCGCGATATAGAGCCGCGACGCCGCAGCGCCCACGATGCGATTCAGGTGGTAGCCACCGCCGGTCTCCTCGATAGCGGAAGAGTCGCGCGCGGAGCGCGCCGCGCCGGCCGGCCGTGGCGCGGGGCGCGGCTTGAAGGGCCGCTCACTCCAGCTCGTACCGCCGTCGGCGCTCACGAGGTAGGTGCTGTAGGCGCCGACGGCGATTGCCGCACCGCCCGCGCCGCACCACACGTCGAGCAGCGGCCGCTGTGCCTCGGGCGCGTAGTGAGCGAGTTTCCAGCTATCTCCGGCGTCGTCGCTCACGAGGATGACTTCATCGTGGCCGACCGCCACGCCGTGGCGGGCGTCAAAGAAGCACACGCCGGTGAGCAGCGCCTGGGCGGGCACCGTCGCGGCCTGCGTCCAGCTCGCGCCATTGTCGTCGGAGAGCACGATGACGCCGCGGTCGCCGACTGCCACCAGCCGCTGTCCGGCCGCGGCGATGGCGATCAGCAGCGAATGGTCAGCGAGCCGGGCATGCTCGGCGCTCAAGGGGGCATCGCCCGCCCACGCGGCTCCGGCGAGGGCAACGCCGAGCGCCAACAGGGATTTTCGCCGGCGTGCGCGCCAGGGCGAAGCACCGCAAGGCGCGCCCGGTTCCACGGCGTTTAGCGGATGCCGCGGCGCTCCAGCATGCTCGGCTGATAATCGTCGGGCGAGCGCTTGATGGCGAAGTTGTAGGACTTCGGCGCCTCGTTCTGCAGCTGCAGCGCGAGATACCGGCCGTTCGAAAGGTCCATGACCAGCTCGAGCGCGGTCTGCACGGAGGGCAGATCGTAGTAGTTCATGGCGTGCCCCTCCTGCACGCGGTACAACTGCCCGCGCGCGTCGTAGCAGTCGACGGCGAGGATCTGCCAGGAATCCTCGTCCACGTACAAGGTGCGGCGGCTGTAGAGGTGGCTCTGGCCGGGCTTCAGCTTCGAGTCCACCACCCACACGCGGTGCAGCTCATAGCGCGCCAGGTCCTGGTTGAGATGGTTCTTGTGCAGCATGTCACTGTACTTGACCTTCGGATCCTGCAGGCGATACGCGTTGTAGGGAACGTACATCTCCTTCTTGCCGACGATCGTCCAGTCGTAGCGCTGCGGGCTGCCGTTGTACATGTCGTACTGGTCGTTGGTACGCAGGTTGTCGGCATTGGTGCCCGGGTTGTCGAAGGCGACGTTGGGCGCGCGCAGCACGCGGCGCGCGCCGGGATTGTAGATCCAGGCGCGGCGGCCCTCCTTGGCCTGATCGAGCGTTTCCTGCACCAGCAGGATCTCGCCGGCGAGGCGCGCCGGTGCGGTCGTTTCCTGCGTGAAGTACAGCAGGATGTTATTCATCTTCGCCTCGGTCATCCCGGGCTCGTAATACTTGTAGTACACCTCGATCTTGAAGTTCACCAGCGTGTAGCTGCCACTCGCGGTGAGCGGTGCCTGGCCGACGTCGAGCGCAGCGGCGAATCCGCGCCAGCGCGTCACATGGTTCCAGTAGATCTCGACGCCCGCTTGCGGAATCGGGAACGGCACGCCGCCGAGCGCGCCGGTGATGCCGTTGCCGTCCGGCACGAGCTTGCCCGTGGTGGCATTGCGCTTGGTGGCCTCATACACGTGCTCGGGGGCCGCGGCGCTGCGATGCGCCGGGTACACGATCATCTTGTAGTCGGAGTAGGTCTTGAAGAGCGCCTTGTGCCCCTCGGTGAGCTTCGCCGCGTACTGGCTGAGGTTCGCGGTCGTGATGGTGAACAGCGGCTTGTCGCTCGCGTAGGGATCGGGATGGTGATCGCCGGACTTGTAATTCGGAAAGCCCGCATCCGCCGGAGATTTGATGCCGCCCGTCCACGCAGGGATCGAGCTGTCGGCGTTGCCGACCTTCTCGCCCCCGAGCGGCGTGAGATCAGCACCGAGCCGTGCCGCTTCCTGCGGGCTCACCGCCCCCCACGCCGACTGTGCGAACAGGATCGCCGCCGCCAAACGCACCACCATATTCATTGCAGCCCCCTCCATTGCTCACACATGCCCGTCAGGACCGCGCGGCTCTCAGAATGAAAACTTGACACTGGCGGCGACGAAATCGCGATCGCCCAGGAGGTTGTACTGACCGGCGCCGCCGTAGTGTGTGTAGGAGACGTCCAGCTCCCACCTCTGGCGCACGCTCGCCGTGATTCCGGCGGTGCTCGCATAGCGGCCGGCGAGGAAGGCGCCCCCGGGACCGGGCGAATTCCCGCTCACGTCCTGGCTCCAGGTGAGGTGCGGGGTCAGGCTCCAGTCGCCGATCACGTTGTCGTACTCCAAGTGGCCGGCGACCACGTAGCCCCAGGCAAAGCTGCTGGCGAACGCGGAGCCCGGCGCCAAGCACTGGAAGCCGGCCGTCAAGCACTGGCCGTTCACCGCCGGAAACTCCGGGTAACCGCCGAGGTTCGGGTTGCCGCTCAATGTGCCCGGACCGCCGAAGCGCAGGCCGAAGCCCTCCGGACCGCCGCTGTACTCGTTCGGCAGGCCCGGCACATAGTCGGCCCCGGCCTCGACGATCAACAGGGCCTGAGAGGCCTTCAGCACGTTGGCCCAGATCTGGGTGGCGATGACGTCGAAGTGCCACATGTCCTTTAGTTCATAGCCCTGCACGGTCTGTCCCAACCCGTACAGGCCGAACTGGTTGCATCCCGTGATGGGGGTTGCGGAAGCCGGCACGCAGCGCCCAGGGCCGGTCGTAGGCTCGCCGAGGAGCTGGGCAATGCCCGTCTCGAACGGAGTGAGCGAGGCGTAGATGAGCTCGGGGAGGTCGAGCTGCAGCGGCACGTTGTGCCGGTAGGCGACTTCGCCCTGCAGCGCCGTGCCGGTTTTCTGGATCTCCGTGTTGAAGGACAGCCCGAGCATCCTGATGTCCTGCGGGAACTGCTCGACGTAACCCTCCGTCCGCGCGTATTCGTTGGCCGCCAGGCTGCTCGCCTGGTTGTTGACATTGCCGCCCGCGAGCAGCGTGTTGGCGCCGATGGTGGCGTACTCGGTCGCCGTCGCGGCGCCCAGGTTGCCACCGAGCGCCGCCGCACGCGACTGGCCGACGGCGGCGCCGGTCGCAACCGCCGCGGCGAAAGGTAGCCCTGCCGCGAGTGCCTGCGCGGCGCCGGCGACGGCGTTGACGGCGCCGAAGGCGTTGCCGAAACCCGCCTGGGAGCCGGACTGGAAAGAGATCACCGGCAGCCGACTCGTGTAGTTGAGGAAATAGAAGCCGAGCTGGGTGCCCTGGCCGAAGTTGGGCAGGAAGAGCTTGAAGTTGACACCGAACTGGCCAGATTGCGAGGGCCGCTCGTCAGGCAGCCGGGGTATGGTCTGGAAATCGCTGATCAGCGAGCCGCCGAGTGGGGTGAAGTTGACGCCCTGGTCGGAGACCGCGCCGAAGCCGAGCACTATCTTGTTGCCGCCGGCACCGGCGATGTCGTTGGTGCTGAAGTAGGCGCCTGTGGGCTCGATGATGTCTTCGTGCCAGTCGAAGAGGTAGATGAGCTGGGTGCTCAGGTTCTTGGTGAGCTGCAGGTTGAGGACCGCCGACTCGTCGGGGAGCAGCGCCTGTTTGACCTCGGCCCCCGGCACCTGCAACGCGGTCACGTCGAAGTAGTCGACCTGGTTGAGGCCTCCCGGGATGAAGAGGCTCTCGCCCCAGTCCACCACCTGCCGGCCGAGCCGCAGCTCGGACGGCATCGAACCGAGATTGAAGCGTGCGTACCCGAATGCATCGAGCAGGCGGGTATAGCTGCCGACCACGTCCTTGGCGTCGTGCGTGAGCGGCGTGCGCTCGGTGTGGTTGCCCATGACATAGAAGTCATAGAGGCCGGAGCCCCGGACGAACACGCCGAGGTTGTCCTTGTACTTCAGGGAGAACTCGGTCACGCCGGTGACGGCTTCAGTGAAGGTTCCCTTGCCGTAATTGAGGTCGCCGTTGTCGATGTTGGGGCCATAGCCGCAGCCCCCGTCAGCAATGGCGATCAGCGCGCAGTTGCGCCCTTCGGTGCGCCATCCCTGCCCGTAGCCGAGCGTCGTGTCCCAGGAGCCGGTCCAATCGCCGGAGCCAAAATTGAACGCGCGCGCGTCGGGACTTAAGCCCAACGCCAGACAGACCGCCGCCGGGGCGATCAGCAGCCCACGACGCCCCAAGTGCACTTTCCTCATGACTCCCCCTGCTCCCTTGGCTCGCCTCTAAGGCTCAGGTCCCGACCGTGAGTGAACCCGCCGCCCCGCGCCTGCGCCGGAAGTTACGTGATTGCGTTGATCTGCACCCGCTACTCGCGCATGCACGCCGGGTTCTTGTTTGATCCGCAACACAATACCTGTGCCCGGGAGTCTACGACTCGGCCACGCGGGGCGGCAAGCAGCAGCCAAATCAGCGCCCTATGATGTGGCGCGGCGATGGGTCCGCGGCAACGGGCGGCCGTGCGCAAATGGACACTTTCACGGGCAGGACGGTCCTCATCACGGGGGCTTCGACCGGGATCGGGCGCGCACTCGCGCTGGAGCTCGCGCACCGGGGGGCCCGGCTTGCGCTCAATGCGCGCGACGCGGACCGGCTCGCGGAGACGGCGAGCGCCTGCGCGGCATCGGGGACTGCGGTGCTCGCCGTGCCCGGAGACGTCACCCGCCCCGAGGACTGCCGCGCGATGGTGGCGCGCACCGTGGAGCGCTTCCGTGGGCTCGACGCGCTGGTGAACAACGCCGGCATGACCATGTGGGCACGGTTCGACGCGCTCGCGGATCTCGCGCCCCTCGAGCGGCTGCTGGCGGTCAATTACCTCGGCGCGGCGCATACGACCGCGGCGGCACTCCCGTACCTGAAAAACTCGCGCGGCCTGATCGTAGCGGTCGCGAGCATCGCCGGGCTCACCGGCGTCCCGGAGCGCACCGGTTACGCCGCGAGCAAGCATGCGATGGTTGGCTTCTTCGAGTCGCTGCGCATCGAGCTCAGGGGCAGCGGCGTCGACGTCACGATCGTGGCTCCCGACTTCGTCAAGAGCGAGCTGCACAAGGGGGCGCTGGGCGCGGACGGCCGGCCCTTGGGGGCGAGTCCCATGGACGAGCCGCGCATCATGACGAGCGAGCAATGCGCGCGGCTCATCGTGGGCGCCATGAGCCGGCGGCAGCGGCTGCTGGTCACTTCCCGGCGCGGACGCTTCGGCCGCTGGGCGCGTCTGGTGGCGCCGGCGCTGGTGGACCGCATCGCCGAGCGTGCCATCCGCCTGCGGCGCTGAAGGCCCGCAGGCCGTCACTCGAAGGCGATGGCCGGCAGGTCGAGCGCAATGAGGAAGTACTCGAACAGATGCTGGATGACGCGGATCTGGTTGTGCAGCCGATGATCGCCGTCGAGCAGGTGCAGGGCCGCGCGATAAGCGCGCGCAAAGCGCAGGCTGTGATCGTAGGGCACGACTTCGTCGCGCCAGCCGTGCACCACGGCCGCCGGGCAGTCGAGCGAGCCGGCGCGCAGCTCCGGCAGTCCCTCGAGATAGAGTGCCGGCGCCATCAGAAACACCCCACGGGCGTGCAGCAGCGAGGCGGAGGCAACCGCCACGTAGCCGCCCATGCTCGAGCCGACCAGCACCAGATCGCCGGCCAGCTCCTTGCAGAAGTCGACGAGCTTCGCCACGCGTGCGCGCGGCACGTCGATGCCGCGGTAGTCAACCGAGTGCGCTTCGTAGCCCTCGCTGCGGGCGACCTCCGCGAGCGCGCTGATCTTGCGGCCCCACGGGCCGCTCTCCTGCCCGTGGGAGAACACGACGTGACGGGTCACGAACGCCTCCCCGGCGAGACGGCGGGGACTGGGTGCCGGCTCGACCTGGGCGAATAATGCAGGCAATGGAAACGTTAAGCCAATCGGGTGAGGTGCGCGCACCTCGAGCGGGCTGGCAGTTCTGGATCGACCGCGGCGGCACTTTCACCGACGTGGTGGGACTCGCTCCGGATGGCACGCTGCACGTGCGCAAGGTGCTGTCGCTGCCCGCGGCTGGCGCCGCGCCCGGCGACCCCGGACTCGACGCGGCGCGCGAGATGCGGGCCGCGATCGCGCCTGGAGCGCAGGTGACCGAGGTCAAGGTGGGCACCACCGTGGCGACCAACGCGCTGCTAACGCGCAGCGGCGAGCCGGTGGTGCTGGTGACGACCGCGGGCTTCGCGGATGGGCTGCGCGTCGGCTACCAGAATCGCCCCGACATCTTCGCGCGCAACATCGTGCTGCCCAAGCTGCTGCACGCGGAGGTGATCGAAGCGCTCGAGCGGATCGATGCCGACGGCAGCGTGCTCGTGCCACTCGATGAGGGGCGGCTGCGTGCCGATCTCACGTGCGCGCGCCGCGCCGGGCGCCGCGCGGTCGCCATCGTGTTGCTGCACGGCTGGCGCCATCCGCAGCACGAGAGCCGCGCGGCCGCAGCGGCCCGCGCGCTCGGCTTCGAGGAGGTCTCGGTGTCGCACGAGCTGTCGCCGCTGGTGCGCTACGTGACGCGCGGCGATACCACGGTGCTCAACGCCTATCTGGCGCTGCCGCTACGCGCCTATGTCGGCGGGCTCGCGGAGCAGCTGCGCGCGCTCGACGCGCGGGCGCGCCTCGCGCTGATGCAGAGCAACGGCGGACTCGCGGACGCGGCCACCTTCCACGCCATGTCGAGCGTGCTGTCGGGCCCGGCGGGCGGACTGATCGGCATGCGCTGGGTGGGCGAGCGGGCCGGTTTCGCGCGGCTCATCGGTTTCGACATGGGCGGGACGTCGACCGACGTGTCGCTCATCGACGGCGAGCTGCCGCAGCGTTTCGAGCACACGATCGCCGGAGTGCGCCTCACGCAGCCGATGCTCGACGTGCACACGATCGCCGCGGGCGGCGGCTCGGTCCTCGCCTTCACGGACGGGCGCTTCGCGGTAGGCCCGGCCTCGGCGGGTGCGGAACCCGGACCGGCGTGCTACCGCCGCGGCGGGCCGCTGACTCTCACCGACGTACAGGTGCTGCTCGGGCATCTGCGGCCCGACACCCTGCCGGCGGTCTTCGGAGCGGACGGCCGCTCGCGCATCGACCCCGAGGCGGTGGCCGCGAAGTTTGCCGGGCTCGCCGCGCAGGCCGCCGTGCCGGCCGCGCACGGCTGTGCGGCCGAGGTGGTCGCGGAGTCGTTCCTCGAAGTCGCCGTTGAGTCGATGGCGAACGCCATCCGCCACGTCGCGGCACGCCAGGGCCTCGACGCGGGGGACTTCACGCTGTTCTGCTTCGGCGGCGCGGCCGGGCAACACGCCTGCCGGGTGGCGCGTGGCGCCGGCATGCGCCGCGTCCTGGTCCATCCGCTGGCGGGCGTGCTCTCGGCGTTCGGCATCGGGGTCGCCGACCGCCTCGCCGTAAGGCGCGCGAGCCTCCGCCAGCCGCTCACGGAGGGCGGGCTTGCGGCGGCGCGTGAGGCACTCGCGCAGCTCGAGTCGCAGGCCCGCGGCGAGCTCGTCGCCTTCGCCCCCGAGCCGGGGAGCGTGCGGGTGGCGCTGCTGCTCGAGGTGCGCGCCGGCGACAGCGACGTCTCACTGTCGGTGCCCCTCGGCGCACTGGCGCAGGTGCACGAGCACTTCCACGCCGAGCACCTGAAGCGCTTCGGCTTCGCCGCGCACAGCCTGCTGGTGATCGAGGCGTTGCGCGCCGAGGCGCGTCTCGCATCGCTCGATGCGGCGCGGCTCGTCATGCCCGCGCCGCGCCCCGTTGCGACCCTGCCGCGCGCCGCGCGCGCCTGGTTCGACGGCTGGCGCGAAGTGCCGCTCGTGCCGATGAGCGAGCTCGAGGGCACGCTCGCGGGCCCGGCGCTCATCGTCGAGCCGCACAGCACCGTCGTGCTGGAGAGCGGCTGGCGCGGCCGGCTGCTCGCCGGCGGGGAGCTGCTGCTCGAGTGCGACCCCGTGGTTGCGGCCGCGGGCGCCGTTGCGGCGGCCGACCCCGCCCGGATCGAGATATCGAACAACCTGTTCATGCACATCGCGGAGCAGATGGGCGAGGTGCTCAGGGCGACGGCGCAGTCGGTCAACATCCGCGAGCGACTGGACTACTCCTGCGCGCTCTTCGACTCGCGCGGCGGGCTGGTTGCCAACGCGCCCCACATGCCGGTGCATCTCGGCTCGATGGGCGCGAGCGTGCGGGCCGTCATCGAGGCCCGCGGCGGGAGGCTCATGCCGGGGGAATCCTGGCTGCTCAACAGTCCATACCACGGCGGCACCCACCTGCCCGACATGACCGTCGTGACAGCGGTGTTCAGCGGCGGCGGGGAACGCGCGGATTTCTTCGTCGCCTCGCGCGCCCACCACGCCGACGTCGGCGGGATGACACCCGGCTCCATGCCTCCCTTCAGCCGCCACATAGAAGAGGAAGGAGCACTGTTCGAGTGCTTCCAGCTGGTCCGCGGCTCGGTCCTGAGGGAGCCCGAGCTGCGCGCCGCGCTCGCCCGCGGGCCCTGGCCGGCGCGCCAGCCCGGGCAGAATCTGGCGGACCTGCGTGCGCAGCTCGCCGCCAACGCGCGCGGCATCGCCGAGATCGGCCGCGCCGTAGCGCGCTACGGGCTCGCGAGCCTGCACGAGCGCATGCGCGAGGTGCAGGACAACGCGGCGCTCTCGGTGCGCAACGCGATCCAGGAGCAGCACAGTGGGGAATTCCGCTACGAGATGGACGGCGGACAGGCGATCGTGGTGCGCATCGACGTCGATCGCAGCGCGCGCCGCGCGCGCGTCGACTTCACCGGTACCTCGGCGCAGGGCACACACAACTTCAACGCGCCGCGCGCGGTGTGCCTGGCGGCGGTGCTGTACGTGTTCCGCACACTGATCGAGCGCCCCATCCCGCTGAATGAGGGCTGCCTCGAGCCACTCGAGATCGTCATCCCGCCGGGCTCAATGCTCGACCCGCAGCCGCCGGCGGCCGTCGCCGCCGGCAATGTCGAGACTTCGCAATGCATCGTCGATGCGCTGTACGGTGCGCTCGGGATACTCGCGGCCTCCCAGGGCACGATGAACAACCTGACCTTCGGCGACGAGCGGCTGCAGTACTACGAGACCATCGCCGGTGGCGCCGGCGCGGGAGCGGACTTCGAAGGCTGCGACGCGGTCCACACTCACATGACCAACTCGCGGCTCACCGACCCCGAGATCCTCGAAGCAAAGTTCCCGGTGCTGGTGCGCGAGTTCGCCATCCGGCGCGGCTCCGGGGGCGCCGGCCGCCATCGCGGCGGCGACGGTGTGGTGCGACGGATCGAGTTTCGTGCTCCCTTCTCCGGGGCGCTGCTCGCGAATCACCGCCGCATCGCGCCGTTCGGCCTGGCCGGCGGGCAGGCGGGCGCGCGCGGGGCAGCGCACATACGGCGCGTAACGGGCGCGATCGAGACGCTCGGGGCGACCGCACGGTTCGACGTGACTCCCGGGGACGAGCTCACCATTTTCACCCCGGGCGGCGGCGGCTTCGGCAAAGCAGACTGAGCCGCAAAGCGCCAAAGTCGTGCCTTTGCCCGCGGTCTACGGCGTAATGTCTGCCGAAATCGGCCGCAGGCGATTTCGGCCAATAATCTAGTTACGCATCCCCCCGCGCAGTATCGAGGTCTGAATCTCCCACTCGACCCGCTGCCGGGCGGTCGCCGAGCGGTTGACCGAGACCGGGCGCACCCGGCTCTCGCCGGGGCGATGCGTGACGAGCCACGTGTCGAACTCTCCGGCCCTGGTGGTGGCGAAGCCGAACAGCAGATTGAACCTGCCTTCGGCGACGCTTTGCTCGCCGTTGATCCGCTCGTCACAGAACACGAAGTGGCTGTCGAGCGCGCTGGCACCGGCGAAGGCGCCCTGCGCGGCGAGTCCGTCGAGGAATTCCGCGGCCTGCGCGCGGGCGCGCGCCCAGGTTGCCGGCCCGTTGTGCTCGAGCAGCATCCAGCGCGTGCCCTGCTCGATGCTGGCGGCCACGAACAGCGCGAGGCGCCGCGCCGACAGGTAGCGCCAGTCCGAGGCACCGTTGCCCCCGGCGGCGAGCGTGCGCGGACCCAGGCCGGTGCGCGCCGGCGAGCGCACGGCGAGCAGCGTATTGACGCCCGCCTGGGTGAGGCGCACGCGGTCCGCCTCCGAGACGGTGACCGCGGGACGCAGTCCCGGGCGCAGTGCCGCTTCCTCGGGCTCGGTGGCCGTCCAGACCGGCCAGCTCTCGTCCGAGCGCGCAATCATCCCCGCCGCCGCGGCGCTCGGACCAAAGACCTCGATGCGTCCGCGCAGCCGGTCGAAGGCCTGGATGCGCGGGTAATACATCACGGCGCAATCGCTGCGGAACGGCCAGCTGCGCAGCGCCTGGAGCGCCACCGGGGCGCTGGTCCATGCAGCGGGCGGATCGATCAACAGCAGCGCACAGTGCTCGCGGCAGACGCGGGCCGCGACCAGCAGCGTCGACAGTCCCACGTCCTGGTCGCGGCGCAGCGGTGGAATACACAGCAGATTGAAACGGGCGGCGCCTTCGAGCGCGAACAGGCCGGTGCCGCGCACGCGCGAGCCGATCACGTCGTAGTCGGTGAGTGGCGCGCCGTCATCTGCGTCGGGGTTGGACAGGGTGTAGCCGACCGCGACGCCGCCGGGTGCGCCGGACGAGCGCTCCGGGCGGCGCTCGGGCACCGCGCCGTGGACCCGTACCAGGCTCGATTGCAGCAGTACGTCGGTGACGAAGCCCGGAGCGCCCTGCTTGACCGACACGCGCCGGTAGATCTCCTGGTCCTCCACCAGCTCCGAGCCTGCCGTGCGCACCCGCTGCACGACCAGGTTGAAGCGATCCGCGTCGACGGCGGAGAGGCCGTCGTAATCGACCGAGGCACGCAGGTACTCGCGCGAGCCGGGGTTTAGCGCGATGAGCGTGAGCGTGCCGCCGGCAGCCGGCAGGCTCAGGGTCGGCGGGCGGGCGCCGTTCGCAACCCGCACGATGCGCGCCTCGCGGCCGCCGTTGTCGAAGAACTGCTCGACGGCGTACGACAGCGTCGACGGCTGCCACAGCCCGCCGAAGTGCCGCTGGAACTCGGAGAAGCTCCTTACTGTGAGCGGACGCGAAACCGGACCCTTGAGCGTGCGGCCGACGAAGGCGGCGATTCCGGTAGCCACTCCGTCGACGGCGTAAGAGTCACGACTTTGCTGCGCGAGTTGTGCGCCGGACGCGGGGCTGTTGGCCACTCAACGCCTCTTAGTATTGTGCCCGCGGGACTCTAGCACAGCGGCTCACCGCCGTGAGGCACAATCGGGACGCTGCGACTTAACTCAGATGTGCGGCGCCGCGAGAATCGGCGCTCTCCGCAGCGCGCTCGGCGCGGCGGCGTGCGTCCTCGTCACGGGCGCGCTCGAGCGCCTCACGCCGCGCGGCGATCTCCGCCAGCATCAGCTGCAGCCATTGCGATAACGCCGGGGCAGGCGACTCTTGCCCCGATAGCGCCCGGGCAGTCGACTCCTGCCCGGAGGGCGCTCGCGGCGGCGGCTCGCCCGCCATCAGCTGCCGTCCTTGGGGGGCGGCGGCGTCTTGCCCCTGGTTACAGCGGCGGAGCCCGGCGCGGCGGGCAAACCCGGTGTGGCGGTAGCCGGAACCGCGACAGCCGGCGCGTCCGCGTTGGGCTCGATCTCCGAGAACATCTGCTTGAAGGACGCTTCGTCCATCGGCAGGTCCGAGGTGCCATCCCAGGTTGAGCCCTGCGGCAGCACGTCCTGCACCCGCGGTGCAGCAGCGAGCACCTGCTCGAGGCTCGTGTCTGCGGCCGAGACGGGCACCGGGATTCCGCGCGGGTCGTGTGCGAGCGTGGCGACCCGATCCCAGTCAATCTGCTGGTGGTGCGTCTTGAGCTGCTGTTGCAGGGCGGCGGAGAGCGATTTGCCGAGGAGCTTGCGCTGCGCCTTGTTCCAGTCGCGCTCGTCGTCCTCGAGCACATCGAACGGCTGCAGGTAGAGCTGCCCGTTGCCCCAGCCGAACAGGAACGGCTGATTCACCACCTGCACCTGCGTTCCGAGCGGGATCATATTGAAGAACTGCTCGATGTCCTCCGGGTAGAGGCGGATGCAGCCATGGCTCGAGCGCAACCCGACGCCGGCCGGCTTGTTGGTGCCGTGGATCAGGTAGCTCGGCCACTGCAGGTAGAAGGCGTACTTGCCGAGGGGGTTATCCGGCCCCGGGCCGATCACCGGGTCCAGGTCCTGACCGTTCTCGTGATGCTCTTTGAGCACCGACACGGGCACCCGCCACGTCGGATCCTCCTGGCGGCGCACGATCTTGGTGACTCCCTCCGGGGTCTTCCAGCCAACTTTGCCGATGCCGATCGGGTGCGTCAGCACCACGACGCGCTCCCCGCGCTTCACGGGCGGGAAGTAGTAGATACGCATGGCGGCGATGTTGATTACGACGCCGCTGTAAGGCGCGTTCGGGAGGATGAACTGCGTCGGCACGACGATCTCGTGTCCCTCGCCCGGCAGCCACGGGTCGACCTTCGGATTGGCGCGCAGAATCTCCTCGTAGCCGACGTTGAAGCGACGGGCGATGTCGGTAAGGGTATCGTCCTTGCCGGCGGTGATGACCTGCACCTCGCCCACGACGGTCTGGCCGGGCTCGAGCTCGAAGCGCTCGGTCGCGACGGGTAGCGGCAGTGTCGACGTTGCCGGCGGCGCCTGCTGCGGCGGGGGTGACGGTGCCGCACGGTGCAGCGAACCGAGCAGCGAGCAGGCGGCAAGCAGGGAGCAGCAGCCGAGCGCCCCAAGCGCTGCGCGCACCCGAACGATATTCATATGCAGGACATTATGACCGATGTCGCAGCGTCCCGGCCGTCGCCATATCGCTACAGGAGCACCGGCTGCTCGGGCAGCTCATGGCCGCCGCCGGTCTTCCCTGGGAAATGCCGCCCGAGAAGTGCGCCCACGCCGAGGATCCCCGCGAGCGATCCCTCACTGAAGCGCCCCTCGCGATAGTGGTGCTCCATCTGGCGGCAAACGGCCGACCATTCGGCCTGCGGTACGCGCGCGGCGATGCCGCGGTCGGCGACGATCTCGACCACACGATCGGCGAGGTCCACGTAGATCAGCACGCCATTGTTATGCGCCGTGTCCCACACCCCGAGCTGCCCGAACAGCTGCAGCGCGCGCTGACGCGGCGCGAGGTCGTGCCAGAGCTGCTCCAGATCGAACGCCGTCTCGACCGCGAAGCGGATCTCGCCGGCGTGGCGCTCTTCGCATTCCCTGATTGCCTGCTGGATCGCCGTGCGCACCGTCGGCGGAAAGTGCGCGCGCGTGCGGAAGCGCGTCGTGAGGAGATGCCGCAGGAGGCGTCCGGGCTTCACCGCTTACCAGCTCCCCGACGCGCCGCCGCCTGCGAAGCCGCCGCCCCCACCGCTGAATCCCCCGCCACCCAAGCCCCCTCCCAGACCCCCGCCGAAGCCGCCCCAGCCTCCGCCGAAGCCACCGCTCGACCAGCCGCTGCCGCGCCCGAGGCCACCGAGCAGTGTAAAGAGGAATGCGCCGATCGCAGCCAGTCCCGACAGGGCGAGCGCGTAGCCGGCGATCCACACGAGCAGCCCCGCCCCCGCTCCAGTCAGCAACGAGCCGAAGGTGCGCCCGAAGATGGCGCGCAGCACCACCGAGCCCGCGAACACCGCAAACAGCAATGGGAGCAGCGAGCCGCCGCCGTGGCCGCGGCGGCCAGGCTGCCACTCCCGCTCGGGCGGCGGCAGGGGCTCGCCCTGGATGAGCTTCATCATCTGGTCGAGGCCCGCGTCGATGCCGCCGTAGAAGCTTCCCTGGCGGAAAGCCGGTTTCAGCGTCTCATCGACAATGCGATTGGAAAGCGCGTCGGTGAGCACACCCTCGAGGCCCCGGCCGACCTCGATGCGGACCTTGTGGTCGTCCTTGGCTACGATGAGCAGTGCGCCATCATCGACCCCCTTGCGCCCGAGCTTCCATTGATCGACCACGCGGATCGAGTACTCCTCGATCGTCTCGGGCTGCGTCGTCGGCACGATGAGCACCGCGAGCTGCGCGCCCTTGGCGGCCTCGAAGGAGGCGAGCTTCTGATCGAGCGCGGTCTGCTGCCCGGCGGTGAGCGTGCCGGTGAGGTCGGTGACGCGCGCGCTGAGCTTCGGGATCGGCTGCGCGTCCTGCGCGCCGGCCCCGAGGGCCAGGGCGAGGAACAGCGGCAGCGCGAAGCCCGCCGCGTGGCGGACCCGAAGCGCGGAGCGGCTCATCGCGTCATTGTTTGACGGAGTTGCCGGGGGCCGCGGTGTCGAAGCTGACCTTGGGCGCCGTCGCTATCTGCTGCTCGTTGGCGACCGTGAAGTTCGGCTTCACCTGGAAGTCGAACATTTTGGCCGTCAGATTCACCGGGAACGAGCGTACCGTCACGTTGTACTGTTGCACCGCCTGGATGTAGCGGTTGCGTGCCACCGTGATGCGGTTTTCGGTGCCTTCGAGCTGCGACTGCAGGTCGGCGAATCTCTGGTCGGATTTCAGCTGCGGGTAGTTCTCGGTTACCGCCATCAGGTGGCTCAGGGCCTGGGTGAGATCACCCTGCGCGGCCTGATACTTCTGAAAGAGCTCCGGGTTGTTGAGCACCTGAGGCGTCACCTGGATGGAGTTGGCGCGTGCGCGCGCCTCGGTCACCCCGATCAGGACCTTCTGCTCCTGGGCGGCATAGCCCTTCACCACTTCGACGAGATTCGGGATCAGGTCTGCCCGGCGCTGGTACTGGTTGACGACCTCCGACCAGGCGGCCTTCACGCTCTCATCCTGCTGCTGCAGGCTGTTGTACCCGCAGCCCGACAATGCCAGCACCGCAGCGCTGAGCAACGCGATCATCCACGCACGCATCGGATTTCTCCTCGACAGACCGATCCAGCCCCGGGGGATTCCGGGGGGTGCGGATTGTCACATGGAGGCGGAAGGTGCGTCGATCAAGGCCAAAAAAAACCCCAGGTTTTGAGGCCTGGGGTCTGGAAGGGCGGACCTTCGATGAAGGGAAGGAAGTCCGCCAGGGGATTCAGTGCAATCGGGCCCAATGCAGGATACGGATCTCCTGGGTGTCCAGGTCGAAACTCTGCGCGAGAAGCGAGCGCAGCTCGCGATTGGCGCGTCCCTGCGTCAGGGGCTCCCGCAGCTCCACCACACCGCTCCACTCGTTGCCCGGGACAGTGCGCTCTCTGCCGGGGTCGGTTACGAAGTGGGTGTAGTACTTGGTAGCCACGGGCCAGAGGGTAGTAGTGTCCGGCGGCTCCCGTCCGTGAGATGTTCCACAGAACCCCCGACTTCTGTAAAAAGGTGTGCGACGCATTTCACAGGATTTTCCGCAATGGGACGCGTGCCCCCGCGGGAGGCCGCGGGTTCCGCGGGTTCCAAATACATCACCCCGCAAGGGGCCGGGCGGCTGCGCGCGGAGCTCGATGTGCTGTGGCGCAGCGAGCGCCCGCGGGTTACGCAGGCGGTGGCCGCCGCGGCGGCCCAGGGCGACCGCTCGGAGAACGCCGAATACACCTATGGTAAGCGCCGGCTGCGCGAGATCGACCGGCGCGTGCGGTTCCTGCGCCGCCGGCTCGACGGCATGGTCGTGGTGGACCAGCCTCCGGCGGACTCATCGAGGGTGTTCTTCGGCGCCTGGGTGCAGCTCGAGGCAGAGGACGGCCGGCAGTCGCGCTATCGCGTCGTGGGGCCCGACGAGTTCGACATGGCGCCGGGCTACATCAGCATGGACTCGCCCCTGGGACGGGCGCTGCTGCGCAAGCGGCTCGATGACGAGGTCTCGGTCGAGACCCCGGCTGGTGCGCGGGCCTACGTGATCGTGTCGATCGACTACGAGTGAGCTACCACAGCACGCGAACGTTCTTGAACTGCCACGGGTCGCTCTTGTCGATGTCCTCGGGAAAGAGGCGCTCGCGCTCGTGCAGCGGGGTCCAGTCGGTGTACTCCCCGGACACCGGACCCAGGTAGGGCACGCAGATCTCGAGATTGCGCCGGAAGTCCACCTCATCGGGCTCGACCAGTCCCTGGTTCGGGTTCTCCATCGCCCACACGACCCCCGCGAGCACCGCCACGGTGACCTGGAGACTGGTCGCATTGTTGTAGGGTGCGAGCTTGCGGGCCTCGCCGATCGAGAGCTGCGAGCCGTACCAGTAGGCGTTGCGGCGATGGCCGGCGAGCAGCACCCCGAGCTCGTCGATCCCCGCGGTGACGTCGTCCATCAGGATGCGCTGGCGCTCCTGCTGCACGTAGTTGCGGCCGGCGAGCTCGTGCACCGACATGACCGCCGAGTCGCACGGGTGGTAGGCGTAGTGCACGGTGGGGCGGTACACCACCTGGGCGCCGTCGCGCACCGTGTAGTAATCGGCGATCGAGATCGACTCGGCGTGCGTGATGCAGAAGCCGTGGTAGTGGCCGGCGCGCGGTGTCCAGGTGCGTACCCGCGTGGCGGCGCCCGGCTGCATGAGATAGATCGCGGCGAGGCAGCCGAAATCATGGCGCTTGCCGTCGCGCGGAAAATTGCGCTCATGGGTCCCCCAGCCCATCTCGCTCGGCTGTGAGCCCTCGCTCACGAAGCCGTCGATCGACCAGGTGTTGACGAACTCTCCGGGCAGCTTCGGCGTACTGGACACCTGGGTGTCGCGCTCGGCGATGTGGATCACCTTGACACCGAGCCGGCGCGCGAGCTCGCCCCACTCGGCGCGCGTCGCGGGCTTGCCGGCCTCGACTTTCGTGTCCTGGGCGATATTGAGCAGCGCCTGCTTCACGAAGTGCGACACCAGCCCGGGGTTGGCGCCGTGCGTAAGCACCGCGGTCGGCGCCCGCTCGTTACCCTGGCGCAGCGCCAGCGCCTCCTCGCGCAGCGCATAGTTGGTCCGGCGTGCCACCGGCACCGTCGGGTCGGTATAGCCGCCGGGCCAGGGCTCGATGCAGGTATCGATGTACATCGCGCCCTTCTCCCAGCACAGCTTGATGAGAGCGACGCTCGAGACCTCGACCGAGACGTTGATGAGGAAATCGCCGCGGCCGAGCAGCGGATTGAGCACGCGGCGGAAGTTCTCGCGCGTCAGACGCTCCTTGATGAACTTGATGCCGTACCTGGCGGCCTCCTCGTGGCCCCTGTCCTCGGCGGTCACGATGGTGATCCGCTCGGGCGCGATGGCGATGTGCCGCAGGATGAGCGGCAGCGCGCCCTGCCCAATGCTGCCGAAACCGATAAAGAGGATCCTTCCGGGAAATTCGACGTGAACCTTGTGCTGGGTGCTCATGATGCCTTGACGCTCGATGGAGTGAACGGCCGCCACGGGCGCTGCCAGTAGGGGAGCGTATCATCGATTCACGCCGGCTCAATTCGCAGTACCACGAGAGGCGCCGCGTGGCGCAGCGCCTGCGCTCACTTCCAGTGGGGTGGATAGGTGCGCTGGTAGCCCGGCAGCGCCGCCATGCGCGCCATCCAGCGGCCGAGCGCCGGATAGTTGACTTCCACCGGCATGAAGCGCGAGGACAGCTCGCGCGCCTCCGGCCGCTCGAGCGCGCGTTTCAGCAGCTGGATCCCCGGGAAGATCACCATGTCGACCGCCGAACAGCTGTCGCCCACCACCCACTCGCCCTTCGACAGGCGTCCCTCGATGGTGCGCGCCTCGCTCGCGGCGGCGTGCATGGCGCTGGTGATCTCATCCCCGGCCAGATCCGCTTTCCCGGTGAAGATGCCGCGACAGATCGTGTTCAGGTGCGGCTCGATGTACGCCTGGTACTCGCAGATCACGCGCATGATGACCCCGGCCTCCTCGGGCGTGCGGCCGAAGAGCGGCGGCTGCGGATACTTCAGGTCGAGGTAGTAAAGAATCGCCAGCGACTCGAAGCACACATAGTCGCCGTCCTTCACTACCGGCACCCGGCCACGCGGATTCAGCGCGAGCATCTGCGGCGACTTGTGCTCCTGCTTGGAGAACTGCAGCAGGTGGCTGGTGTACGGGAGGTGCTTGTACTCGAGCGCGAGCAGCACCCGCCACGAGTACGGGCTACCGCTGCCCCAATAGACGTCGATTGCCATCGGTGCTCCCGGCACAGGTGCTGGCGGGATTGTAACGACTTGGGCGTGGCGCCGAAAATGCACACCAGCGCTCAGCGCCGGAGGGCTCTCATGTACACCACGCTGATCGGGGTCGCAGATCTCGCCCCCCACCTCGAGGATGCCGACTGGGTGTGTCTCGACTGCCGCTTCGAGCTCTCCCGCCCCGACTGGGGCGGCGAGGCATGGGCCGCCGGCCACATCCCGCACGCGCGCTACGCCCATCTCGACCGCGATCTGTCGGGGCCGCACAGCGCGCGCGCCGGGCGTCACCCGCTTCCCGACCCAGATGCGCTCGCCGCCACCTTCAGCCGCTTCGGCATCGACGCCGGAGTGCAGGTGGTCGCGTACGACCAGGGCCCGGGCACCTACGCCGCACGGGCGTGGTGGCTGCTGCGCTGGCTAGGGCACGCGCGCGTGGCGGTGCTCGACGGCGGCTTCGCGGCCTGGGAGCGTGCACGGCTCCCCGTGAGCAGCGCGCCGGCGGCGCGACCCGCGCGCCGCTTCGAGGCGCGCCCGGGCTCCGGGTGGGTGGTCACGACGGAGGAGATCGCCGCGGCGCTCGCCTCGGGCGCGCTGGCGCTTGGTACGCCGCTGCTCGTCGACGCGCGCGGCGCCGATCGCTTCGCGGGCGAGAACGAGACCCTCGACCCGGTCGCGGGGCATATCCCGGGCGCGCACAGCCATCCCAACGCCCTCAACCTCGACGCGCGCGGGCAGTTCCGTACGGTCGATGAGCTGCGGCGCGCCTGGACCACGACGCTGCGTGGGCGGCCGCCCGCGGCGGTGGTGGCGATGTGCGGCTCGGGCGTGACCGCCTGCCACAACCTGCTCGCGCTCGAAGTCGCCGGGCTCGGCGGCGCGCGGCTGTACCCCGGCTCGTGGAGCGAATGGATCCGCGATCCGGCACGCGCGGTGGCGCACGGCGCCGACACTGTGTGACGCAGCACTCTCGCCGGTCACGCAATTTTGATATAACGCGCCCCGTGGCAGCCGATCCGAAGATCGCCCTCAACGGAAACCGCAAGTTCAACCCCGCCCAACCCTGGCGGATCGAGGACTCCCTCGACCTCTACAACGTCGCCGCCTGGGGCAAGGGCTACTTTTCGATCAACGACGCCGGGCACGTGGTGGTGCGGCCGGACACGACCGTTGAGCGCGACATCGATCTCTACGAGGTGGTCGAGGGACTGCAGGCGCGGGACCTGAGCACGCCGGTGGTGGTGCGTTTCTCCGACATCCTGGCGCACCGCCTGAAGCGCATGCACGATGCCTTCGCGTCCGCGATCACCGAGAACGACTACAAGAACCGCTACGCCGCGGTGTTCCCGATCAAGGTGAACCAGCAGCGCCTGGTGGTCGAGGAGGTCTACCGCTACGGGCGCGAGTACGGCTTCGGGCTCGAGGTGGGATCGAAGCCCGAGCTGCTGGCGGTCATGGCCATGACCGAGAATGCCCCCGAGCGGCTCATCGTCTGCAACGGCTTCAAGGACGACAGCTACATCGAGGCGGTGACGCTCGCCACCAAGCTCGGCCGCACCATCATTCCGGTGGTCGAGAACTTCGAGGAGCTCGGGCTGATCCTGAAGCATGCCGCCAGCTCCCAGGTGCGGCCGCGCATCGGCGTGCGCGTCAAGCTCTTCAGCGAGGGCTCGGGGCGCTGGAGTGCCTCGGCCGGCGAGAAGTCCAAGTTCGGCCTCTTCATCACCGAGATCCTCGAGATGTTCAACGTGCTGAAGTCGCACGACATGCTCGACTGCCTGCAGCTGGTGCACTGCCATCCCGGCAGTCAGCTGCAGGACATCCGCCGCATCAAGGACGCCATCAACGAGTTGGCGCACGTGTACGCAGAGCTCAAGCTGATGGGCGCCGGGCTGCAGTACATCGACGTCGGCGGCGGTCTCGGCGTCGACTATGACGGCAGCGGCACCAACTTCGCCTCGTCGATGAACTACACGCTGAATGAGTACGCGAGCGACGTCGTGTACCGCATCGCCAGCGTGTGCAACGCGCGCGACATTCCCCACCCGATGATCGTGAGCGAGTCGGGCCGCGCGGTAGCCGCGTACCACAGCGTGCTCATCTTCGATGCGCTCGGCTCCTCGGCGCTCGACAAGTTCCGGGTCACCGGCGACGAGGCCGAGGATTACCCGGGTGACGAGGAGCTGCCGCAGCCGGTGCAGGACCTGTTCGAGGCCTACCGTGCGGTCAGCGAGCGGCGTCTGGTCGAGTGCTATCACGACGCGCTCACGGCGCGCGAGCAGGTGCTGCAGATGTTCAATCTGGGCCTGCTGTCGCTCGAGTTCCGCGCGCTCGCCGAGCGGCTCTACTGGGCGACCTGCGCCAAGATCCGCGACTCGTGCCGCAAGCTCGAGCGCTTTCCGGAAGAACTCGACGACCTCGAGGCGATTCTCTCGGATACGTACTTCTGCAACTTCTCGGTGTTTCAGTCGCTGCCCGACAGCTGGGCGATCGACCAGCTGTTTCCGATCCTGCCGATCCACCGGCTCGATGAGCGTCCGACCCGGACCGCGGTGCTCGCCGACATCACCTGCGACTCGGACGGCAAGATCGATCGCTTCGTCTCGATGCGCGACGTGAAGCGCACGCTCGAGCTGCACGAGCTGAAGAGCGGCGAGAAGTATTACCTGGCGGTGTTCCTGGTCGGCGCCTACCAGGAGACGCTCGGCGACCTGCACAACCTGTTCGGCGACACCCACGTGGTGCACGTGCGGTTGCACGACGAGGGCGGCTGGTGGATCGAGGAGATCGTCAAGGGCGACACCGCCAACAAGGTGCTCGAGTACATGGAGTACGACGTCGCCGAGCTCTACCCGGCCCTGGCGCGCGATTGCGAGCGCGCCATCCGCGACGGGCGCATGACAATTGCCGAGAGCCAGGCTCTCAAGCGCTTCTACGAGAGAGAGCTCGACGGCTACGCGTATCTCGAGCCTGCCGGGACCTGAGCCGCGGACCGCGGCGGCGCCCGTCTCACGCGCCCCACCCCAGCAACGCGAGCACGGCGAGCGCCACAAACACGGCGGCGCCGATACGATGCATCAGCTGTACCGGAATCCTCTCGGCCACCACCCCGCCGAGCAGCACCGCTGGCACGTCGCAGATCAGCATGCCGAGCGTCGTGCCGGCGACCACCGGGACGAGAGCGTGGTACCTGGCGGCGAGCGCCAGGGTGGCGATCTGCGTCTTGTCGCCCATCTCGACCAGGAAGAAAGTGACGACGGTCGTGCCGTAGGCCCCGAAGCGTCCGAGCCGAGCCCCATCGGCCGGCGCCTTGTCAGGAACCAACATCCACACCGCGGTGGCGATGAACGACGCCACCAGCAGCCAGCGCAGCACCGCGGGCGCGAGCAGCGATGCGAGCAGCGTGCCCACCGCCCCGGCAAGCAGGTGGTTGAGGAGTACCGCGGTCGTGATTCCCGCGATCACCGGCACCGGTGCGCGGAAGCGGGCCGCCAGCAGCAGCGCCATCAGCTGCGTCTTGTCGCCGAGCTCGGCCAGCGCCACCACGCCCGCGGATACGAGAAACGCCTCCAACGAGAACCCTCCGGTTTGCGTCCCGCAAAAGCCGGGAGTAGCATGACACGGGCGTTCGTATCCGTCGTGGATGAGTGCGCTTTGTACGATTGTGTTGACTTCATCTCCCGCCCCTCCCGCCTCATCCGTGCGCGAACGCAGGTGCAGGCCGCCGGCCCAAGCGCTGCGCATTGACTGAAACACTGCCGATCGTGTGCCTTGAAGCCTTGACCTGTTTGACTGTCCACGCGGTACATGCGACCGACGCGCGCGGCTCGCCGCTGTCCGCTCTTTAATAGAGAGACTTCCCAGTGACGACGATCTACGTAGGCAATCTGCCCTTCAATGCCACCGAGCAGGACGTGAAGGCCTTGTTCGAGCGCCATGGCCAGGTGGAGTCCGTCAAACTCATCAACGACAGGGAGACCGGCAAGCCACGCGGCTTCGGGTTCGTCGACATGGCGCAGAACGAAGCACAGGCCGCGATCCAGGCCCTGAACGGCTTCCAGATGAACGGCCGCCCGCTGCGGGTCAACGAGGCGCAGGAGCGCCCGCAGCGCCCACGGCAGGGTGGCGGCCCGTTCCGTCGCTGACGGTTGGGGCCTGCCAGGCCAGGCTGAAAAGAACCCCGCTCCCTGCGGGGTTTTTTCACTCATGATCCTCACCAACAACAAGAGGCTCCTGGGCGTCATTGCCGGCGCGCTGCTCGGCGTCGCCTGCGCCACCTACAGCACGCGCCAGGCGACCTCGCAGGCGCTCGACCGCATCCTCGCCGGCGAGCAGCGCTCGGAGGAGAACCGCGCCCGCGACCGCTACCGGCATCCGAAGGCGACGCTGCTGTTCTTCGGTATCCGCCCGGAGATGAGCGTGCTCGAGGTGTGGCCGGAACCGGGGTGGTACACCGAGGTGCTGGCGCCGCTGCTGGCCGACAAGGGAAAGTACTACGCAGGCGTCATCTCGCCGGATCCCAGGAGCGACTACATCACGCACCGCCTCGACGACTACAGGCACAAGCTCGCCGCGCGCCCGGAGATCTACGGACAGGTGGCGGTGGTCACGTTCCCGCTCGATGGCTCGGACGTAGTGCCGCCGGGCACGCTCGACATGGTGCTCACCTTCCGCAACATCCATAACTGGATGGCGCGCGATGAGGCCGCCCAGGCCTTCGCCACCATGTACCGGGCCCTGAAGCCCGGTGGCGTGCTCGGCGTGGCCGAGCATCGTGGCAATCCCGCCGTGCCGCAGGACCCCAAGGCCAAGAGCGGCTACGTCAATGAGGACTACGCGATCAAGCTGATCGAGGCGCAGGGCTTCCGTCTCGAGGCGAGCTCGCAGGTGAACGCCAATCCGAAGGACACCAGGGATTACGAGCAGGGCGTGTGGACGCTGCCGCCCACCTATCGCTTAGGGGGCAAGGACCGTGACAAGTACGCAGCCATCGGCGAGAGCGACCGCTTCACGCTGAAGTTCGTCAAGCCGGCGAAGTAGCCGGCCCGGCTACCACATGTCCCTGAGGCGCGCCCCGACGTCGACGGTGACCTGCTCGCCGGTGCTCTGCAGCGCGTCCCCGCCGGCGCCGAGCGAGCCGCGGAAGGTCACGGCGTCGAGCGTCTTCAGCACTTTCTCGGTCATGAAGCGGCTACGGCCGCCGTAGACGTGGCTCTCCCCCTGCCGCGACTGCTGGGTGAGATAGAACTTGAGCGGCATGACGAGCGCGAGGTCGTTCTGCGCGCGTGTCAGGGCGACGTACAGCAGGCGCCGCTCCTCCTCGATGAGCTCGGGCTTCCCGGTGGCAAACTCGTTGGGGAAGCTGCCGTCCACCACGTTGAGCACGTAGACCGAATCCCACTCCATGCCCTTGGCCGAGTGGATGGTGGAGAGCACCAGGTAATCCTCCTCGAGCGTCGGCTGGCCGGCGAGATCGCCGGTGGCATGCGGCGGATCGAGCGTCAGCTCGGTGATGAAGCGCTCGCGCGACGGGTACTGTCCCGAGAGATGCTCGAGCTGATCGAGGTCGCCGAGCCGGGTGTGGAAGTGCTCGTAGATGCGCTCGAAGTGCCGCTGGTACCACTCGCGCACCTGGTGCACCTGGCCGGCCCACTGCAGCTCGGGGTCCGATAGCGTCAGCATCAGCTCGATGAGGCGCCGCCAGTCCATTTCGTGGGTCTGCGGCGGCTTGAAGGACTTGAGCGACTCGAAGACATGGCCGCCGGCTTCCAGGTGCTCGATCGCCGCGCCGGCGTTGACCGGACCCATGCCCGGCAGCAGCTGCAGCACGCGGAAAGCGGCCAGCGTGTTGCGCGGGTTGTCGGCCCAGCGCAGCACCGACAGCAGGTCCTTGACGTGTGCCGCCTCGAGGAACTTGAGCCCCCCGTACTTGACGAACGGGATCTTGCGCCGCGCCAGCTCCACCTCGAGCACGTCGCTGTGGCTGGCGCTGCGGAAGAGCACCGCCTGGCGCCTGAGCGGTACGCTCGCCTCGCGCCGCCGCAGCACCTCGCTGCAGACGTACTCCGCCTGGGCCTGCAGCTCATCGACGCTGACGGCGCGCGGCCGTGTGCCCTGGCCGCGGATCGACAGCAGGTACTTGCGCTGCGCCCGCGGCGCCTCGGCCATCACCGCGTTGGCGACGTCGAGCACCTGCTGGGTCGAGCGGTAGTTCTGTGCGAGTGCGACCACCTCGGCGCGCGGCTGGAAGCGCTCGGCAAACCCCAGGATGTTCTCCACGGCGGCGGCCCGGAAGGAGTAGATCGCCTGCGCGTCGTCGCCCACCACCGTGAGCCCGGCGCCGTCGGGCTTCATGGCGTGCAGGATCTCCGCCTGCAGCCGGTTGGTGTCCTGATACTCGTCCACCAGCACGTGGTCGAAGTGCGCACCGATGTGCAGCGCGAGCCGCGGCTCACCCATCATCCCGTGCCAGTAGAGCAGCAGATCGTCGTAATCGAGCAGGTGGGCATGTTGCTTCTGCTCGACGTAGGCGCGGAACAGCGCGCTGAGCTCCGTCTCCCACTGCGCGCACCACGGGAAGTGCTGCTCGAGCGTGTCCTTGAGTGCGGCGCGGGTGTTGACGCGATTGGAGTAGATCGCAAGGCAGGTGTCCTTGCGCGGGAAGCGCTGGTCGCGGGCCGCCAGCCCGAGCTCCGCGCGCACGCTGTCCATCAGGTCCGCGGAGTCGCTGCGGTCGATGACGCTGAAATGCGGGTCGAGCTGCACGTGGGCGGCGTAGTGGCGCAACAGGCGGTTGCCGATCGAGTGGAAGGTTCCCGCCCAGCCGAGACGCTGTGAGATCGTGGCGCTGACGCCGCCCATCGATTCATTCAGCGCCCGCTTGGTGATCTCCTGCGCCCGCCGCCGCATCTCCTGGGCGGCACGGCGCGTGAAGGTAAGCATCAGGATGCGCGCCGGGTCGACGCCATGGATCACCAGGTGCGCGACGCGGTGCGCCAGCGTATCGGTCTTGCCGGTGCCGGCGCCGGCGAGAATCAGCAGCGGCCCGGCCGCGAAGCCCTTGTCGGCGAGCGGCTCGCCGTGCGTCACCGCTTTGCGCTGCGCGGCGTTGAGCTTCTCGAGGTGCGCGGAGGTGGGCATGGGCGCGCCGACTATACCGGTCGCCGCGAGGCGCTGGCGACCCGCTGCCGGGATCGCGGGTTACGATGAGTCCCATGAAACCCGTCAGCCAGACCACGCGGTTCACCGGCCGCATCATCCGCGTCACCACCGACGAAGTCGTGCTCCCCAACGGGCATCGCACCGAGCTCGAGGTCGTGCACCATCCGGGCGGCGCGGTCGCCGTGGCGCTCGATGCCGGGCGGCGCGTGTGCCTGCTGCGTCAGTATCGCTATGCGGCCGGGGGCTGGCTGTGGGAGCTGCCGGCCGGCAAGCTCGAGCCGGCTGAGCCGCCGCTCGGCACCGCGCAGCGCGAGCTCGCCGAGGAGGCGGGCGTCGACGCCGAGCGCTGGACGAGCCTCGGCACCTGCCTGTCCTCGCCGGGGGTGTTCACCGAAGTCCTGCACCTGTTCCTTGCGACCGGAATCGCGCCTGCCGCCGCCGCGCACGAGCGCTCCGAAGTGATCGAAATTCACTGGTTGCCCTTCGAGACCGCCTGCGAATGGGCGCTCGCGGGTACCATTACCGACGCCAAGACAGTCGTCGGTCTGCTGCGCGCGCGCTTTGCCATAACCAACATAAGTGGCACCGATTGATCCGTGACACAGATCGCAGAAGCGCGCTCCCGTCGCGGTTACGCTTGCAAAGCGTGAAGCTGATCGCGCTCGCAACATAATAAAATTCAGTGGACGAGTTCAGAGATAAGAAAACGACCGAGGCGGACTCCGGCGGTACTGAATCCAACCGCCGCCGCATCGGCACGATCGTGCACGACGACCGCGGCCTGGCCTCGGTCGAGTGGCATGTCGCACCTGCCGACGTCGAGCGCCCGGTGCTGCAGGTCCTCGGCAACCCCCCGCTCGTGGTGACGGACGACGCGAGCTACGATCCCTACGCACGCCACACGGCGACAGTTCCCGGGACCGCCCGCGGCAACACGACCCGCACCGATCTGCGCAAGCTTTCCGAGTGGATCAAGATGAAGCGCGCGCTCGAGGAGCGCAAGCTCCGCGGCGACGCTGAGGACGACGACCAGAGCTGACGCTCGGCCGCGCCGCGCTCAGCCCTTACCTCAGGAAGTGCGCTCGATATGCGCGCGCTTGCGCGCGTTGCCCAGGCGATAGAAGCGGCGCAGCTCCGCCAGCACCTCGCGCTCGCCGTGCACGGCGTCCGTCAGCCGCCGCTCGAGCCGGCGGCAGAAGCGTGCCGCGTAGCCGTTGGCCTCACCGTACAGCCGGCGCCGCTCGCCGCTGAGCCGCGGATCGATTCGGGTACGCTCGAACAGCACGCGGCGCAGCTCCGCCGGGAAGTGCCCCGGATACTGCCGCCGCATGAGCCAGTAGCTGGCGACGTACTTGTCGACCTCCGCCTGCATCTCCAGCTCGAGCAGCGACACCGGCTTGTCGTGCCCGGCGTTCCAGGCGAGATAGAGGAAGTGGCTGACGCCCTCGAGCGCCGTCCACCAGTCCGCCACGTTACCGCCGTGCAGCTCGACCAGCGGGTCGGCGCTCGCGAGACGCTCGAGCAGCGCCGGGTCCAGATACAGCGACAGCGCCACTTCCGCCCCGTCGGCGCTCTGCGCGACGATCAGCTCCTCGTCGGCGACGCCGGCGTGCGGCGCCTGCGGCAGCCGCCCGCGGTCGGTCACCAGGAAATCGTAGACGTCGTAGGCGACGCGGACATCGTAGATGCCGCCGATGAGCTCCTGCAGGCGCGACAGCAGCATGCGGTGCTCAGTGCGTGCGCGGGCTCCCGCCGCCGCCGCGTGTCGGCTTCACCCCGAGCCGCCCGAGGATCGAATAGCAGCGCGCGCTGCCGGTCTTGAGCCACAGCTCGTACAGCCGCAGGATGTCCCGGTCGGTGTGGCGGTAGGAGGTCTCGCGGATGTCGTTGAGGGCGTCGACCAGCGGCTGGAATTTCTCCGACAGCTCGGCGAACACGGCCCCGAGCACCCGCCCGCGGCCGCGCGCGACCGAGTGCGCCAGCTGACCGTAGGCGCGCCCGCCCATGGCGATGTGATAGTCGATGTCGATGAGGCGCGCGGCGAAGCTGCGCGCGAAGAAGCCGGCGACGAACAGCGACACGTCGCCGAGGCGCTGCAGGGCGCGGTTGCGCTCCGCCGGCGTCGACGCCTCGAGTGCCTCGCACAGCATGACCACGAGCGGCTTGAGGCGTGCGCTTCCCGGAGGTCCCTCGTAGAGCGCCTCGGAGCGCGAGAACAGGGTGAGGAGATTCACGACATAGTGCTCGGTCTGGTCATCGACCGCGACATGCTGGCGCACCAGCGCCCCGTGCAGGCTGTCCCGGAAGAACTCCTGCAGGTTCGCGACTGGCACGACTCGCTCGGCATCGGCACTCATGGTCCGCCACCTCCTGCCCATGTGTAACGGTCCGTTGACAGGTTCCCTCCAAGTCTGACCGCGATACCGTGACGTGTTGCGCCGAATGAGTGCAAAATCTGGGCGCAAACCTGGCAGCGCACCGGTGCGAGTGCTAACTGCGGCAACGGGGGCAGCCGTGCAGACGGGTCCGTTAACTGGTTCACAGGCAACATTTCTTGGTCTGTCGGGTTACCACTGGCTGGTCATCGCGGCGGGTTGGGCCGGCTGGGGTTTTGACGTCTACGACGCCGTGCTGTTCAACTTCGTCGCGCGCAACTGCATTCCGGTGCTGCTGCATCTGCCGCCGGACTCCCCCGCGGCGCGCTCGGCGGTGGTGTTCTGGAACGGCGTCATCACCTCGACGCTGCTCGTCAGCTGGGCGCTCGGCGGATTCCTGTTCGGGTGGATCGCCGATCGCATCGGTCGCAAGCGCGCGCTGTTCGTCACCATCGCGCTGTGCGCGCTCGGGACCGGCGCGTGCGCGCTGGTGGGCAACCTCGCACAGCTCATCCTGTGCCGCGCGGTCACGGCGCTCGGCATCGGCGGCGAATGGGGCATCGGCGCCTCGCTGGTGGCGGAGGCGGTCCCGGAGAGCCGGCGGGTGGAGGCCGGGGTCATCATGCAGACCGGCTCGCCGCTCGGCGTGGTACTCGCCGGCGCCGCCAACTACCTGATCACCGGTGTGTGGTTCGCCGGCCAGCCGCAGATCGCGTGGCGCTACGTGTTCCTCGCGGGCCTCCTGCCGGTGCTGCTGGCGCTGCTGGTGCGCGTCTTCCTGCGCGAGAGCGAGCAGTGGCAGGCGAGTCGCGCGCGCCACGCGCCGCCCGCTCCGCGCGAGCTGTTCGCGCCGGGGATGCGGGCGGCGACCATCGGCGGGCTGTTCACGGCCGCGGTGGCGATCCTGTGCTGGTGGGGCTGCAACGCGTTCGTGCCGCTGCTCGGCGCCAGCCTGTCGACACACGAGGCGCAGCAGCTCGGGCTCGCGCCCCCGCAAGCGCAGGCGCTGGCCGCTGCGTGGCAGGCGCATGCCTCGAATGCCTTCAATTTCGGCGGCCTCGTCGGCACGTTCGCGGCCATCCCGCTCGCCCGGCGGCTCGGCCGCCGGCCGATGTTCATCGTCTATTTCCTGTACTCGGCGCTCGCGCTGTTCGCCACCTTCGGGCTCGCGCTCGAGCCGCGCATGCGCCTGTCGCTGCTGTTCCTCGTCGGCGCGGGTGTTTACGGCATCTTCGGCGCCTTCACGTTCTACCTGCCGGAGTTGTTTCCGGTGCGCATCCGCGCCACGGGCGCGGGCTTCTGTTACAACACCGGGCGCGTCCTCGCGGCCGTCGGGCCGCTGGTCATCGGCTGGGTGACCTCCGCCGCCGGCGGCTCGGCGGCGGCGCTGATGCAGGTGCTGGTGTGGCTCGGCGCAGTGCCGCTCGCTGCGGCGTTGCTCTCCCACTTCCTCGTCGTGGAGACACGCGGCCGGGCGCTGCCGGCCTGAGAGTGGTGCCTGCCCCTCAGGCGCCGAGCAGCGCGGCGAGCTCGCTGCAGTCCCGCACGGTCAGGTCCGCGGGCGCGAGCTCGGCGGGCCAGGGCGCGGCGCGACGGTTCATCCAGGCGCTGCGGCAGCCGGCCGCGCGCGCGGCGGCGACGTCGAGCCACGGATCGTCCCCGACGTAGAGGATATTGCGCGCGGCGAGCTCGAGCGCGCCCGCGAGCCGCTCGAAGCAACGGCGGTCGGGCTTGCCCGCGCCGATCTGGCGCGCGTTGAGCGACACGGCGAACGCGGAGTCGAGCCCGATCCGGGCGAGGTCGGCGTTGCCGTTGCTCAGGGAGGCGAGCGTGAAGGCGCGCTTGAGGCGTGCCAGCGCCGGGCGCACGTCCGGCAGGATCTCCACCTCGCAGCGCGCGGCGAGGAACACCTCGAAGGCGCGCGCCGCGATGTCCTCCCGGTAGCCGCACTCGCGCGCGTGGCGCTCGAGGCCCGTGAGACGCAGGTAGGTGACATCGTGCGCGTTGTGCGGCTCGGCGCGCGCCAGCTCCTCGCGCGCGGCGCGCATGTCGCCGACCGAGACCTGCTCGGGAATGCGCGGGCAGTGCTCATGCAACCACTCGAGCAGGCGCGTTTCGGCGCGCGCCAGCACCGGCTCGACATCCCACAGTGTATTATCGAGGTCGAACGCGACGGCGCGCACGTCGTTCAGCACAAGTTGAAGGTTACCACTTAAGTGGCTGAGCTCACTCTCGCCATCGGCAACAGGAACTACTCCTCGTGGTCGCTGCGCGCCTGGATCGCGCTCCGGCACCTCGGGGTGGATTTCACCGAGGCAGTCATCCCGCTGGACCAGCCCGGCTCGCACGAGCAGATCGACAGCTACGGGCCGAGTGGCCGGCTGCCGGTGCTGCGCGCCGGCGAGCTCGTCGTGTGGGACTCGCTCGCGATCTGCGAGTACGCGGCCGAGCTCACCGGGCGGGGCTGGCCGCGCGCCAGCGAGGCGCGCGCCCTGGCGCGCTCGATCTCGGCCGAGATGCATTCCGGATTCGCCAGCCTGCGCGCGCTCTGGCCCATGAACGCACGGGCGCGCAACCGCCGCACGGCGACGACCGCCGCGCTCGCGGCCGACGTCGAGCGGATCGATGAGATCTGGAACGGCTGCCGTCATCGCTTCGGTGCCGGCGGGCCGTGGCTGTTCGGCGCCGACTACACGATTGCCGACGCGATGTACGCGCCGGTGGTGCTGCGCTTCAACACCTACGGCGCGCGCGTCTCCGACACGGCGCGCTGGTACATGGCGACCGTGCTCGAGGATCCCGCCCTGCAGGAGTGGCTGCGCGCAGCGCGTGCCGAGACCTGGACCATCCCCGCCGACGAAGTCGGCTGAAAGACGACCCGCATGCGTCTCCACTGGCACCCGGCGCGGCTGCTCGTGTGCGTGCTCGCGGCCGGCTCTATGCCGCTCGCGCATGCCGCGGCGAGTGCACCGTTCACGGTCGAGGACCTGGTGATCCTCAAACGCGTGAGCGATCCGCAGGTGTCGCCGGACGGAAGCCGCGTCGCCTACGTGCAGCGCGAGACGGATCTGGACGCCAACAAGGGCCGCACCAGCCTCTGGCTGCTCGATCTCATCCGCCCGGGCAGCGCGCCGCTGCAGCTCACGGATGGCAAGACGAACGACTCGAGTCCGCGCTGGGCGAGCGATTCGCGCGCGCTCTATTTCCTCTCCGAGCGCAGCGGCAACTCGCAAATCTGGCGGTTGTCGCTCGGCGCGGGCGAGGCGCGGCGCGTCACCGATTACCCGCTCGAGGTCGGCTCGTTCAAGGTCTCGCCGCGCGGCGACGTGCTCGTCCTCTCGCTGGCCGTCTTTCCCGACTGTCCCGACCTCGCCTGCACCAGGGGCCGTCTGGACGCAAAGGGGAAGGACAAGTCGAGCGGCCGCATCTACGACCGGATGTTCGTGCGTCACTGGGACGCCTGGAGCGACGGCACGCGCTCGCACCTCTTCACCGCGCGGCTCGGCGCCGACGGCCGCGCCGGCGCGCCGCTCGACGTGTCGAAAGGGTTCGACGCAGACATTCCCCGCAAGCCCTTCGGCGGCGACGAGGACTACGCCTTCAGCTCCGACGGCGCGACGCTGGTGTTCTCGACCCGCATCGCCGGGCGCGGCGAGCCGTGGTCGACCAACTTCGACCTCTACCAGGTGCCGGTCGACGGCTCATCGGCCCCGGTCAATCTCACCGCGGCGAATCCCGCCGACGACGCGCAGCCGGTGTTTCTGCCGAGTGGCGACCTGGCCTGGCTGGCGCAGGACCGGCCCGGCTTCGAGTCCGACCGCTACCACGTGATGCTGCGCAGCGCGCGCAGCGGCGCGGTGCGGGCGCTCACCGCCTCCTGGGACCGCTCGGTCGGACGCCTCGCGGTCGCCGGCGACGGGCAGCACCTGCTCGCCGCGGTCGACGACCTCGGACAGCACGCCCTCTATTCGATCGACGTGAAGAGCGGGACTCCGACGAAGCTCATCGGCAACGGTGAGGTAGCCGATTTCTCACCGGCGCGCGCTTCGATCGTGATCAGTCTCGGCGGCCTCGGCGGGCCGGCCGACCTGTACTCGGTGCCGGCGCGCGGCGGCGCACCGACCCGGCTCACGGACGTGAATCACGAGCTGCTGGCCGCGCGACGCCTGAGCGACTTCGAGCAGTTCAGCTTCAAGGGCTGGAACGACGAGACCGTCTACGGCTACGTGATGAAGCCCTACGGCTACGAGCCTGGCAAGCGCTTCCCGGTGGCGTTCATCGTGCACGGCGGCCCGCAGGGGAGCATGGGTAACGAGTGGCACTACCGCTGGAACATGCAGGTCTTCGCCGGCCACGGCTACGCAGTGGTGGGCGTGGATTTTCACGGCTCCACCGGTTACGGCCAGGCATTCACCGATTCAATCAGCCGCGATTGGGGCGGCAAGCCTCTGGTCGATCTGCAGAAGGGGCTCGCCGCGGCGCTCGAGCGCTATCAGTG
>DASXKA010000277.1:0-18479 GCA_036497085.1 Steroidobacteraceae bacterium | reverse complement strand
CCCCGGAGTCAACCTGCAGAGCCGCAAGATGGGCATGCACGAGTGGTCGTACTCGAACGACTACACGCCGGTCGAGCGGCGGCTGATGCCGCACGTGTCGATCAAGGAGCGCTTCAAGAAGCTCAACATCGAGGTCGAGCTCGGCTTCACCGCCGAGCAGGTCGAGCAGGAGGTGCAGCGCTGCCTCAACTGCGACGTGCAGACGGTGTTCACGGCGAAGCTGTGCATCGAATGCGACGCCTGCCTCGACATCTGCCCGGTGGACTGCCTCACCATCACCCACAACGGAGCCGAGGCCGAGCTGCGGCAGCGCCTCAAGGCGCCCGCGAAAAATCTGGCTCAGCCGCTGTACGTTTCGGCGGCGCTCCCCCAGACCGCGCGCGTGATGGTCAAGGACGAGGACCTGTGCGTGCATTGCGGGCTGTGCGCCGAGCGCTGCCCGACCGCCGCCTGGGACATGCAGAAATCCGAGCTCAAGTGGCCGCTGGCCGCGGACCAGCCGCAGCCGCTGCCGGCCGAGCCGGCCAAGCAGATCGCCTGAGCCTTTCGAGCCGCCACCGACCCTGAGCCGAAGCCATGTCGCCCACAGCCCCGCGCGTCAACGATTTCACCATCAAGATCGCCACGGTGAACGGCACCGGCTCGGCGAGCGCCAACTCGCTGCTCATGAAGTCGATCTTCAGGAGCGGCATCCCGGTGATGGGCAAGAACTACTTCCCCTCGAACATCCAGGGGCTGCCCACCTGGTACGAGATCCGCGTGACGCGCGATGCTTATGTCGCGCGCTCCGGCCATGTCGACCTCATGGTGGCGATGAACGCCGAGACTTACGCGCGCGACGTGCGCGAGGTCGCTCCGGGCGGCTACCTGGTGTACGACTCCACCTGGCCGCGGCCGGCGCTGCTCAAGCGCGACGACATCACGGTGCTCGGCGTGCCGCTCGCGCAGCTCTGCAACGAGAACTTCAACGGCGTGCGCACCCGCATCCTGATGAAGAACATCTGCTACGCCGGGGTGCTGGCGGCGCTGCTCGACCTCGACGTCACGCGCATCCGCGAGCTGCTCGCCGAGACCTACGCCAAGAAGCCGCAGCTGGTCGAGAGCAACATGAAGGCGATCCAGCTCGGCTACGACTTCGCGCGCCAGCACTTCTCCTGCCCGCTGCCGCTGCGCGTCGAGACGATGGACAAGACCGCCGGCCACGTCATGATCGACGGCAACACCTCCGCCGCCCTGGGGTGCCTGTTCGCCGGCGCGACGGTCGCCGCCTGGTACCCGATCACGCCGTCGACCTCGCTCATGGACGCGTTCAAGATGTTCGCCGACCGCGCCCGCGTCGATAAGGACACGGGCGAGAAGAACTTCGCCTTCATCCAGGCGGAGGACGAGCTCGCGGCCGTCGGTATGGCCATCGGCGCCATGTGGAACGGCGCCCGTGCCTTCACCGCCACCTCGGGCCCCGGCATCTCGCTCATGAACGAGTTCCTCGGGTTGGCCTATTACGCCGAGGTGCCGACGGTGATCTTCGACATCCAGCGCGTCGGACCCTCGACCGGGATGCCGACCCGCACCCAGCAGGGCGATCTGATGCTCGCCGCCTACGCTTCGCACGGCGACACGCGCCACGTGTGCCTCTATCCCGCCAATCCCGAGGAGTGCTTCTACATGGCGGCGCAGGCCTTCGACCTCGCCGAGCGGCTGCAGACTCCGGTGCTGGTGCTGTCGGACCTCGACATCGGCATGAACGACTGGATGTGCCGGGACCTGAAGTGGGACGACGCCTACCGGCCGGACCGCGGCAAGGTACTCGGCAAGGAAGAGGTCCTGAAGCTCAAGAAGTTCTACCGCTTCCTCGACGTCGACGATGACGGCATTCCCTACCGTACGCTCCCCGGCGTCGATCCCAAGGCGGCGTATTTCACGCGCGGCTCGGGACATACCCAGTACGGCGCCTACACCGAGGACTCGGCCGACTACCAGGTGGTGCTCGATCGGCTGCTGCGCAAGTGGACGACGGCGAAACGCCTGGTGCCGCGTGCGGTGATCGACGCGACCGCGAACTCGAAGATCGGCCTCGTGTCCATCGGCAGCTGCGACGGCGCGATCCGTGAGGCGCGCGACGTGCTCACGCAACGCGGCGTCGCCGTGGACTACATGCGTGTCCGCGCCTTCCCCTTCAGCGAGGACGTCGAGAAGTTCCTGGCGGCGCACGAGCTGCTGTTCGTCGTCGAGCAGAACCGCGACGCCCAGCTGCGCTCGCTCCTCACGCTCGAGACCGCCGTCGAGAAATCGAAGCTGCGCTCGTTGCTGCACTACTCGGGGCTCCCCATCTCCTCGGCCTTCATCGTCGATGGGGTGCTCGCGGAGCTGCAGCCCGAGCGTGCGGCGCAGCTGCGCGACGTATCGGCCCATGGCTGACACCCGCGAGCCGCCGTTCCCCGGAGCCCCGATATGACTTTCATCGCCAAGCCCAAGGTCGCCCACCCCTCGCTCCCGCGCAATCCCCTCGGCCTGACGCGCCGCGACTACGAGGGCGCGCTGTCGACCCTGTGCGCCGGCTGTGGCCACGACTCGATCACCGCCGCGATCGTCGAGGCGAGCTGGGGACTGTCGCTCGAGCCGCAGAACGTGGTGAAGCTCTCGGGCATCGGCTGCTCCTCCAAAACCACCGCCTACTTCGTTGCGGGCGGCCACGGCTTCAACTCCGTGCACGGCCGCATGCCCTCGATCGCCATGGGGGCGAATGCCGCCAACCGCAACCTGAGCTACATCGGCGTCTCCGGCGACGGCGACACGCTCTCGATCGGGCTCGGGCAGTTCTGCCACGCCATCCGCCGCAATCTCGATATGCTCTATATCATCGAAAACAACGGCGTCTACGGCCTCACCAAGGGACAGTTCTCCGCCTCCGCCGACATCGGCACCCGGGCCAAGAAGGGCGAGACCAACCTGCAGCCGCCGATCGATCCGGTGCTGCTCGCCATGACGCTCGGGGCCTCTTTCGTGGCGCGCAGCTTCTCCGGCGACAAGCAGCAGCTGGTGCCGCTCATCCAGGCGGGCCTCAAGCACCGCGGCTTTGCGCTGATCGACGTGCTCTCGCCGTGCGTGACCTTCAACGACCACGAGGGCTCGACCAAGAGCTACGCCTACACGCGCGAGCACTACGAGCCGGCCGTGCAGGCGGATTTCGTGCCGCCGGAGCGCGAGATCAGCGTCGAGTACCGCGAAGGCGAGGCCGTCGCGGTGATCATGCACGACGGTAGCCGCATCCTGCTGAGGAAGCTCGACGCCGCCTACGATCCGACCAATCGCGCCGCCGCCCAGGCCCACCTCCAGGAACGCATGCGGGCCGGGGAATACCTCACCGGGCTCTTATTCCTCGACGAGACCGCGCAGCACGAGTTCCATCAGGTGAACTCGACGCCGGCGGCGCCGCTCAACAGCCTGCCTTACGAGGCGCTGTCGCCGGGCTCCAAGGGACTCGAGAAGATCCTGGCGCGATATCGCTGAGGCGGACTAATACACGCCCGAGCCCAGCGCGTAGCGCACCGCGAGCTGCAGCTGCGTCTCGGTGGCGAGCGCGGCGAGACCGAAGGCATCGCCGCGGTTGTAGGCATTGCTCGTCACGCGCAGCCACTCGAGCGTGAAACGCCAGTGCTCGTCGGGCGTGAAGACGTAAGCCGCGGTCCATGCGTGTCCGGTCTCGGCGCCGTTGCTCCCGATGCTGCTGTCGACCTCGAAGCGGTCGTACCGGAGGCTCAGCATGTGCTTACCCAACTGCTTCGCCAGCAGCGCGTACTCGGCCTTGAACGGCCAGTCCATGTAAAAACCGCCGGGCGCGATGGCCGTGTTGCCCTTCAGGCCCTGCACGATTCCGGTCCAGCCGTCGGCTGTCTCGGCGCGTACGCCTAAGCTGTCGAAGCTTGTCTCCCAGGCAACGGCAAAGCTGGCGTTATCGAGCGTCGTGGGGTCGGCGCGGTTGTCGTAGCGCAGCGCCCGTACCACCACGCGATCGAGCCAGCGGAGCTCCAGTCCTCCGTAGACGCCGGCGCGCCCGTCGAACTGGCGGAACGGCTCGAAGTTGTAGAGTACCGGATCGCCCGGCAGCCCCACGCGCCCGCCATAAGGAGTCTGGCGGTCGGTGAGCGTGAAGCCATCGCCGGCGATGAAGCCGCCGACACCCTCGTTCCAGCCGAACACGCCGCCGGTCGCCCCGAGGTCGAAGTCGTGGCCTTGCCGCCTGCCGAGCCAGTCGACGGTGGCCTCGACCCCGATCGTGCGCAACTCGATCCCGAGCCAGCTGTCGATCGCGGAGTAGGAGAGCGTGTAGGGCGATTCCCAGCCCGCGGCACGATTCTCGAGCGACACGGGCGGGTAGAAGGCGCCGGCCTTGAGGCGCAGACGGTAGCCGGAGGAGAACGGGTAAGGGCGGAACTGCAGATAGGCTTCCGTCAGGCCGACGGGGATGCGGTCGTGATCGCCCCAGGCGGAAGCATCGAGGTGCACGCTCCAGAGCTCGCCGAGCGACTCGGTCAGCGCCAGGCGTGCGCGCCCGAGCCTTAAGCCCGACTGATCGCGATCGAAGCGCACGCCGCTGATGCCACCCTGCGTGTAGGAGGGATTGGCGTCGGAGCTCACGAGGCGCCCGTCGAGGTCGAGCTCCCAGCCGTCGGCGCGCGCGGTGGCGACGAGCGCGAGGGAGGCGAGCGGCACGAGCAGCGAGGCAAGACGCGGCATCGTCAGTAATCCCAGGAGTGCGGCCGCTCGGCGAGCGGCGCGGGAGTGAGCGACTTCGTGAGCCGCAGAGTGAGCTCGGCGTCGTCGGCCTCGCCGACCGTGAGCTCGCGCTCGAGGTCGGCGGCCTCATCGCGCATGCGCGGGTGCCAGATCGTGATGCGATAGCGGCCGCGCGCCACGTCGCTCGACCAGGCGCCCTTCGCGTCCGTGCGCCCGTAGTACGGCGCGTCCGTGACCACGAGATATCCGACCATCTCGTCGTGAATGTTGCAGCCGAGGGTGACCACCCCCGCCTGATCGAAATGCACGGGCGGGTAGGGTGTGCCGCGGTAGAGCGGCAGCTGAAAGCGCTTGGCGGGAGAGAACGAGTAGATCTGATGGCTCACCAGGTCGCTGTTCGGGAACGTCACCGTTGAGCCGGCCGGGATCAGCAGCAGGTCGGGCGCGAAGGCGCGGTTGACCTGGTCCATGACGGCCTTGACGGGCTGCGGCTTGCGCCCCGGGGCGTCCAGGGAGTGAGCCGTCACCACGACACCGGGGAGCGGCCGGCCGTCGGACGTCTGCACGGTGATCACCAGGGTGGCGGCCCGGGCGCCCGGGCCGGCAGCGAGCGCGCACAGTAGGGCCGCCAGGCCCGCGAGGGCCCGGAACGCTGCTTGGTCACTTCGCTGACGTGCCGGAGGTCTCATTCCCGCACTCGTTCGCTCGCTCACCCGCCGGCGCGGCGCCTACGATGGGAGGAGCATTCGAGCGCATTTGAATGGACAGTTTCCGCAAACGGCTTCTCGTGCTGATCATCGGCCTGGTCATCGTCACCCAAACTGTGACGCTGGCCGCAGTGCTTGCCAGCACCCGCGGAGCCGTGGAGGAACGTGCCAAGGAGCAGCTCGCCTCGGGCGGCTCGCTGGCGCTGCAGCTGATGCGCTTCCGGGCCGGGCAGCTCGCCAACGGCGTGTCCGCGACGTCCGCCGATTTCGGCTTCCGCGAGGCGGTCGCGAGCGGCGATCCGGCCACCATCCTGTCCGCCGCCCGCAACAATTCCCGGCGCGTCGGCGCCGACATGGTCATGGTGCTCGATACCCGCGGCAAGGTAATCGCCTCGACCGTCCCGGTCGACGCCGAAGCGGGGGACTCCGTCGCTCAGCTGCTGCAGGACCCCGGCGCGCGTGACCAGCCGGCTTTCATGGTGCTCGGCCCGAGCGCCTATCAGCTGGTGCTCGCCCCGGTACGCACCCCCGAGACCATCGCCTGGGTCGCGATGGGCTTCGTCGCCGACGACGCGCTCGCGCAGCGCGTCCGCGACCTGGTCGGCTCGCAGGTCGCAATCACCGTGCACGGGCACGACGGCCATACCCACGTGTCCGCCACGCTGTCGGCCGATGAGCGCAACCAGCTGCTCGGCGCGGAGGGGCCGGCCGTGAGCCTTGCCACGACGGCCGAGTCACCGCACCTCGTGCGCCTCGCCGGCACCGACTATCTCACCCTGGCCCGCCCGCTCGAGGCGCTCGGCGACCTGGTCGAGGTGCGCCTCCTCAAACCGCATCGGGAAGTGTTGGCGCCCTACCGCGAGCTGCGCGACGCGATGCTGGCAATCGACGGCGTCGCGCTCCTCATGGCGGCGGTCGTCGGAGCGGTACTCGGCCGCACCGCCTCGCGCCCCATCGGCGAGCTGGTACGCGCGGCGCAGCGCATCCAGCAGGGACAGTACCAGACCGCCGTCAACGTCTCCGGGGGCGAGGAGTTCCGCAGCCTCGCCCGCACCTTCAACGCGATGCAGCGGAACATCGCCGAGCGCGAAGCGGCGATCACCTTCCACGCGCAGCACGATCCGCTCACGAAGCTGCCGAACCGCTGGTTCGCCACCCAGGTGCTCGAGCGCGCGGCGCGCGAGGCCGCGGACGACGCACGCAGCGCACTGATCCTGGTCAGTCTGCGGAACCTGCACGACATCAACGTGTCCCTCGGCTTCTCGGTCGGCGACGACGTTTTGCGCGAGGTCGCCCACCGCTTGCGCCAGAACGTCTCGGACAACGACAGCGTGGCGCGGCTCGGCGAGGCGCAGTTCCTGGTGATCGCCCCCGGTTGCACCGCCGAGCGCTCGCTGCTCTACGCCGAGCAGCTCGCCGGTCTCATCCACTCGGGCTTTCACGTCGCGGGCGTCGGTCTCGAGCTGCACGTCGCCTGCGGGGTGTGTCTGCTGCCCGATCACGGCCGCACGACCGAGGAGCTCCTGCAGCGGGCGCAGGTGGCGCTCGAGGACGCGCCCGATGCGGCCACGCACGTCGCCATGTTCCGTCCCGGCCAGGACGACCTGCACCGCCGCCGCCTGACACTCGTCACCGACCTGCGTGCGGCCATCGACAACGATCAGCTGACGCTGGTGTATCAGCCGCTCGTCACCATGGCGGCGCGCACGGTGCGCAGTCTCGAGGCACTGGTGCGCTGGGCCCACCCGCAGCTCGGGCCGGTCTCGCCGGGCGAGTTCGTGCCGCTCGCCGAGCGTACCGGCGGCTCGCGCCGGCTCACCGATTGGGTGCTGAAGACCGCCATCCGCCAGCTGGGGGAGTGGCGCGAGCAGGGGCTCGACGTGCAGCTGGCCGTGAACCTCTCGGCGCCCGATATCCTCGACCCGGAGCTCGGCGCCCAGATCCTCGCATTGCTGCGCGCCCACTCGGTGCATCCCACGTCGCTCCTCCTCGAGATCACCGAGAGCGCGGTCATGCGCGACCCGCAGGGCGCGGCGCGCAACATGCAGCTGCTGCGCATCGCCGGCGTGCACTTCGCGATCGATGACTTCGGCACCGGCCACTCCTCGCTGTCGCAGCTGTCGCTGCTGCCGGTGGACGAGCTGAAGATCGACCGCTCGCTGATCAGCCAGGCGTTAGCGGGAGCGGCGAGCATCGTCACCTCTACCATCGAGCTCGGCCATACCCTGGGGCTCAAGGTGGTCGCCGAGGGTGTCGAGGACGCCGAGGCCTGGAGCCTGCTGCGCCGCCTCGGGTGTGATTTCGCGCAGGGGTACCTCATCAGCCGGCCGCTGCCGGTCGCCGAGGTGTCGCCGTTCGTGCGCCGCGCCAACCAGCTGCTGCCGGCCTCGGATGCGACACTCACGCAGCTGCGGGCGCTCGACCAGCTCGCCGGGCGCTCGAAGCGCTGAGGCGGAAACCAGGGCGATGTCCGCCGAGATCGCCTCCTGCGATTTCGGCCAGTCTAACCATTCGCCTCGAGCAGCGTGTCGACCCGCCGCCGGTATTGCAGCAGCAGCTCGGCGGCGAAATCGGCGAACACGCGGATCTTGGGGGAATTGCGCAGCGCACTGCGGCAGACGACGAGCAGCGGCGCGCCTGGCGCCGACCACTCGTGCAGCACCACCTGGAGCCGCCCGGCGTGCAGGGCCTCCGCCACCATGAGGTCGATCGCCTGCACGATGCCCACCCCGCGCAGCGCCGCCAGGATGCGCGCCTCGACGGCATTGAAGGAGACGCTGAAGGGCAGCTGCATCTGCCGCCGCACCGTGCCGCTCTGGAACAGCCACTTTTGGGGCCGATGGCTGGTGCTCGAGAGATGACCGATGAGCTTGTGGCGGCGCAGGTCTTCGGGCTCCGCCGGAACGCCGTGCTGACGCAGGTACTCGGGCGCCGCGCAGGTGAGGAGGCGCGTGTTGACGATGCGGCGCGCGATCAGGTGCGGCTCCTTGACCGGCCCGGCCCGCACCACGAGGTCGACTTCCTCCTCGATGAGATCGATCACCCGGTCGTTGAGCTGCACCTCGAGCTGCAGGTCGGGATAGCGCGCCGTGAAGCGCGGCAGCGCCGGGATGAGGAGCGCACGGCCGAAGGCCACCGGCACGTCGACCCGCAGCCGTCCCTGCACCGCGAGCCGCGTGCGGCGCACCGCCTCGTCCGCCGCCTCGATCTCGGCGAGGATGCGCTGGCAGCGCGCCAGGTATTCGCTGCCGTCGCCGGTGAGCCCGACGCGGCGGGTGGTGCGGTGGAACAGCTGGCAGCGCAAGTGCCGCTCGAGGTCCGCCACGTGAGTGCTGACCACGGCGCGCGATACGCCGAGCATGTCCGCGGCGCGGGTGAAGGAGTGCAGCTCCGCCACGCGCGCGAAAGTCCTCATGCACACGAGCTGATCCATGCCGGCATTGTAAGGAAAAACAAAACAATTAGTTAGGGATTAGCTGGTTTTTTCCGACGGCGGGCGGGCTTAAGGTCTGCTCACCATGTTCATCTTCCCGCGTCCGCTGCTCCCCGTCGCCACCGCGCTCGCGCTGCTGCTGCTGCTCGCGTTTCTGTCGGTTATGTCCGGCGGCTGAGCCGGGCGTCCGACGTACACACAGCGCAGTTGCAAGCGGTCGCGCTTGTGCCAACGGCGGCCGTTAGGGTATCGTCCGCGCCGGTTCGTGACCTTTCCCTTTCCTGCCGCCTGCCGCCCGCGCGATTGCGAGTTGGCTTCCGAGTCTGAAAAGCCGAATCGTTCCCGACCAGGTGGCAGCGTGCATCCGACGAGTCTCTCGGTCAGCACTCCTGCCGTAGTTTGTTTGTTTCAGGAGTCTGATTGCATGACGAAGATCTATGTGGGCAACCTGCCTTTCTCCGCCACTGACGCCGAGGTCCGCGAGCTGTTCGCTCAGCACGGCACCGTCGAGTCCGTAAGCCTCATCACCGACCGCGACACCGGCCGGCCGCGTGGCTTCGGGTTCGTCGAGATGTCGCGCGCCGACGCGTCGCGCGCCATCCAGAATCTGAATGGCAAGGACCTGGGCGGGCGCCCGCTGCGGGTCAACGAGGCCCAGGAGCGCACCGCCGGCGGCGGCGGCGGCGGCGGCAACCGCGGCGGCGGCGCGCCGAAGCGCTGGTAAGCTCTGCTTGAACCGAGGGCCGGCCGTCAGTGCCTCGCGGCATCGGTGGCCGGCCCTTTTCATTGCATGAGCCGGTCAAATCGAGTGAGTCTCTGGGGAGTGGTCATTCATGGGTAAGGGCGATCCGCGCACCCGCCGCGGCAAGATCTATCAGGGCTCCTTCGGGAAGTCGCGTCCCAAGGATCCGGCGAAGAAGAAGAAGAAGGCCGCCAAGCGCTGAGCAGCCGCCGGCGTGCGCACGCCGGCGACCGTCACCTCACGCGCCGATCCCGGCAAACGGGTCGGGCGTGGCGACGTCCTGTGGATGCGTCTTGCGCGCGAGGCAATCCCGGAGGAGCTCGAGCGCCGTACGCTCATTCGGAGGCAGCTGTGCGCTGCTCGAGCCGAGCGGGGTGGTGCGCTCGCCCCAGCGCACGGCGTGGGCGCAGAAGGAGAGTCCCCCGCCGAACCCCGGCATGAGCAGCAGCGCGCCGGGCCGTACGCGCCCTTCCTCGAGCGCGTCGCAGAGCGCCACCGGCACCGTGGCCGCCGACATGTTCCCGTAGCGCTGCACCGTCACGAACACCCGCTCCATCGGCACGCGTGCGCGCCTGGCCACCGCCTCGATGATGCGCAGGTTGGCCTGATGCGGCACCACGAGGTCGACGTCACCGGGCTGCGCGCCGATGCGCCGCAGGGCTTCCTCGCTCGCCCCCGACATGCCCTGCACGGCTTTTTTGAAGATCTCCTGGCCCTCGAACTGCCAGCGGGTGATGCCGTAGAGCATGCCGCGGTTGGCGTAACGGCCGCCCATGCCGTGCACCCGGAGGATCTCGCGCGCGTTGCCGTAGCAGCCGAGCTTCTCGGCCAGCAGTCCTTCCTCGCGGGTGCTCGCCTCGAGCACCACCGCGGCGGCGCCGTCGCCGAACAGCACCGCCACGTCCCGGTCGCTCCAGTCCATGAAGGGCGAGATGAGCTCGGCTCCGATCACGAGCGCGTTGCGTACCACGCCGGTACGGACGAGGGCCGTGGCGGTCGAGAGACCATAGAGGAAGCTGGTGCAGGCGGTGTTGATGTCGTAGGCGGCGGCGCCGTCCGCGCCGATACGCGCCTGGACGCCGGAGGCCATGTTGGGCACCTGGTCGTCATAGCTGCAGCTGCCGACGACGATGAGCTCGACGCGGCTGCCGTCGAGCCCGGCGCAGGCGAGGGCGCGGGCGGCGGCGACCCAGGCGAGCTCGCCGAGTCCCACGTGCGAGATGCGCCGCTCGCGGATCCCGGTACGCGTGACGATCCATTCGTCGGTGGTGTCGAGAATGGTGGACAGGTCGTGATTTGTGAGCGCGGCCGGGGGCAGGCATTTGCCCCAGCCAGTGATGGCCGCATGGGTCGCTGGCGCTGTGGCGCTCATTCGCGGGCCAAGGATAGCAGGGGCGAGCTAGCGGCGCGGCACCGCGTCCGGTGCGTAGTCGAAGGAGTCGAAGTAGAGGCGCTGCGCCGGCAGCCCGTGTCGCGGGAAGCTCGTGCGCATCGCCTCGATCATCGCCGGGGGTCCGGCCGCGTAAACCTCGCAGGCGCTCAGGTCCGGGTGATCGGCGAGCACCGCTTCGTGCACCCAGCCCCTGCGGTGGTGGCTGGCTTCGGCGAGCGTCGCCTCCGAGAGCACGGCGGTGAACCTGAGCTGGCTGTGGCTGCGAGTCCACTCGAGCACCCGCTCCTCCTCGTAGACGTCCGCGGCGTGGCGCGCGCCCCAGTACAGATGGATGTCCCGGCCGATGCCGGTCTCGAGCACGTGCCGCAGCATCGACTTGAGCGGCGCAAAGCCGGTGCCGCCCGCCACCATGACGATGGGCGAGGTCCCGGGCCGGTAGCTGAATTGTCCCATCGGCCCCTCGATGCGCAGCAGCGCACCGGCCGCGAGCGTGGCGGCGCCCTCCGCGGGAGCGCCGAACAGGCGCTGCGTGAAGCCGCCGCCCGCGACGCGCCGCACGTGCAGCTCGAGAAGCCCGGCATCGTGGGGCGGGCAGGCGATCGAGAAGCTGCGCCGCCGCCCGCCTTCGAGCAGCACGTCGAGGTACTGGCCCGGGTGAAAGCGCAGCCGCTCCACTGCCGGCAGCTGCAGCAGCACCTCGAGCACGTCGGGGGCGAGCGGCGTGAGGCGCGCGATCCGGCACGGCAGCGTCTTGATCTCGACGTCCGCCACGCTCGCGATCAGGCGCGCAGCGACCACGAGGTCCGAGCGCGGCCGGGCCTGGCAGAGCAGCACCAGGCCGCTGGCCGCCTCCTGCGCGGTGAGGCCGAGCGGGCGGCCGTTCGGGTAGTGAATTTCCCCCGAGACGAGCCGCGCGCGGCAGGAGCTGCAGTGGCCGGACTTGCAGCTGTGCGGCAGATTGAGCCCGGCGGCGAGGGCTGCCTGCAGCACAGGCTCGTCGGCGGCTACCCGCAGCGTGCGGCCGTGGGGCTCGATGCGTACGCTATGTTCGCTGTCGGACAAATCGCGGGGCCTTTCGCTGCAACAATCATGTGAAGCGGGGTGAATAGACTAGACGCGCGGACACCCGTGGCCAAGGAGACGCCCATGTTCGAGAACCCTTCCATGGGGGAGATCGCGCAGCTCCTGAGGACCGCGCGCACCATCGCGGTAGTAGGCCTCTCGCGCGACCCGACCCGGCCGAGCCACGGGGTGGCGCGCGCGCTGAAGCGCTTCGGCTATCGCGTCATTCCGGTGACGCCCGCCGCGGAGGTCGTTCTCGGCGAGCCCGCCGTCGCCTCGCTCGAGCTGCTCCCGGAGGTCCTGGAGCACGGCGAGCGCGTCGACATCGTCGAGGTCTTCCGCCGCCCGGTGCACGTCGCCGGCATCGTCGGCGACTGCATCCGCCTCGAGCTTCCGGCACTGTGGCTGCAGGACGGCGTGATCGACGAGGCGGCGGCGGCGCGCGCACGCGCCGCGGGCATCTTCACGGTGATGGACCGCTGCCTGTTCAGGGATCGTGCGGCATTGGTCCATGGGAAAAATCCCCTGCGGTGATTTTCGGACGGTAGCTGCTCAGTGCTATTCTGAGAGCAGCATGCGCATCCCCTTTACGAAGATGCACGGGGTCGGCAACGACTTCGTCCTGTTCGATGCGCCCCCCGATTCGCTCCTCGAGCCCGCGAGCCTCCAGGCCCTCGCCGATCGCCGCACTGGCATCGGCTTCGACCAGGCGCTGGTTCTCGAGCCTCCGCGGCGTGCCGGCACCGCCGTCTTCTACCGCGTCTTCAACGCCGACGGCGACGAGGTCGAGCAGTGCGGCAACGGCGCGCGCTGTGTCGCCGCGCTCCTGCACCGCCGCGGGCGCACCGACGGGGGCCGGGTGACGCTCGAGAGCCCGGCCGGAGTGGTCGAAGCCGAGGTCAAGGGCGCCGCGAGCGTCTCCGTCGACATGGGCGTCCCCAACTTCGATCCGCGTTCGCTGCCCTTCGACGCGCCGGCCGAGGCGGATCCCTATGCGCTCGAGGTCGGCGGCCGTACGCTCGAGATCGGCGCGGTCTCGCTCGGCAACCCGCATGCGGTGCTTCTGGTTCCCTCGGTCGAGGCGGCAGCCGTCGGCACGCTGGGACCGGCGATCGAGCGGCACGCGCGCTTCCCGCGGCGGGTGAACGCCGGGTTCCTCGAGATCGTCGACCGCACGCACCTGAGGCTCCGCGTCTACGAGCGCGGCGCCGGCGAGACGCTCGCCTGCGGCACGGGCGCGTGCGCCGCGGCCGCGGTGGCGCGGCGCCGCGGGCTCATCGATCCCGAGGTGCGCATCGGGGTGCGCGGCGGCGAGTTGCGCGTAAACTGGGCGGGCCGCGGGCAACACATCTGGCTGAGCGGCCCGGCCGAGGTCTGCTTCGAAGGTCACGTCGAGCTCTAGAAAGGCGAGGTCCGAAATCATGACAACGAGAGAAGCCCGGGGTCTCAGCGCCATCGAGTCGGAAGAGGAGACGATCGCCGTCTACCTGCAGCGCAACCCCGATTTCTTCGAGCGCCACCAGGGGGTACTGGCGCGCCTCAAGCTCCCGCACGCGCGCGGCGGCGCCGCCATCTCGCTCGTCGAGCGCCAGATCGAGGTGCTGCGCGAGAAACTCGCCGCCGTGGAGGGCAAGCTCGCCGAGCTGCTGAACACCGCCCGCGCCAACGACGCCATCGCCGAGCGCCTGCACCGCTTCACGCGGCGGCTGCTGCACGCGATGCCGCGCGCCGAGGCGATCGCACGCATCGAGGCGGGGCTGCGCGAGGACTTCGACGCGTTCCACGCGGTGCTGGTGCTGATCGACGCGCTGCCGGACCTGCCGGAGCAGAAGTTCGTGCGCGCCGTGTCCGCCGACGATCCCAGCCTGAAGTCCTTTGAGAGCCTGTTCGCGACCGGCAAGCCGCGCTGCGGCCAGGCGCGCGACTCGCAGCGCGAGTTCCTGTTCGGTCCCGAGGGGCCGGAGATGGGTTCCGTAGCACTGGTGCCGCTCGGGCCCAAGGGCTCGATCGGGTTGCTTGCGCTTGGCAGCGTCGATCGCGAGCGGTTCCACCCCGGCATGAGCACCGAGTTCCTCGCCCGCATGGCGGAGCTGATCGCGGACGCGCTGACCGCGAGCGGCGCGCCCTGAAGGGTGCGCAGCGCCCTCCGAGTCAGCCCCTCATGAGTCCGGCGGCACTCGAGTGCCTCGCGCGCTTCCGCCGCTACCTCGCCTCCGAGCGGCGGCTCTCGCCGCATACCGACGCGGCCTACGCGCGCGACCTCAAGGCGCTGGTGAAGTTCTGCAATCGGATGGGAGTCGCCGACTGGGGCGCGCTCGACAGCCAGCACGTGCGTACCTTCGCCGCCCACTCGCACGCCGGCGGCCTGGGCCCGCGCAGCGTCCAGCGGCGGCTGTCGGCGCTGCGCAGCTTCTACGAATTCCTGCTACGCGAGGCGCCGGCCGCCAACGCGCGCGGCAAGCGCGCCCGGCGCGCCGAGCGCGTGGGCACCAATCCCGCGCTCGGAGTGCGCGCGCCGAAAGCCGCGCGCCGCCTGCCGCACACGCTCGATGCCGACCAGATGGGCCGGCTGCTCGAGATCCCCGCGGGCGGAGGTCTCACGGCGCGCGACCGCGCGCTGATGGAGCTGCTCTACTCCTCGGGCCTGCGGCTCGCGGAGCTCGTCGGACTCGACCTCACCGACCTCGACCTCAAAGACCGGACCGTGCAGGTGCTCGGCAAGGGCAGGAAGTCACGCATCGTGCCGGTAGGAAGGCTGGCGCTCGCGGCGCTGAGCGCCTGGCTCAGGGAACGGGCCGCGCTCGCGGCCGCGGACGAGCCGGCGCTGTTCGTCGCACGCTCGGGCAAGCGCCTCGGGCCACGTGCCATCCAGGCGCGCGTCGACTATTGGGCGAAACGCCAGGGCCTGGGGGTGCACGTCCACCCGCACATGTTCCGGCACTCCTTCGCCTCGCATCTGCTCGAGTCGGGCGGGGAGCTGCGCGGCGTGCAGGAGCTGCTCGGGCACGCCGACATCTCCACTACCCAGATCTACACCCACCTTGATTTCCAGCACCTCGCCCGTATCTACGACGCTGCACACCCGCGGGCGCGCCGCAAGGCTTAAAGTCGAGCCTGAGGCCGCCGCTCCTGCGGAATCGTCACCCCTCGAGTCACCCTATGAGCGACCCTGCAGTCTTCAATCCTCACGGCACGACCATCCTCGGCGTGCGCCGCAACGGCACCGTCGCCCTCGGGGGCGACGGCCAGGTCACCCTCGGCAGCACCGTCATGAAAGGCAACGCCCGCAAGGTGCGGCGCCTGTTTGGCGACAAGGTGCTCGCCGGCTTCGCCGGCGGTACCGCGGACGCCTTTACGCTCTTCGAGCGCTTCGAGGGCAAGCTCGAGAAGTACGGCAACCTGACGCGCGCCGCCATCGAGCTCGCCAAGGACTGGCGCTCGGACCGGTATCTGCGCAGGCTCGAGGCGCTGCTGCTGGTAGGCGATCCTGAGAAGCTCTTCATCATCTCGGGCAACGGCGACGTGATCGAGCCCGATCACGACGCCGCGGCGATCGGCTCCGGCGGCCAGTACGCGCTCGCCGCCGCGCGCGCGCTGCTCGACGGGTCGACCCTGGGCGCGCGCGCGATCGTCGAGCGCTCACTCGATATCGCCGCCGACATCTGCATCTACACCAACCGCAGCCTGTCCATCGAGGAGCTGACTAAGGGCGGGGAGTCCAGCTAAGCCATGTCGTCCGCACTCACGCCCCGTCAGATCGTCCAGGAGCTCGACAAGCACATCATCGGCCAGGACGCGGCCAAGCGCGCCGTGGCGATCGCGCTGCGCAACCGCTGGCGCCGCATGCAGGTCGAGGAACCGCTGCGCCAGGAGATCACGCCCAAGAACATCCTCATGATCGGCCCGACCGGGGTCGGCAAGACCGAGATCGCGCGGCGCCTGGCCAGGCTCGCCAACGCGCCCTTCGTCAAGGTCGAGGCGACCAAGTTCACCGAGGTCGGGTACGTCGGCCGCGACGTCGACTCGATCGTCAAGGAGCTGGCCGACGTCGCGGTGAAGATCACCCGCGAGCAGGAGATGGCCCTGGTGCGCGAGCGCGCGCTCGATGCCGCCGAGGAGCGCGTGCTCGACACGCTGCTGCCGAAGCCGCGCATGATGGGTTTCTCCACCGACGAGCCGGCCCACGCGCGCGACTCGGAGACGCGGCAGAAATTCCGCAAGATGCTGCGCGAGCACGAGCTCGACGACCGCGAAGTGGAGATCGAGATGCGCGCCGTGCCGATGGGCGTGGAGATCATGGCGCCGCCGGGGATGGAGGAGATGCAGCAGCAGCTGCAGTCGATGTTCCAGAACCTCGGCGGCAATCGCACCCGTACCCGCAAGGTCAAGGTGCGCGAGGCGCTCAAGCTCCTCACCGACGAGGAGGCCGGCAAGCTCATCAACGAGGACGAGATCAAGATCCGCGCGCTCGCCAACGCCGAGCAGAACGGCATCGTGTTCATCGACGAGATCGACAAGGTGACGCGCCGCCAGGAGTCGATCGGCGCCGACGTGTCGCGCGAGGGCGTGCAGCGCGACCTGCTGCCGCTCGTCGAGGGCTCGACGGTGGCGACCAAGTACGGTCCGGTGAAGACCGACCACGTGCTGTTCATCGCCTCGGGCGCCTTCAGCCTCTCGAAGCCCTCGGACCTGATCCCGGAGCTGCAGGGACGGCTGCCGATCCGCGTCGAGCTCGACTCGCTGAAGGTGGGCGACTTCGTGCGCATCCTCACCGAGCCCGACGCCTCGCTGACCGCGCAGTACAAGGCGCTGATGGCGACCGAGGGCGTCGCGGTCGCGTTCGCCGCGGACGGCGTGCGCCGCATCGCCGAGATCGCCTTCGAGGTCAACGAGCGCACCGAGAACATCGGTGCACGCCGCCTGCATACCGTGATGGAGCGCCTCCTCGAGAGCGTCTCCTACGAGGCCGCGGCGCAAGAGGAGCCGGGCGCGGGCGGCGCGCGCGCCGCGAGCTCCGTCACCGTCGACGCGAAGTACGTCGACGATCACTTGGCTGCGCTCGTCAAGGACGAGGACCTGAGCCGCTACATCCTCTGAGCCCGCGTGCGCCGCGCGCCGAGGGAGCGCCCGGTGCGACCCGGGCGGCCCGCTCTTAAGGCCTGTGAGGCTCAGAACTTGAAGGTGAAATCCAGACCCGCGGTGATCGGGCGGTTCACGAGGTAGCGCACGAAGGCAGTGGTCTGCAGGTCGATCTGCGGCTGCGGATCGAGCAACGCTTCCTTGTTCGTCAGGTTGTTCACGTACAGAGACGCAGTCCACTGATTCCCCGCGAATCCGAGGCGCGCATTCACGAATCCGTACGCCGGCAGATGCAGCAGGAAGTTGTTGACGTAACCCGGCGAGCCCGGATAGATCGTGATGGACTCGCCGTACGGCGCATCGGTCCGCGTGCCGACGTAATCGCCCTCGAGCGTTCCGACCAGCGACAGCTCGTTCGTGAGCGGATGCTTCCAGCGCAAAGTGGCCGACGCCGTGACATCCGGGATGTCGGGGACGTTATAGCCGCTGGGGAATCCCGTGATAGGGCTGTCGGCGGTGAACTGCGCGTTGGTGTAGCCGAAGTTGACCCCGAGGGTCCACTCGCGGGAGAGCAGCGCCTGCAACTCCGCCTCGAAACCGTAGATGCGCGCGTCGGCGCCGTTGGCGGTGATGCCGAACCCGGAGAGGTTGGTCGAGAGCTGGGGATTGCTCCAGCGCTCGTAGTAAGCCGAGACGTTGAGGATCAGGTGCTTGTCGAGGAGCTCCGACTTCTCGCCGACCTCGTAGTTCCACACCGAGTCCGAGGAGAAGGTGCCGGGCGCCTGCAGCAGCAGCGCGGGATTGCAGGTGTTGGTGAGCTTGGCCTGCAGCGAGCTCTCGTTGCCCTGCAGCGGGCCCGCGCTGGAGGGCACGGGGCAGACCGTGATCGCCGACACCGGAATCGGCTGGTTCGCGCCACCGAGGCGAAAGCCCTTGGCGATCGTGGCGTAGAGCAGCACGTCCGGGTCGAGCTTCCAGCTCAAGTCGAACTTCGGATCGGTACCGCTCGCGCTGTTTGAGAAGCCGGTGAGGTAGGGAGTGTCAGGCGCGCCGAGGCCCCCGTTCACCGTGAACACGCCGTATTCCATGTTCGACTGGCTCAGGCTGTAGTGGTAATGGCGTAGTCCCACCGTGCCCTTGAGATCGGGGGTGAACTGCCAGGAGGCCTCGCCGAACTCCGCGTTCTGCACGAAGACCTGCGGCTGGACGTCCACGTACAGATTAGTGGTGGGCGGCAGCCCGACGGCGGGAGAGCTGAGTGCCAGTGCCGCCTGGGGAGCGATAGCCCACTCATCCCACTCGGAATACAGATCCTGGTAGAAGTAG
>DASXKA010000276.1:0-13628 GCA_036497085.1 Steroidobacteraceae bacterium | reverse complement strand
TGGGTGCAGCAACAGGTGACCACGGAGACCGCCATCCACTACAGCCGGGGCAACAACATCCTGGTCGCGCTCGGCGACGACCTCGGGGCTGATCGCTGGAGCGTGCGCATCCAGATCCGCCCGCTGGTGAGTTTCATCTGGATCGCCGCGGTGATCATGGCCCTGGGCGGCGCGCTGGCGCTTTCCGACCGCCGCTATCGCCTCAGCAAGGCGGCTGCGGCCGTGCCCGAGGGGGCCACGGCGGAGCACGCGTGATCAACCGCTTCCTCATCCCGATAGTGTTATTCGTGCTGCTCGCGGTGGTGCTGGCCATCGGCGTCAAGCACTCGCCCGAGAAGGGGATCATCCCCTCGCCGCTCATCGGCAAGCCGGCGCCGCAGTTCTCACTGCCGAGCCTCGCCGACGCGACGCGCACGGTGAGCTCCACTACGCTGCGTGGACGCTGGTACCTGCTCAACGTGTGGGGTAGCTGGTGTGGCACGTGCCGGGAGGAGCACCGCATGCTCCTCGAGGTGCGCCGCTCGGGTCGAGTGGAGCTAATCGGCCTTGACTGGAAAGACGACGACGCCCAGGCGCTCGGCTACCTCCGGCAGCTCGGCGACCCGTATGAATTGGTCGCCGCTGATCACGACGGACGCGCCGCCATCGACTGGGGCGTGTACGCGGCGCCGGAGAGCTTCCTGGTGAATCCCCAGGGCATCGTCGTCTACAAGTGCATGGGCGAGCTGACGCCCGACATATGGGAGAAAGAGATTCTCCCGCGGCTGCCGAAGGTGCAGGCGGCGAGCTCATGATGCGCACCGCCGCGATCTGCCTCGCGCGCGCCTGCCTCGCCCTGGGGTGCGCCGGTGCCGCCTGGGCGCTCGACCCCACCGAGATGCCGACCCCGGAGCTGCAGGCGCGCTACGAGGGTCTCACCCACGAGTTGCGCTGCGTGCAGTGTCAGGACAACTCGATCGCCGACTCGCCCGCCGGCATCGCTGGGGATCTGCGGCGCGAGGTGCGCGACATGCTGCTCGCCGGCAAGTCGGATGACGACGTCCGCAACTTCATGTTGGCCCGTTACGGGGACTTCGTTCTCTACCGCCCGCGCTTCGCGCCCAAGACTGCATGGGTGTGGCTGACGCCGGGGGTCCTGCTGGTGGTCGGCGTGTTGGTCGCGTGGCGCGTCGTACGCAAGCGCGCGCAGCTCGTGAGCGCGGACAGCGAGCCGCTTCCCGAGGACGGGTCTCCCTAAATGCTCAGCTTCGTACTGCTGTCCACGGCTCTGACAATGTTCGCCGTGGCCGCCGTGGTGATCCCGCTGGTGTGGCGCGGCTCGTCCGCGACCATGCCCGCTCCGTGGGCCGCGCTCGGCGCGGGCGCGCTGCTGCTCGTCGGCTCCGCGGCGCTCTACGTCAGCTGGAGCAGCTGGCCGTGGCCGGCGGCCGCGTCCGCAGACTCGCCGCAGCAAATGGTCGGACGCCTCGCGCGCCGCGTGGAGACCGAGCCCGGCGATCTCCAGGGATGGCTGCAGCTCGGAGACTCCTACATCGTGCTGCAGGAGTACCACCTCGCGTTACGTGCATTCGGGAAGGCCGATGAGTTAAGCGGCGGCAAGAGCGCGGAGGCGCTCACCGGTGAAGCCGAAGCACTTGCGCTCGCGGACGAGAGCGAGCTCGACGGACGCGCCGGCCGTCTCATCGAGCGCGCGCTGCTGCTCGACCCTGATTCGGGCAAGGCGCTGTTCTTCGGCGCCAACACCGCCGAGCGCCGCGGCGACCTGCCGCTCGCGCGGCAGCGCTTCGCCCGGCTGCTCGCGATGAACCCTCCGGACAACCTGCGGCCACTCCTGGAGCAGCGACTGCGGACGATCGACGAGAAACTCGCCGCGAGCCCGGCGGGCGCCGCGGCGGCGTCGCCGCAAGCTGCTGCGGCGGCCCCCGCAGCCGCGACTGACGCGGCGGTCGTCCGCGTCAACGTAACTCTCTCGCCATCGATTACGCGGGTTTCCGATGGAACACCGCTTTTTGTCTTCGTGCGCGATCCGCAGCAGGCAGGCCCGCCGCTCGCGGTCAAGCGTCTGGAGAGTCATTTTCCGCAGACCGTGGCGCTGACGCCGGCGGACTCGATGATACCGGGGCGGCTGTTCTCGGCCGGACAGAACGTACAGGTGATCGCACGCATCGCGCGCGCCGGAAACCCCGTGGGCACGAGCGGTGATCCCTTCGGCGAGGTCAGCTATCGAGTCGGTAAGGACGGCCTCGCGAGTCTGGTGATCGATCGCTTGACCCCCTGAAGGCGCGGCCAACGGGCCGCGTTGCGCGCGGAACCTTATCCGGGCAGTTTTCCTAATCATGCCTCGGGCGTATGCTGCTCCGGCGGAGGGAGTTTTTTTCGTCGGGCTTGCAACCGGCCTCAAGGGCCGGAAGGAGAACAGCAATGGCTCAGGCAACGGAAGGACGGCTGTCGCATCGCGGTTTCGCCTCGATGAATGCGGAACGGCAGCGGCAGATTGCCAGCATGGGGGGCAAGGCCGTCCCTGATGAAAAGCGGAGCTTCTCGCAAAATCGCCGCCTGGCAGCCGAAGCCGGGCGCAAGGGCGGGCAGAGTGTGCCCGGATCAAAGCGCAGCTTCTCGCAGAACCGCGCCCTGGCCGCAGTCGCCGGCCGCAAGGGCGGACAGAGCGTGCCGGATGAGAAGCGCAGCTTCTCGCAGCACCCGGAGCTCGCCGCGCAGGCGGGCCGCAAGGGTGGGCAGGCGAGCCACGGGAGCGGTCGGCCGACCTGACGGTCGCCTCTGCGCCGCCGCGCCCATTCGGGCGTGGCGGTGCGGAGCGCAGCGACGTGTTGTTGTCCTCTGGTACGACGACGTGCCGACGGCTGCGCACACCGTTGCCGTCCGCGCACTCCAGCGTGGCGCACTCCAGCGTGGCATTGACCGCCGGGCCGACTCGTACTACTTTCCGCGCTTGTTGCTAGGGGAGCCCCGGCAGGGGGCTGAGAGGCCATCGGCGCTCGAGGAAGCGCAGCGTGGCGACCCTTCTAACCTGATCCAGTTAATGCTGGCGTAGGAAAGCGAAACCTTCGATCTCTTTCCCACGGGCAGCATTCGCCGGATCTTCTGCGACCCTACCAGGAGTGTCTGATGAATGCGCAGAGTTGGCACGTCGTCTCGGAATCCTTCCCCGCCTCGCGCAAGGTGTATCGCGCCGGCAGCCTGTATCCGGACCTCAGGGTTGCGATGCGCGAGATTGCGCTGCACCCATCGAGCGGCGAGCCGCCGCTCGCGGTCTACGATCCTTCGGGTCCCTACACCGATCCGGCGGTGGCCATCGATATCGAAGCGGGCCTGAGCCGGCTGCGTGATCGCTGGATCGCAGCGCGCGCCGATACCGAGGCGTACCCGGGTCGCCGCGTGCAGCTCATCGACAATGGACTCACCGCCGGCGGCAAGGCTGCGCCCGAGTTTCCCGCGCGCCGGCCGCCGCTGCGCGCGCGCGCTGGCCGGGCGGTGACCCAGCTCGCCTACGCCCGCGCCGGCATCGTGACGCCGGAGATGGAATACGTCGCGATCCGCGAGAATCTCGGGCGCGAGCGCGCCGCGCAAGGCCCGGTACGCGACGGCAACTCCTGGGGGGCAGCCACGCCTGAGTACGTGACGCCGGAGTTCGTACGCGCCGAGATTGCCGCCGGGCGCGCCATCCTGCCGGCGAACGTGAATCACCCGGAGTCCGAGCCGATGATCATCGGACGTAATTTCCTGGTGAAGATCAACGCCAACATCGGCAATTCCGCGGTCACTTCCTCCACCGCCGAGGAGGTCGACAAGATGGTGTGGGCGATCCGCTGGGGCGCCGACACCGTCATGGACCTCTCGACCGGGCGCAACATCCATACCATCCGCGAGTGGATCCTGCGCAACGCGCCGGTGCCGATCGGCACCGTCCCGATCTACCAGGCGCTCGAGAAGGTCGGCGGAGTAGCCGAGGACCTCACCTGGGAGGTCTTCCGCGACACGCTGATCGAGCAGGCGGAGCAGGGGGTCGACTACTTCACCATCCACGCCGGCGTGCGCCTTTCCTACGTGCCGCTCACCGTCGCGCGCGTCACCGGCATCGTCTCGCGCGGCGGCTCGATCATGGCCAAGTGGTGCCTGGCTCATCACCGCGAGAGCTTTCTCTACGAGCACTTCGAGGAGATCTGCGAGATCACCCGCGCCTACGACGTCAGCTTCTCACTCGGTGATGGGCTGCGGCCGGGGTCGATCGCCGACGCCAACGACGCGGCGCAGTTCGCCGAGCTCGAGACGCTCGGAGAGCTGACGCGCATCGCCTGGGCGCGCGACTGTCAGGTGATGATCGAGGGCCCGGGGCACGTACCGATGCACAAGATCAAGGAGAACATGGACAAGCAGCTCGCCACCTGCGGCGAGGCGCCGTTCTATACCCTCGGTCCGCTCACGACCGACATCGCGCCCGGCTACGACCACATCACCTCGGCCATCGGCGCCGCCATGATCGGCTGGTTCGGCACGGCGATGCTGTGCTACGTCACACCCAAGGAGCATCTCGGCCTTCCCGACCGAAACGACGTCAAGACCGGCGTCATCACCTACAAGATCGCGGCCCACGCTGCCGATCTCGCCAAGGGGCATCCCGGGGCGCGGGCGCGCGATGACGCGCTGTCGCGCGCGCGCTTCGACTTCCGCTGGCAGGATCAGTTCAACCTCTCGCTCGACCCCGACACAGCGTGCGCCTTCCACGACGAGACGCTGCCGAAGGAGGGGCACAAGGTGGCACATTTCTGCTCGATGTGCGGTCCGAAGTTCTGTTCCATGAGGATCTCGCACGAGGTGCGCGCTGAGGCGCGCGCGCAGGGCATGCGCGAGATGGCGGAGAAGTTCCGCGCCGGCGGCTCCGAGCTGTACGTGCCGGCCGCGAAGGAAGGCTGAAGCCATGCGGGTGACGGTGCGGGGCGCCGGGGTCGCCGGACTCGCCTGTGCGCTGGAGCTCGCCGAGCGCGGCGCCAGCGTCGAGGTGCTGGAGCGATCCGCGACGCTTGCGGGCGCCGGTTGCTCGTGGTTCGCCGGCGGGATGCTCGCTCCGTGGTGCGAGCTCGAGAGCTCCGGTCCTCTCGTCGCGCGTCTCGGCGAGGAGGGGATTGCCTGGTGGCGGCGCCGGTTTCCCGCGACGGTGCAGCGGGGGACGCTAGTGATCGCCCACGGACGCGACGCGGGTGAGCTGGTTCAGTTCGCGCGGCGCACGGAGCACTTCGAGACTCTCGATGGCGCGGGTCTGACGGCCCTCGAGCCCGATCTCGCGGGCCGCTTCCCCACCGCACTGCACTTCACCGGCGAGGGGCATATCGACCCACGCGCCGCGCTCGGCGCCCTGCTGGCGCGCGCGCTCGAGCTCGGAGTCACGGTGCGTTTCGGGGTGGACGCCGAAGCGGCGCCGCGCGCCGGGCGCGAGCTGCTCGACTGCACGGGGCTCGCGGCACGCCGTACACTCGCCGATCTGCGCGGGGTCCGGGGCGAGATGCTGCTGGTGCATGCGCCGGACGTTGCGCTCACGCGCCCGGTGCGGGTCCTGCATCCGCGCATCCCGGTGTACGTGGTGCCCCGGGCCGCGCACGAATACATGATCGGTGCCACCATGATCGAGAGCGATGCCCTGCAGCGCATCAGCGCACGCTCGCTGCTCGAGCTCCTGTCGGCGGCGTACGCGCTGCATCCGGCCTTCGGCGAGGCCGAGATCCTGGAGACCGGCATCGGCTTGCGCCCCGCCTTTCCCGACAATCTGCCGCGCCTGCGGCGCGTCGGCGGCGCGCTCTATGTCAACGGTCTCTACCGGCATGGCTTCCTGCTGGCGCCGGCGCTCGCGCGCCGCGCCGCGCTGGCGCTCCTCGAGGGGCAGCATTTTCCGGAGGTGACGGATGAGGATCCTCGTCAACGGCGTCTGGCGTGAGACTGCCGGGCGCGAGCTCGCGGCGACGCTCGAGGAGCTCGGCTACGGTGGCCGGCTGGTCTCGACCGCGGTCAACGGCGAGTTCGTGGCCCTGGAGGAGCGCAGGCGCATTGCGCTCGCCGACGGCGATCGGCTCGAAGTGCTCGCGCCGATGCAGGGAGGCTGAATGCTGAGGCTCTACGGAACCGAGCTCGCCTCGAGGCTGCTGCTCGGCACCGCGCGCTATCCTTCGCCGGCGGTGCTGACGCAGGCGATACGCGCGGCCGCCGCCGAGGTGGTCACGGTGTCGCTGCGGCGCGAGGCCGGCGGCGAGCGCGCCGGCCAGGGCTTCTGGTCGATCATCCGCGGACTCGACCTGCGCGTGCTGCCCAACACCGCCGGCTGCCATACGGTGAAAGAGGCGGTCACCACCGCGCACATGGGGCGCGAGGTGTTCGCCACCCCGTGGGTGAAGCTCGAGGTCATCGGCGAGGACGACACCCTGCAACCCGACGTGTTCGCGCTCACCGAGGCGGCGCGCATCCTGTGCGCCGAGGGCTTCGAGGTGTTTCCCTATACCACCGAGGACCTCGTGGTCGCCGACAGACTGCTCGCGGCCGGTTGCCGCGTGCTCATGCCCTGGGGCGCACCGATCGGCTCCGGGCGCGGCCTCAACAACCTGTTCGCGCTCACGGCGCTGCGCGCGCATTTCCCCGAGGTACCGCTCATCATCGACGCCGGTCTCGGCGTCCCCTCGCATGCGGCGCGGGCGCTGGAGCTCGGTTTCGATGCCGTGCTCGTCAACACCGCGGTCGCCCAGGCGACCGATCCGGTGGCGATGGCCGGCGCCTTTGCGCAGGCGGTCGCGGCCGGACATGCGGCGCGGCTTGCCGGCCCGATCGAGCCGCGCGATTTCGCCGCGCCTTCGACGCCCGTGGTCGGGAAGGCGTTCCTCGGATGAAGCTCGCACGCGTCTACCCGATCGTCGACAGCGCCGCCTGGATCGGGCGCCTGGCGCCGCTCGGAGTGCGGTTGGTGCAGCTGCGGCTCAAGGAGCGCACGGCCGAGGAGGTGCGGGTCGAGGTGCGCGCCGCGCGCGCGCTGTGCGCGGCGGCCGACATACAGCTCATCGTCAACGACTACTGGGAGGTCGCCCTCGGCGAGGGCTGTGATTTCGTGCACCTCGGGCAAGGCGACCTCGCCGGCGCGGACCTCGCGGCGCTGCGCCGTGCCGAGGTGCGGCTCGGCATCAGCACCCATAATCACGAGGAGCTCGAGTGCGCGCTGCGCGCCGCCCCCGACTACGTGGCTCTCGGTCCCATCTACCCGACGCTGCTCAAAGTCATGCCGTGGCAACCTCAGGGTCTCGAGCGGATCCGGGAATGGAAGGGGCGCATCGGCGCCATTCCCCTGGTCGCGATCGGCGGCCTGACGCTCGAGCGTCTCGCCGGAGTGTTTGCCGCCGGCGCCGACGTGGCCGCAGTCGTGACCGACATCATCCGCGACCGCAGTCCCGAGGCGCGCACGCGCCAGTGGCTGGCGGCGGCCAGGGCGGCGTGAGAGTCGGCGGACCTCTCGTGAGCAATCGCTACTCGCGCCAGATCGTGTTGCCCGAGGTGGGTGCGGGCGGCCAGGCGCGCCTCGCGGCGGCCTCGGTCGCCGTCGTCGGCGCCGGCGGGCTCGGTTGCGCGGTACTCGAGTACCTGACCGCGGCGGGCGTAGGACGGCTGACGATCGTCGATCACGATACGGTCGAGGAAGCGAATCTCCACCGCCAGCCGCTCTATCGCATGAGCGACCTCGGCAGGCGCAAGGTCGAGGCCGCGGGCGCCGCGCTCGGCGCCCTGAACCCGGACGTGCGGGTCGACGCGCGCGCCGAGCGTCTGACGCCGGCCAACGCACCGGCGCTCGCCGCGGCCGCCGACGTCGTGGTCGATGCCGCGGACAGCTTCGCCGTGACGTATGTTCTGAGCGATGCCTGCCTGCGCGCGGGCAAGGCGCTGGTGAGCGCCTCGGTGCTCGGCCTGAGCGGCTACGTCGGCGCCTTCTGTGGCGGTGCGCCGAGCTATCGAGCAGTCTTTCCGGAGCTGCCGCGCCAGGCGGGCTCGTGTGCCGAATCCGGAGTTCTCGGAACCGCGGTCGGAGTGCTGGGGACGCTGCAGGCGCATCTGACGCTCGCGTTGCTGCTCAGGCTCGAGCCGAGCGTGCTCGGACGGCTGATCAACGTCGACTTGCGTACGCTGCACCTCGGTAGCTTCTCGTTCACCGGCGCGCAGGAGCCGCCCGAAGGTCCCGCCTTTATCGCGCCCGAGGACGTCGCGCCCTCGGACGTGGTGATCGACCTGCGCAGCCTGACCGAAGCACCCGTGTCGCCGTTCGCCGCGGCGTGGCGCGTGGATGTCGAGGCGCTCGAGCAGGGCGGACAGCCGCTGCCGGCCGGGCGGCGCATCATCCTGTGCTGCCGCACCGGCGTACGCGCCTGGCGTGCGGCGAGCGCCCTCGCCGCGCGGGGTCACCGCAACATCGCGCTGATCGCGCTCGGCGGGTGACGTCGGTCCTGGTCATCGCCGGGACGGACTCGAGTGGCGGGGCCGGCCTGGCGCGCGATGTCGTGACGCTGTCGCGCTTTGGTGTCGGCGCGCTGCTCGCCGTCACTGCGGTGACCGCCCAGACGGACGAGGAGGTGAGGGCAGTCGAGCTGCTGCCAGCGCCGCAGGTACGTGCGCAGATCAGCGCGGCGCTGGCGACGCGCCGCGTCGGCGCCGTCAAGACCGGCATGCTCGGCAACGGCGCAATCGTCGAGGCAGTTGCCGCCGCCATCCCGCCGCGGGAGCTCGTGCCGCTCGTGCTCGATCCGGTGCTCGCCGCCACCGCGGGCGGCACGCTGCTCGATGAGGGGGGACGCGCGGCGCTCGTGGCCCTGCTGCTGCCGCGCGCGACTCTCCTGACTCCCAACATCCCGGAGGCAGCGCTGTTGCTCGGCGCCGCGCCGGCCTCGTCGGCCGAGGAGATCATCGGCCAGGGGCGGGCGCTGTGCGCGCGCGGCGCGGCCGCAGTGCTCGTCAAGGGCGGGCACGACTCCGGCGCGCTCGCGATCGACTGGCTCGTCACGCGCGAGGGCAGCGTTTGCCGGCTGGCCGCGCCGCGCCTGATCGCTGCGCGGCGCGGCACCGGCTGCGCGCTGGCCTCGGCAATTGCCGCCGGACTCGCGGCGCGAGTGCCGCTCGAGCTTGCCTGCGAGCGCGCCAAGGAGCATGTGACCGAGCTGTTACAACAATCCGTCTGAGCTCGATCCGTCTGAGCTCTTCCCGCGTCACGTCGCCAGAATGCGACGCCAACACCGGCGCCGCGGCGCGCGCGGCTGCCAAACGCGTCAACCAACTCGACGCTGAATCGCTTTAACCCCTCGACGGGCGAGCAAATGCTCGACCGCAACTGACGGAGGGAAAACACACATGCAGCCCATTATGTTGCGGCGCGCGCTGTTAAGTGCGCTGGGTACGGGTCTCGCCGCGGTGCTGTCCGCCTGCGGCGGCGGTGGTTCAGCCTCGAGCGGCGGCACACCGACGCCGACCGGACAGCTGCAGATGCTGATCGCCGATGCCTCATCGGAAGACTGGGCCGAGATCGGCGTCAGGGTGCTGAGCATCGCGCTCATTCCGCAGGACGGCAGCGCCAACCTGACCGTGTGGACGGCACCGTCGCCTGCGCCGATGGTGAATCTCGAGGAGCTCGACCAACTCGCCGAGATTCTCGGCCAGACGACCATCCCGGCCGGCAACTACACCGGTGCCGTGATCACCGTCGCGGCCGATCCGGGCGACGTGACCCTCGTGGTCGCATCCAATCCCGAGTCGGGCTTCGCCGGCACCCCGGGCGCGAGCATTCCTGCGACGCAGATCCAGATCCAGGGCGCGCAGGGCACGAGCGGCAACCTCACGGTGCCGATCACCGTGCGCTTCGGCACTGCGCTCACCGTGTCGGCGAGCGGCAGCAACGTGTTGTACCTCGACTTCGACCTCGGCCATCCCGCCTTCATCGTGGCGCACAATCCGCCGGCTGCAGCTGGCGCCACCCTCTGGGCGGTGAACTTCAACGGACCGGTGCGGCGCCATCGCGTCGGCGATCTGCGCTGGCTCGTGCTGCGCCACGCCTACGGCACGGTGCAAACGGTCGGCATGACCTCATTCACCATGCTGAAGGACTTCCCCATCGAGCCCGCCAGCAACCCGGAAGGGGAGATCACGAGCTCGCTGCAGCTCACGATCAACGTCGATGCGGCCAATGGCACCATCGTCTACGACGCCGACAACGGCGACGCGCGTAACGTGGTCAAGGACTTCTCCAGCGAGGGGGCGCTCGCCGGCAAGTACGTGCGCGTCGCCGCCCGCTATCAGAGCGACGGCTCGCTCGTCGCGGCGCGTATCTGGGAGAGCAGCACGTTCGCGCGGGTGTGGCTCAGCCCCGAGGGCCATGTGCTGAGCGTCGACGACACGAGCGGCGTGATGACGGTCGAGACCGAGGACGGCACGGGCGTGCCGGTGACCATCGGCCCCAACACGCTGTTCTACTTTCGCACCCCGCAGGACGCGCAGGCGGATGCCAACTCGATCGGCCAGGGCCCCGGCTTCCTCACGAGCGGCAGCATCGTGCGCGGCTTCAAGGTGCACGTGAGCCCCGTGGATGCGTTCGCCAACCCGATGGTCGCCGATACGGTCGACATCGAGACGGCGGCCTACGGCGGCATGATCTCGAATGCCACCACCACCGGCTTCACCTATACGCGCCACTTTCTGCGCGCCAGCGACGACTATGCGGTGAACCTCGATTACATCCCGGGCAGCGCCGCAAATACCGATCCGAGCGGCGAGGCGATCATGGGATTTGACTGGTGGAACTTCACCTTCCCGACCATGGCGGACACCGGCGCTAGCGCGGTCGGCGACTTCGTGTCGGCGAGCAGTGGCTCGGTGAGCTTCGGTGGCACGGTGGGCGCGGTGAGTGCCTGGGGTGCCTCATACGCCCTCTGGTCGACGATTGCACCGGCAGGCTGGCAGGTGCCAATGGCGGTGCTCGAGCCGACGCCACTGCGGCTCGGCGCCGTGGTCACGGGCCTCTCGGCCAGCGCTTCCTTCACCATGTCGGTGACCGGCGGCGCGACGCCGGCGACAGTCGACGTCGACACCACCGCGGGCTCGGCGACTCTGGTCTACCAGGTCGATCGCAGCAGCGGCGTGGTGAGCGTGAGCCCGATCGACGTGAGCACGCAGCAGGGCCTCATGACCTTCACCAACAACCTGACCGCGGGCACGCCGCTCAAGGTCTGGAGCATTCCCCAACCGGCCCCGACCAGCGCGCTCAAGGCCTACGTGATCATCTACTTTACCGGGATCGCTCCGGCAAGCTAGGCCGCTCGCGGGCGCACCCCCAGGGGCGCCGCCGTCGGGCGGCGCCTCTGCCTTTTACGGGTATCATTTGCCGATGCCACCCGATACCGATCGACAGAACGAGCTGGTTGCGATCGCACGGCGCGCCATGCGTGCGCACGGGCTCGAGCCGGACTTCCCGCCCGCTGCGCTCGCGCAGCTGAGCGCCATCAGCGGCGCCGCGGCGGCGCCCGGCGGCGACTCCCGTGACCTGCGCGCGCTGCTCTGGTGCTCGATCGACAACGACGAGTCGCGCGACCTCGACCAGCTCTCGGTCGCCGAAGGAGTGGCGGGCGGTGCCACGCGCGTGCGGGTCGCGATCGCCGACGTCGACGCCACGGTGGCGGCGGGCTCGTCGCTCGATGCGCACGCGAGCGCCAACACGACCAGCGTCTACACCGCTGCGCAGGTCTTTCCGATGTTGCCGGAGCGGCTTTCGACCGACCTGACCTCGCTGGCGGCGGGGCAGGAGCGTACGAGCCTCGTGGTCGAGATGACCGTGACGGCGGACGGCGCGGTGAGCGCCTCCGACGTGTATCGCGCGCGGGTCGTCAACCGAGCCAAGCTCGCCTACAACGGCGTGGCGGCCTGGCTCGACGGCCAGGGGCCCATGCCGCAGGCGGTCGCGGCGGTCGCCGGCATGGACGAGCAGCTGCGTATCCAGGACCAGGTCGCGCAGGCACTGAAGCGCGTCCGCAAGGCGCAGGGGGCGCTCGGCCTGGCCACCCTCGAGGCCCAGGCGGTCTACGAGGGCGGAGCGCTCATGGACCTCAGGCCCGACGAGGACAACCGTGCCAAGGAGCTGATCGAGTATTTCATGATCGCCGCCAACGGCGTCGTCGCACAGTTCCTGGAAGGCAAGCGCTCACCCTCGCTGCGGCGCGTTTTACGGGTGCCCGAGCGCTGGGGACGGATCGTCGCGCTCGCTGCGACGGTCGGCGGGACGCTCCCCGCCACGCCTGATGCGCGCGCGCTGAGCGCCTTCCTGATGAGCTGCCAGCAGAAGGCACCCGAGCGCTTCCCCGATCTGTCGCTTGCGGTTGTAAAGCTGCTGGGGGCAGGGGAATACGTCCTGAAGCGCCCCGGCGAGCCCGCCGAGGGGCACTTCGGCCTCGCGGTGGACGACTACACACACGCGACCGCGCCGAACCGACGCTTTCCGGATCTGATCTCCCAGCGACTCGTCAAGGCCGCCCTGGCGGGCCGCGCTGCTCCTTACGACGATGCGGCCCTGCGCAGCCTCGCGCAGCACTGCACCGAGCAGGAAGGCAACGCCGCCAAGGTGGAGCGCCAGGTGCGCAAGTCCGCCGCCGCGATGCTGCTCGCACCGCGCCTCGGCGAGCAGTTCAACGCCATGGTGACCGGCGTCAACGAGGGCGGAACATGGGTACGCATTGCGCACCCGCTCGCCGAGGGCAAGCTGGTGAAGGGTTTCCAGGGCCTCGACGTCGGCGACAACCTACTCGTGCAGCTCACGCACGCTGACATCGAGCGCGGCTTCATCGACTTCGTACGCGCGAAATGAGCGCGCAGCGCCGTGTCGACGCCAATCGGCGACATATTGCCGTTAGCAGACACATTGCCGGATCGCCGGCGGCGGTCCTAAATAGCGCGCACGGCCCGAGCGCACGATCTTCCGCCGCGGGGGCCGGCGAACACGGAGGTTCGCTACCTCCGCGCGCGGAAGCTCGATTTGAGCGCGATTTCGCGAACGCCGGCGACCCGATGCGTCTTCGTGCACGAGCCCCTTGCCAACCACGGAGGGTGTCATGAAACGCATTACCTTTCCCTTGGTGACCGCAATCGCGGTCTCGCTCGCACCGCTTGCATACGGTCAGTCCGGCCCGCAGCCGCAGATGCAGCCTGCTCCGCAGACTGAGTCCGGCCCGGCACCGTCCGCAGATCCTCCGGCTGCGGCGGAGATACAGCACACGACCGCGGCTTTCGGCAACACGCGGCTTGCCGCGCTCGTGCCTGCGGGTCTCACGCCCGAGGACGCCTGCCGGGGATTCAAGGATCTGAGCGAGTGCTCGGCCGCGCTGCACGTCGCGCAGAATCTCAATATCCCGTTCGCCGACCTCAAGGACCGGATGACGTCCGGACAATCGATCGGCACGGCGATTCACGCCCTCAAGCCGAAGGCCGACTCGCGCCGCGAGGTCCAGCGCGCCGAGGAGCAGGCACGCCAGGATCTGCACTCGCAGGGCTGACCTCACCGAAGGGCTGACAGATCCGCTGATCAAGTCGGCGGATCCGCTGCCGGTGGCCGCGCCTCC
>DASXKA010000275.1:0-16809 GCA_036497085.1 Steroidobacteraceae bacterium | reverse complement strand
CCTCGACGGCGGTACCCTTCGACACCAGCCGAATCGAATCCAGAATCGGTCCGTACCCCGGAAGATCCGCCTGCCATTCGCCGGCGAGCGCCTGCATCTGTTCGAAGGAGTCGGGGGGCGTGTGCGCGTCGGTCCCCGCCCGGCACGCACCGCACGCCCACAGCGCGAGTAACACTGCTATTCGCATGCGATCGTCCCCTTCACTTTCCGTGAGGCGCGGCTCATCTACGCCGCGGCGGCGCTCCCTCGTCTGCCGCCGCTCATGCCCGGCGTGGCGGCATCCGGCAGCACCATCAGCGTCGAGGTCCCGTGCGCAAGCAAGCGGCCGTCGTGCCCCTTGATCACCGCCTCGGCGGAGATGATCTGCCGTCCCTTGTTGACGACGCGTCCCTCGCAACGCACGCGGCCGCTATCGGCACGAATGGCGCGCGAGAAATTGACCTTGGTCTCCACCGTCGTGTAGCCGATTCCCGCGGGGAGCAGCGTATGCGCGGCGCAGCCGGTGGCACTGTCGATGAGGGCGAGAGCCCAGCCGCCGTGGACGATGCCCATGGGGTTGAGGAGGTGCTCGCCCGGATCGCCTTCGAAAACGGCAGTTCCCTCCCCGACCTCGACCAAGCGGAACGTCAGGGTCCTGCCGATGGTCGGCATGGGCAGCCTGCCGGCCACTACCCCCTCGAGCAGCTCGCGGCCACTCATAGTCGCGGCCTGCTCCGCCGGGACGGTCCCGAAGCGCGGTTCCGCCAGGCTCAATGCGTAAGCCCGCGCGTGCGCGTAAGGCTCACGCCCCGATACTCGTCTCGTCCGCGATCATCTCCTCGAGGCGCTCGAGGTCGGGCACGACCGGAGTCTCGTTCACCATGCGGATCTGGCAGATGATCGGCGCACGCTCGGGGAAGACGCGCGAGTTGTCGGGGCGCACGACGTCGGAGCTCACGCGCACCAGCTGCGGAAAGCCCTGAGCCAGCAGCGCGAAGTTGCCGCCTTCGACGCGCGTGCCGAGCGCGTGCAGGATGACGACGCGCGTGCGGCCGCTCGCCGGCGGGATCATCTGGCCGCACGTGCCCTCGAAGGACACGAGCGGCACCGCCTTGCCGTTCCAGGGAACGGTGCCGATGTACCAGGGCGGGGCGCCGGTCATCTCGGACGGTGTCTGAAAACCGATCACCTCCGCGACGCAGGCGCGCGGAATGATGAGCCGCCCGTCGACCAGCGGCACCAGCAGGCTGTAGATCTCGTTGACACGCTCGGCCATGGCGGGAGCTCAGTTGGCGGAGGCGGCCTGGCGCACCGCGGCGCGGCGCCGCTCCACCAGCGGCGCGATCGCATCGAGCAGCTGCGCTTCCTGGTAGGGCTTGCCGAGGTAATCGTCCACCCCGAGCTCGATGGCGCGCGCGCGGTGCTTCTCGCCGACGCGCGAGGTGACCATGATGATCGGCACGTCCCTCAGGCGCGGGTCGTTACGCACGTGGGCGGCCACCTCGTAGCCGTCCATGCGCGGCATCTCGATGTCGAGCAGGATGACGTCCGGAACGTTGTCCTGCAGCAGCGCGACCGCGTCCATGCCGTCGCGGGCGGTGATGACGCGCATGCCGTTGCGCTCGAGCAGCCGCTGCGTGACGCGGCGCACGGTGATCGAGTCGTCCACCACCATGGCGAAGGTGCGGCGGTCGCCGCGATCCTTGGGCAAGGCGGCGGGAGCGGCGGCGCGCGTGCGCCACTCGGCGCGCACCAGCGCGCCGATGTCGAGAATGATGACGATGCGCCCGTCGCCGAGGATGGTGGCGCCCGAGATCCCGCGGATGCTCGAGATCTGCGGCCCCACGGACTTGACGACGATCTCACGGCTGCCGATGAGCTCGTCGGCTACCAGGCCGGTCGAGTGCTCGCCGGCGCGCACCAGCACGACCGGAATGGTGACGTCCGCCGACGGCAGCAGCGAGGCCTCGAGGCCAACGAAGGTGCCAAGGTGCTGGAAGCGGTACTTCGTCCCGCCGTACTCGAAGGCGGCCGCGTCGCGCCCGAGGTGGGCGCCCACCTCGGACTTGGAGAGGCGCAGCACTCCCTCCACGGTCGGCAGCGGCAGCGCGTAGAACTCCTCGTCGGCGCGCACGACCAGCGCATGGCTGATCGCGAGCGTAAGCGGCAGGCGCACCGTGAACACGGTGCCCTCCCCGGCCGTGCTCTCCATGTGCAGCGCGCCGCCGAGGCGCTTGATCTCGGTGGCGACCACGTCCATGCCGACGCCGCGGCCGGCCTGCTGGGTGACGGACCCCGCGGTGGAGAATCCGGGCTCGAGGATGAGCTGCATCGCATCTTCGTCGCTCAGGGGCTGGCCCGGCGCGATGAGCCCGAGCGCCTCGCCCTTGTCGCGGATGGCCTTGAGGTTCATGCCGCCGCCGTCGTCGGAGAGGCGCACCATGACCTCGGCGCCCTCGCGGTGCAGCTCGAGCAGGATCCTGCCGGTATCGGACTTGCCGCGCCTGACGCGCTCCTCGGGCTTCTCGATGCCGTGTACGACCGCATTGCGCAGCATGTGCTCGAACGGCGGCAGCATGCGCTCGAGCACCTGCCGGTCGAGCTCGCCCGAGGCGCCTTCGACGGTGAGCTCGGCGCGCTTGCCGGTATCCGCGGCCGCCTGACGCACGATGCGCGCGAGGCGCTGCACGTGGCGCTGGAACGGCACCATGCGGGTGCGCATCAGGCCGTTCTGCAGCTCGGTGATGGTGCGCGCCTGCTGCTGCAGCAGGTTCTGCGTGTCCTTGGCGAGGTTCTCGAGCAGCTGCTGGATGCTCGCCACGTCGTTGGCCGTCTCGGCGAGCGCGCGCGAGTACTGCTGGATGGAGGAGTAACGGTCGAGCTCGAGCGGATCGAACTCGCTGCGGTGCGAGCCGACCTCCTCCTCGTGCTTGTGCAGGATCTGAGCCTCGGTCTCGATCTCGAGATGGCGCAGCTGCTCCTTCAGGCGCGTCACCGTGCGCGAGAGCTCACCGAGGTTGAAATCCAGCGAGCCGAGTTGCTGCTCGAGCCGGGCGCGCGCGATGCTCGCCTCGCCGGAAGTGTTGAGGAGCTGATCGAGAAGCTCGGCGTCGACGCGCGCCATCTCCACGCGCTCGCCGGGCTGCACCGGCTCACGCCCGGGCGGGACGAGCTGCGGCGCCCCGAGCGCCTCGTCGCCGTGGGCGAGCTCCTCGTTCATGCGGTTGAGCCCGGTGTCGCTCACGGACGCGTTGCGGGCCGGGAACACCGGCGGGCGTGCCAGCGGCGCGAGCGCGGCGCTGCCTGTCGGTGGCACGGCCGGCGCGGGTGCGGGTGCGGGTACGAGCTTGGGCACCGCCGACAGCGCAGGCGCCTGCAGTGCGGCTGCGAGCGCGAGCGCCTGCGCGGGTTCGGGCTCCGCTTCGGGTTCGGACTCGGGTTCGGGCTCGGGCTCGGGATTCTCCGGCGCGGAGCTCATGCCCCGGGTGAAGGCCTGAATGCGCGCCAGCGTCGCGCGCGCCGGCGTCACGTGCTGGCCGGAAGACACATGCTCGCGCATGCGCGCGAGCTCATCGAGGCTCGCCTGGATCACGTCGAACACGGCCGTGTCCGCCGTCACCGTGCCGTTGTCGACCTGCAGCACGAGCGACTCGAGCTCGTGAGCGAGATCGCCCATGGGGAGGATCCCGGCCATGCGGGCGCCGCCCTTCAGCGTGTGCAGCGGCCGCTTGAGCGCCAGACGGAACTCGGCACTGCCGGGATGCGCGCGCCAGTCGGAAAGCGCATGCTCGGAGGCGTCGATCAGCTCGGTGGCCTCGTCGGTAAAGATCGCCGCGACCTCGGGATCGAAGTCCGCGGCCTCATCCGGCGGCGCACCCTCGAGGTCGGAGACTGCCGGCGCCGCGGCTGTGGCGGCAGCAGCACCCGGCGCCTCTGCGCCCGTCGCGGCGATGCGCTGATCGAGGTCGCGCTCGGCCTTCTCGATGCGCTCGAGCAGCGCCCAGTGATTGACGAAGTAACCGGTCGGCTCGTCGAGATGGGTGGCGACCGAGTGCATCGCCGCCATGCTGTCCCCGAGCAGCGCCAGGTCCTCGGTGTGCAGCCCCAGACCGCTGCCGTATACGCGGCGCAGCCAGTGATCGAGCGGCTCGGCGAGTCGGATCCCGTGGCGGGCCTGAGCCATCTTCGAGCTTCCCGAGAGCGTGTGGCAGGCGCGATAGACCTCCTCGGGAATCGGGTGCGGCTCGGGCTGTGTCGCTTCGCGCGCGAGGTAGGCGCGCACCACCTCGATGTGGGTTGCGGTCTCGCGCGCATAGATATCGCGCAGCGTGTCGTCCTGGAGGCCGGGCCGCGTTCCGCTGACCGACGTCTCGGCACTCGGCGCGGGCTCGTCGACCAAGGTGTTGAGACCCTCGAGCGCGTCCATGAGTCCGCTCGGCATCGCACGCACGGCAGTCTCCGAGACGCGGGACGCGGCCGCCTGCCGCTGCCTGACGGGCGGCGGGCCAACGGCGGCGCCAGGCCCCTCGGTGCCGGGCGCGGCGGGGCTGCGGCCGGCGGCGAGCGCATGCGCGCGCGCCACGATGGCGCCGGTATCCGTCTGCGGTGGCGGACCTCCGGCGAGCTGCTCGATGAGCTCCGGGAGCGCCGCAATCGCGGTGCGCAGGGTCTGCAGGATCGGCGGCGAGCGGCTGAGCGTGTTGTCGAGCACGCGGTTCAGGAGATTCTCAATAGCCCAGGCGAATTCGGCGAGCTCGCGCGCGCCGACCATGCGGCCGCTGCCCTTGAGGGTATGAAACGAGCGGCGCACCGTGACCAGCGCATCGCGCTCGAGCGGGTTCTGCTCCCACGCCGGGAAGCCGCGCTGGATCTTCTCGAGCTCCTCGCGCGCTTCCTCGATGAAGAGCTTCAGCAGCTCCGGATCGGCGTTCTCGGCGAGCTTCGCGAGCTTGTTGGTCGCGGAGATCGTCGGGGCCGCGGCGTCAACCCCGGCCACGCTCCGCGCCGCGGGGTGCGACGACGAGGTCGTCGGAATCGCCACGGTGCGGGTGTAGCCCCGAGTCCCGGTCGGCTCGACGGTCGGCACCGGGGGCGTCGGCTGCTGCTCGAGCGCCTTCACGCATACCTGGGCGTTGTCGAGCATGTACCAGGGGTCCGAGCGTCCCGCCTGCAGCGTCTCCATGTAGTACTCGACGCTGACAATCGCATCGGCGAGGCGGTCCACGAATCCCGGCGGCAGCACGTGGATGCCGGGCTGCATGACGCGCTTCAGCTGCGCGGTGATCGCCTCGATCACCTCGACCGCGCGCGCCTTGCCGAGCATGAGGAGCCCGGCCTTCATGCCGCGCATCAGGTCCTGCCAGCTGTCGAGGCCGGCGGCATCGAGCGTACCGCCGACACTCTGGGTGATGGCCTCCTTGATACGCGCCAGGTTGACGATGCACTCGCGCAGCACCGCCGACTGCACCTGCTGGAAGTCGGTGTCGTCGCTCTCCTCGGCAGTCTCGGTGCTCTTCGGCAGGATGAGCGCGACCAGGCGGTCGTCGAGGCGGTCCTCGACGCTGATCAGCGTCGCCGCGATCTCGACCAGCGACGCCTCATCGGCCGGGGATTGTCCGGCGATCATCTTCCCGAGCCGCTCGGTCTCCCTCTGCACGCTGGTGCGCAGCTCCCCGAGGCCGAGCACTCCCAGGGTGTCGCCGATCTTGCGCAGCATCTCGACCTGCGGGGCGAGCTCGGCCGGCTGCCCCGCGCCGCGGCGCACGAAGATATCGAGGACGTCCTTGACCTTTCCGAGGTCCTCGCGGATCGCGGCGGCCACCGTGCGCATCAGTTTCACCGAGGGCGCCGAGAGGTTCTCGCGCTCCTGCTCGATGCTCTCGTCCACCGGCAGCAGCTCCGCCAGGCGGAACGAGGCGCGCACCGCGCTCACCCGGCCGCCGCTCGACTCGGCGCGGCCCACGTAATAGAGGAGGTTGTTGAGCAGCTCGATCGGCGGGGTCTGCGAATAGCGCGCCTCGCCCTGCTCGTACAGGCGGCGCATCTCGCGATCGGCGAGTCCCAGCAGCCGCTTCACCGACTGCCCGCCCTCGAGCCCGTTGTGCTGCAGGGCCTCGATGATCGCGCCGATCACCCACCACAGCTGGAAGACCGGCTGGCGCGTGGCGATCTGCTCGAGCTTGTGGGAGACGGCGGCCAGCACCTCGAGGTTCTGCTCGGACCGCTCGCCGCGGATCCAGCCGATGAGCCCCTGCTGGTAGCGCGCGCGCAGCCGCCGCGCCCACTGCTCGACGGTCATCGGCGCTTCGCCGGCGGTCATGGTCTGCGGCTGCGCCTGCTTGTCTGACTTCAGGTTGAGCAGCAGCAGCGTGCCTTCCGAGAGCAGCGCATTGCCGCGCACCGCGCGCAGGTCGTTGAGCAGCGGCAGCAGCACCAGCGCGAGATCGCGCCCGCCGGCGAGCACGCGCTCGAGATAGCTCGGCAGCTGCACCATGGCGCGCATCAGCGCATCGAGACTCTCCGCCTGCCCCTTGCGCTCGTGCGCCGTGGCGATGAGGTACAGCGCCACCTGCTCCATCTCTTCGGCGAGCAGCGCCGCGCCGTAGATCTCCAGCACCCGCAGCACGCCCTGCACCTGGCGCAGGTCCTGCGCGCAGCGCTCGAGCAGCGGCACGTTATCGGGCTGCTCGACGTAGTTCTCGAGCGCGGTGCGTGCCTCGGCGAGCGTCGTACTCACTTCGCGGCCGACGAGCTCGAGCGTCTGGGAAGCGACCTGGGGCATGCGCTCTCTTCGGTTACCTTCAGGAGCCGCCGAGGGCGGAAATCTGGCGCACCTTGGCGGTGGTGAGCCCGGTCTCCTCGACCTTCTTCAGGCGCACGCTGCTGCCGGAGGTACCACTGCCGGGCAGCCGGAAGCCCGACGCCGACTTGCGCAGCCCCGCGGACAGCTCCGCGAGCTTGGCGATGGCGATCGAAGTCGCGTTGGTCGATTCCGCCGTCTGCGCGCTGATCTCCTTCAGAACCTGCATGTTGCGGGCGATGCCCTGCGCGGCGCTCGTCTGGGCACGGGCGCTCGAGGATATGTTCTGCACCAGGCTCGCGATCTGGTTCGACACCTGCTCGATCTCCTCGAGCGCGGCGCCCGCGTTCTCGGCGAGCAGCGCGCCGCCCACCACGTCGGTGGTGCTGCGCTCCATCGACACGACCGCCTCGTTGGTGTCGGTCTGGATGGTGCGCACCAGCACCTCGATCTGCTTGGTGGCGTTGGCGGCGCGCTCGGCGAGGCGCTGCACCTCGTCCGCCACTACCGCAAAGCCGCGGCCCGCATCGCCCGCCATCGAGGACTGGATCGAGGCGTTCAGCGCCAGGATGTTGGTTTGCTCGGCGATGTCGTTGATCAACTCGACGATGTTGCCGATCTCCTGGCTGCTCTCGCCGAGACGCTTGATGCGCTTGCTGGTCTCCTGGATGGTCTCGCGGATCGTGTTCATGCCGTCGATCGTGCGGCGCACCGCATCGCCGCCCTTGTGGGCCACCTCGACCGAATGGCGCGCGACGTCCGCGGCGCGCTCGGCGTTGCCCGAGACCTCCTCCACCGAGCCGGCCATCTTGGCGGCGCCCTCGGTGGCGGAAGCGATCTGCTTCGACTGGGCGCCCGAGGCCTTGGCGAGGTGCGCCGACAGCGCCTGCGTCTGGCGCGTGGCGGAGTCGAGCTGGATCGCCGAGGCGTTGATGGTGGTGACCAGGCCGCGCAGTGCGTCGACCGCGTAGTTGATGGAATCGGCGATCGCGCCGGTGATGTCCTCGGTGACGGTCGCCTGCACGGTGAGATCCCCGTCGGCGAGGCTCGAGAGCTCGTCCAGCAGCCGCAGGATCGCCTGCTGGTTGCGGTCGTTCTCCTTAAGGCGCGCGTCGGCCGAGGTGCGCTGGCGCTCGACCGTGCGCCGCGTCCGCAGCGCCGCGATGAGCGCCGCGATGAGCGCGACGAGTGCCGCGCCGGACAGCACCAGCGGCACCCACGAGGCCAGCGCGTGGGCCGGGGGCATCAGCAGGTACTCGCCGACGGTGCCGGCGGCGACCAGCACCACCGCGAGCACCAGCAGGGGCGTCAGGCTCATGCCGCGGCCTCCGCGAACGCGGTGCTCTCGAGCACCGAGCGCAGCGACAGTACCGGCCACTGCTCCTGCGCACGGCGGAAGGCGCCGGCCAGATAGCGCTCGCAGCGCGCCACCGTCGGTAGCGCCTCGCCCGAAAACTCGCTCTCGGCGAAGCGGCGGAACCCGAGCACCTCATCGACCAGGAGCCCCGCGGGAATCTCGCGGTGATTGACCACCACCACGCGGGTGTTGCGCGTGACGGGCGTGACCCCGCTGCCGAGGAACTGCCGCAGGTCGACGATCGGCAGCAGCTGTCCGCGCACGTTGGCGAGACCGCGGATCCAGGGCTTGGCGCCCGGAACGCGCGTGGTGCTCGCCGGGACGCCGAGCACTTCACGGGTCTCCTCGCGCGCCACCAGGTAGAGGTCGCCCGCCATGCGCAGCGCCACCCCGACCCACTCGCGTCCGCCGACGGCCTGCTCGCTCGCTTGTGCCGAGACCGCGCGTCCGCGGCGCTCGAGCTCGGCGAGCAGCTCGAACGGCCGGTCCCTGAGGGACTTGAGCTCGATTTCGGAGTTGTTCAGCGGCTCGGACATAGGCTCAGGGAGCGAGTGTCGCCTGTGCCTTGGCGACCAGCTGGTCGGGGGAGACGGGCTTCACCATGTAGTCGACCGCACCCTGGCGCAGGCCCCAGATGCGATCGGTCTCCTGGCCCTTGGAGGTGACCATGATGATGGGGATTGCGCTGGTGCGCGGATCGTTCGACAGCGCGCGGGTGGCCTGGTAGCCGTTCATGCCCGGCATCACGATATCCATGAAGATCAGGTCGGGATTCATCTCGCGTGCCAGCCGTACTCCCTCGGCGCCGTCGGCGGCCGCGGCCGTGCGGTAGCCGTGTTTCTCGAGGGCCTTCTGCATGACGTGCAGCTCGGTCGGTGAGTCGTCGACGATCAGGATCAGGGGCATGCCTTCATCTCCCGATATGAGTCTCGATCGCGGAGAGCAGTTCGTCCTTGGTGAAGGGCTTGGTGAGATAGTGTTCGGAGCCGACGATGCGGCCCCGCGCACGGTCGAACAGGCCGTCCTTGGAGGACAACATGATCACCGGAATGGCGCGGAAGACCTTGTTGTGCTTGATGAGTGAGCAGGTCTGATAGCCGTCCAGGCGCGGCATCATGATGTCGACAAACACGATGTCGGGCTGGTGGTCGGCGATCTTGGCGAGCGCATCGAAGCCGTCGATCGCCGTGAATACCTCGCAGCCCTCCTTGGCAAGCAGCGTCTCCGCGGTCCGCCGGATGGTCTTGCTGTCGTCGATGACCAGTACTTTGAGTCCCTGGAGCTTCGCGTTGCTGCCATTCACGGTCAGGCAACTCCTTAGTTACAGGCCATACCGCCGGGTATGGGGGTCTACAGAGGTCGCCGCGAGAGTCAGGCCACGAACAAGGCAGAACAGCCACCGGCGGCGCACCTCCACACTAGCGGCCGTAGTTTCACGGCCGCCTCAACGCTAAGGCAAGCGCAGCGGGGTTTTAACATATCGGTATACCCCCTGCTATGCCACGCGCGTCACGTTTTTCGAAGGTCGGGACGGGCGGGCGGCGCCTCCCGGGCAGCGGCCGCCCTTGAGCGGGGCGGGGCAGACAGATTCGCACCTCACTGAGCATAATCGGGACCCCGATGAGCACAGTCAGACGACTCGGCGTGGTGATGGACCCGATCGGCGCCATCGCCTATGCGAAGGACTCGACGCTCGCGATGCTGCTCGCCGCGCAGAGGCAGGGCTTCGCCCTGAGCTACCTCGAGCTCGCCGACCTCATGCTGCGCGACGGGATCGCCTGCGGCCGCACCCGCCCGCTCACGGTGCGGGCGGACCCCAAGAGCTGGTTCAGCCTTGGAGAGCCGGCGACCGAGCCCCTCGGCCGGCTCGACTGCATACTCATGCGCAAGGACCCGCCCTTCGACACCGAGTACATCTACAGCACCTACATCCTCGAGCGCGCCGAGGCCCAGGGGGTGCTGGTGGTCAACCGGCCGCAGGGGCTGCGCGACATGAACGAGAAGGTCTACACGGCCTGGTTCCCCCAATGCTGCGCCGCGACCCTCGTGACGCGTGACATGGGTGAGATGGCAGCGTTCCTGCGCGAGCACGGCCGCATCGTCGTGAAGCCGCTCGAGGGCATGGGCGGACGCTCGATCTTCGTGCTCGGCCAGGGCGACCCCAATGCCCGCGTGGTCTTCGAGACGCTCACCGCCTATGGGCAGCGCTTCGCGATCGTGCAGCGCTATCTCCCCGAGATCGCCACCTCGGGCGACTCGCGCGTGTTGCTGGTGCAGGGACAGCCGGTGCCTTACGCGCTCGCCCGCATGCCCGCGGGCGAGGATCATCGCGGCAATCTCGCCGCCGGCGCCAAGGGAGTCGGCCGGCCGCTCAACGAGCGCGACCGCTGGCTCGCGCACGAGATCGGGCCGGCGATGGCCGCACGCGGCATGATGTTCGTCGGCCTCGACGTGATCGGCGGCTACGTCACCGAGATCAACGTCACCAGCCCCACCGGCATCCGTGAGCTCGATAAGCAGTTCGGCACCGACATCGGCGCGCTGCTGATCGAGGCGATCGCGCGGCGCCTCGACGCCGCGCGGCCCCGGAGCAGCTGACCCATGGCCAGATCGACAGCACGGCGCGCGCTCGCGTTGCGCGAAGGCCGGCCCCCCGCGTGGGACCGCCTGCTCGCCATGGTGTTCTTCGTCGCACTGCTGCACGGACTCGTCATTCTCGGCATCACATTCAACGCCCGGGCGGACGACCAGGGCGACGCGCCGGGGCTCAAGGTCCTGCTGGTCTCGGACGAGCTGCCGGAGGCGGCCGCGAATCCCACCGCCAGCTACCTTGCGCAGCGCACCCAGCTCGGCTCGGGAAACACGCGCGAGTCCGTGCTGCCCCACAGCCCGCCGACGGCGCTGCCGGTGCTCAAGCACCCGGGCTCCGCGCAGGGCGACTCGCTCGCGCCGCGGGGCGACATGAAGGGTTGGGACGCCGAGCGCGTTCTCACGACCACTGCCTGGGTGACCGACGTACGCTATCTCGCCGACCTGGGCGCCACTGGCTCGCAGCGCGACCGGCCGCTGCTCGTCGAGGAGCCGCGCGTCGCGCCACCGGCTCCGGCGGAGGAGCCGGGGCCCGCCGAGCTCACGGGACCTAAGCGCGACGAGCTCTGGGTCACCGCCGACACGCGCGCCTCCTCGCTCGCGCCGTACCTGGATTCCTGGCGGCGCAAGGTCGAGCGGATCGGCACGCTCAACTTCCCGGCCGCCGCCCGCGGCGCCCTGGGGAGTGCGAGCCCCGTGCTCGAGGTGGGCATCAATGCCAACGGCACGCTCGACCGCGCGCTCATCCGCCGCTCGAGCGGCAACCCGGAGCTCGACCAGGCGGCGCTCTCGATCCTAAAGCTCTCGGCCCCCTTCGATCCCTTCCCGCCCGAGCTGGCCGCCGAGCACAGCGTGTTGCGTTTTGCCTACGAGTGGCAGTTTGTAGGTGGCCGAGCACGGCAGGGCAGCGTATCGGTTCCTTGAGACTCGAGGCCGCCGTGCCCATACTTGGCCCATGGTCCGCAAGCAATCAGCGAGCGGCGGCGCCACTCCTCCCGAGAGCGGCTCAGGGAGCGAGCCCCGCGGCAATTCCCCGGTGTTCGCCGATGGCGGCGCCGGCAGCCTGACCAATCACCTCCTGATCGCCATGCCGCAGCTCAACGACCCTAACTTCGCGCAAACCGTGGCGCTCATCTGCGAGCACACGGACAAGGGCGCGCTCGGGATCGTGCTCAACAAGCCGCTGCCGATGAAGCTCTCGGACGTGCTCTCGCAGATGAAGCTCGAGCCGACGGACGAGCACATCGGCGAGATGCCGGTGCTGCGCGGCGGTCCGGTGCACACCGACCGCGGCTTCGTGCTGCACCGCCCCGGCGGACAATGGGACCATACACACAAGGTCTCCGACACCATCCAGGTGACGACCTCGCGCGACGTGCTCGCCGCCATGGCGCGCGGCGAAGGCCCTTCGGACGCCTTCATCGCGCTCGGCTACGCCGGCTGGGAATCCGGCCAACTCGAACGCGAGCTGAAGGAAAACGCGTGGGCCTCGATGCCGGTGGACGCGCGGGTCGTGTTCGAGCTGCCCTTCGAGGAGCGCTGGGCAGGAGCCTGGCGGCTGATGGGCATCGACGTCGATCGCCTGAGCCCCGAGGCGGGTCATGCCTGAGCGCGCACTGAAGTGCGCCGCCCGTCGACCGCAGCGGGCATGACGGCGCTCAAGACCGTCCTCGCCTTCGATTTCGGACTCAAACGCATCGGCATCGCTTCCGGCGACACGCTGACGGGCGCCAGCGCGCCACGGCCGGCGGTGCGTTCGGGCAAGTCGGGCCCGGACTGGGACGCGATCGAGCGCGAGGTGCGCGCGCGCGCGCCGGGCGAGCTGGTGGTCGGCGCCCCGTATAATGCCGACGGCAGCGAGGGGGCGCTCGCCGACGCGGCGCGTCGCTTTGCCGCCGAGCTCGAACGCCGCTTCGCACTGCCCGTCCACCTGGTGGATGAGCGCCTCTCCTCCCTCGAGGCGAGCGCGCAGCTCACGGCGCGGCGTGCGAGCGGGGAGCGCCGGCGGCGCGTGAGCAAGGCCGACGTCGACAGCGCCGCCGCCGCGGTAATTCTCGGGCGCTACTTCGCCGGCGAGGGGCAGCGATGACCGAACAGCTGCGGCCCGATGGGTCGCTCCGCCACCTGCTGACGCTCGAGACGCTGCCGCGGGCGCAGATCGAGCGGCTGCTGGACCGCGCGCAGACCTTCGTCCGGCCGCTCGGCGAGAAGCCGCCGCGCAGTCAGGCGCTCGCCGGCTTCACGGTCGCCAATCTCTTCACCGAGCCCTCGACCCGCACCCGCGTCAGTTTCGAGCTCGCGGCCAAGCGTCTCGGCGCCGAGGCCGTCAACCTCGAGGTGCAGCTGTCATCGCGCGTCAAGGGCGAGAGCATGCTCGACACCGTGTACACGCTGCAGGCCCTGCACGTCGACGCGCTCGTGATCCGCGACGCCGAGGCGGGCGTGCCGGGACTCGTGGCCGGGCACGTGGCGCCGCACGTGAGTGTGCTGTCGGCAGGCGAGGCGCACGTCTCGCATCCGACGCAGGGCCTGCTCGATGCGCTCACCATCTATCAGCGCAAGCAGCGCTTCGCCGGCCTCGCGGTGGCGATCGTCGGCGACATCCGCCACTCGCGCGTAGCGCGCTCGGCGTGGCATGCGCTGCGCGCGCTCGGGGTAGCGGACCTGCGCCTGGTCGGCCCCGCGGCGCTCATGCCTGCGGCGGATGAGTTCGAGGGCTGCACGCGTTTCAGGTCGATCGCCAGGGGCCTGGAGGGCGTCGACGCCATCATGATGCTGCGCATCCAGAAGGAGCGCTTCGGCGATGCCGACGTGCCGGACGGCGAGAAGTATTTCGCAGCCTGGGGCCTCACCCCGGAGCGGCTGGCCCTTGCACGCCCCGACGCGATCGTGATGCATCCGCAGCCCATGAACCGCGGCATCGAGATCGCCTCCGAGGTGGCCGACGGGCCGCAGTCGGTGATCCGCGATCAGGTGCGCAATGGTGTCGCGGTGCGCATGGCGGTGCTGGCCGACGTGTTGGGTGCGCGGGGTGCGCATGAGTGATTCCCTGAGCGCGGGCCGAGCGCGATGACCTCCACCCACCGCGGCACCATCTTCCTCGAGCAGGCGCGCGTCATCTCTCAGCTGGCCTATGACGCCGGGCAATTCGTGCTGCGCGTGGCGGCGCCGAAGTGCGCCGCGAATGCCGGGCCCGGCAGCTTCGCGCACCTGACCTGCGATGCGGCCATCCCGATGCGCCGGCCGCTGTCGATCATGCGGGCCGACGCCGGCGCCGGCTGGATCGAGCTGCTCTACAAGATAATGGGCTCGGGCCTGCACGCGCTCGCCGCGCGCAAGGCGGGCGACACTGTGAGCGTGCTCGGGCCCATCGGCCGCCCCTTCGTGCCGCATCCCGAGCGCCCGCGTACGCTGCTGATCGGCGGCGGCGTCGGCATTCCGCCGATGGTGTTCCTCGCCGAGCGGCTGCACCAGGCCGCAGCTGCCGAGCGCGCCGCCGTCGCCTGGAAGCCGCTGGTGGTCATGGGGTCCGAGATCCCGTTTCCGTTCCGATCCAAGCCCTCGACCCTCATCGTCCCCGGAATTCCCGACGGTACGATCGCGGCGATGCCGCTGCTCGATGGGTGGGGCGTGCCGAGCCGGCTCGCGAGCCGCTCGGACCTTCCGGGCTGCTTCCCCGGTTTCGTCACGCAGCTCGCCGACGCCTGGCTCAAGTCCCTAGGGCCCACGGAGCTCGGCGAAGTCGAGATCTTCGCCTGCGGGCCGACGCCGATGCTGGAAGTGACCGCGCAGCTCGCGCGCCGCTACCGCGTGCCCTGCCAGGTGTCGCTCGAGGAGTTCATGGCGTGCGCGGTGGGTGGCTGCGCCGGCTGCACGGTGCAGGTGCGGACTGCGGAAGGTCCGGCGATGAAGCGCGTGTGCGTCGACGGGCCGGTGTTCGACGCTTACAGCGTCTTCTAACCGAAGTTGATCTTCGCCTCGAGATTGGCGCGCGAGTCGGCGTTGGTGAGCACCTCTTCCAGCGCCACGCGCCCGCCACGGTAGAGGTTGTAGAGCGCGAGGTCGAAGCTCTGGATGCCGCGCTCGCCGCTCGCGCCGATCGCCTCCTTGATCGCCACCACGTCGCCCTTCTTGACCAGCGTCTGGATGTGCGGGGTGTTGAGCATCACCTCGAGCGCGGCGAGGCGCCGGTTGTCGGCGCCCATGACGAGGCGCTGCGCCATGATGGCGCGCAGGTACTGCGACAGGTCGAGGAAGATCTGGTTGTGCTGCTCGCGCGGGAACATGTTGATGATGCGGTCGAGCGACTCGGCGCAGTTGTTGGCGTGCATGGTGGCGAGCACCAGGTGGCCGGTGCCGGCGAGATTGATCGCCGCCTCCATGCTCTCGCGATCGCGGATCTCGCCGATCAGGATCACGTCCGGTGCGGCGCGCACCACGCCGCGCAGCGCGCGCGCGTACGACTTGGTGTCGAGCCCGACCTCGCGCTGATTGATGATCGAGCGCTTGTTGGTGTGCAGGAACTCGATCGGGTCCTCGATGGTGACGATATGATCGGAGGAGGTCTCGTTGCGGTGATTGATCATCGCTGCGAGCGTGGTCGACTTGCCGGAGCCAGTGGCGCCCACCATGAGGACGAGTCCGCGTTTCAACTGCACCAGGTCGGAGCACACGTCGGGAAGCCCGAGCGCATCGAGCCGCGGCATGTCGGCGGTGATGTAGCGCATCACCATCGCCGGGTAGCCGCGCTGCATGAAGACGTTGACACGGAAGCGCCCGAGGCCGGGCTCGGACACCGCGAAGTCGAGCTCGAGCTCGTGCGTGAAGTACTCGCGCTGCTCCGGCGACATGAGGGCGAAGGCCGTCTGCCGCACGGTCTCGGGAGTCAGCACCTGGCGGTTGACCGGCAGGATCTGCCCCTCGATCTTGATCTTGATGGGAGCGTTGGGGGTGAAGAACAGGTCCGATGCCTTCTTCTCCACCATCAGCTTGAAGAGCGGCTTGGTGTTGAGCGTCGGATGACCGGCGCTCGGCGTGACCGCCGCCAGGGCTTCGCCGCCCGCCAGAGCCACCTGCGTCCCGGTCGCGGTCTCCAGGGGCTGCGCCTTCGCCTCCTTGACCGGCATCACAGGCTACGCCCGTGATCTTCCTCGACGACCTGCAGCGCCGCGCCGTCGTCGATGGTCTTCACCTCGCGTTTGCCCTCGAGCTTGATGCGCAGCCGCAGCTCGTTCTTGGAGTCGGCGTTGCGCAGCGCGTCCTCGTAGGAGATGAAGCCGGTCTCGTACAGCTCGAACAACGCCTGGTCGAAGGTCTTCATGCCGAGCCGGGTCGAGCGCGACATCACGTCCTTGATCTTGGCCACCTCGCCCTTGAAGATCAGGTCCTGGATCAGCGGCGAGTTCAGCATGATCTCCATCGCCGCGATGCGCCCGACCCCCGCTTCGCGCGGCACCAGCCGCTGCGACACCAGGGCGCGGATATTGAGCGACAGGTCCATGAGCAGCTGATCGCGCCGCTCGTCCGGGAAGAAGTTGATGACGCGGTCGAGCGCCTGGTTGGCGCTGTTGGCGTGCAGCGTGGCGAGCACCAGGTGGCCGGTCTCGGAGAACTGGATGCCGTACTCCATGGTCTCGCGGTCGCGGATCTCGCCGATCAGGATCACGTCCGGCGCCTGGCGCAGGGTGTTCTTGAGCGCGTTGTGCCACGAGTCGGTGTCGACCCCCACCTCGCGGTGCGTGATGACGCAGCCCTTGTGAGGGTGGACGTACTCGACCGGGTCCTCGATGGTGACGATGTGGCCGCGGGTCTTCTCGTTGCGGTAGCCGACCATGGTGGCAAGAGTCGTGGACTTACCCGAGCCGGTACCGCCCACGATGATGACCAGCCCGCGCTTGGAGAGCACGACCTCCTTGAGTACCGGCGGCAGGTCGAGCTCCTCGAAGGTCGGGATCTTGGCGTTGATCAGGCGGATGACGCAGCCGACGGCCGCCTGCTGCACGAAGGCACTGACACGAAAGCGCCCGATGCCGGGCGGCGCAATCGCGAAGTTGCATTCCTTGGTGGCGTCGAATTCCTTGGTCTG